>DAIPIP010000092.1:0-11347 GCA_036770725.1 Opitutaceae bacterium
CGAGGTCGAGGCCGCGCGCTGGATCAAGGCCCACTGCACCAAGCCCGTCGCCGGATTCATCGCCGGCGCGACCGCGCCCGCCGGACGCCGCATGGGCCACGCCGGCGCCATCGTCGGCGGCCACGAGGACACCGCCGAGGCCAAGATCGCCGTCTTCCAGGAGTGCGGCATCGAGGTCGCCGCGACCCCCTCCGACATGGCCGACGCCCTCCTCCGCGCCGCCGCCAAAAAAGGCGTCTCCCTCGCCTGATCATCACTGTAGGCGGGGTCGCCGCACCCCGCCGCTTTGATCACCAGCCCCCGCCGCCCCGCGCGCCGGGGGCTTTTTGTCTCCCATTTCCGACCGCCACACCGCAGCCCATTACCGTAAGCCCATGCCCTCCCGCCTCCGCCGCTTTGGTCGCGCCATCGTCACGCTCCTCCTCGCGCTCTTGCTCCTGCTGGTCGCCGTCTTCGCCTACAACTACCTGCGCCACCCCGCCACCGGTTCGGCCTCGACCGGCATCCGCGTTTTACTCGCCAGCCTCTTCGTCGCAGGCCCGGTCTGGATCTTGTTCGCCCGCTTCCTCCCCGCGCGCCGCCTTGCCCTGCCCCGACTCGCGCTGATCGCCAGCCTCGCCCTCTTCCTCGGCTGGCTCGCGACCGATGACACCACTATCCGCCACGATCCCGACCACCCCGCGCTGCGCTCGGACTTTCCCGAAGCCGCCGCCACCCACGCGCTCGTCCTGCGTTATTCGAAAAACACGCCCGGCTCGCTCCACGACACCTTCACTGCATCCAAACTCATCTTTCCCGAACTCAACGCCGACCCCGCCAAGCGTGAGAAATGGACCGCGTTCCTCACCAAGAACCGCGCCGGCATCGAGACACGCTGGAGCGAGCTGCAAGCCCTGCGCGACTGGTTCGACGAGATGGCCGCCGCTCCCCGCCTCGGCGACCTCACCACCACTTTCGACGACCCCGTCCCCGCCTTCGGCCCCATGCGTGAGGTCGCGCGCTTCGCCTCAGCACAAGCCTCCCTCCTCGCGCTCGACGGTCGGCGCGACGAAGCGGTCGCCCTGCTCATTCCTGTCTTCGACGCCGCCCAAAAACTGGAAGCCAACGCCCGCACCCTCGCCCGCCGCATGGTCGCCATCATGCTTCAGCGCCAAACTCTCAGCGCCCTCGAATACGTTCTCGATAAAGGCGAACTCACAGCCACCACCCTCAACGAACTCTCCCGCATCCTGCGTTCCTCGTTTCAAGATCCCGCCGAAGGCGCGCGCCTGCTCTGTCTCGCTGAATACGGCATTCAGAGCGACCTCCTCCTCTCACCCCGCCTCCATCAAATCGATTTCGGAGCCAATCCCCGTTCGCTAAACATCGCGCGCTTGGCGTCCTTTTTCCTCTACAACCCCAAAGCAACCGTGAACCGCGCGGGAGACATCCTTCACGCCATGGCCGAAGCCGGCGCAAACCGTGATGCGCGCGCCATGAAAGACTTTGAGGACAAAATCTGGGCCAACTTCCCCCCGTCCCGCTTTCTCGCCAAAAATCTGGTCGGCACCCAGCTCATAGATCTCGCTCTCCCCGCCTACAACAAAGTCATCGAAGCCTACTGGGGCATTCAAGACCGCCGCCAAGCCCTGCTCGACCGCCTCTGATTCACACCCGCGCTTCCCAAACCCCCGCCACCCCAAGCTTGTCGCCTCGCCGCAAACCCGGCCTGCTCTCCCCCACTCAACCATGGCCAAATCCAAGTCTGCCAGCGCCGCCCGCTCCTCCGCCTCGAAATCCGCCGTCGTCGTGCCGCCCTTCCTCGCCGAACTCCTCGCCGCCCGTTCGCCCTCCGGCGCCGAAAACGAGGCCCAGGCCGTCTTCGACGCACACGTCAAACCCGCCGCCGACACCTACGAGAACGACACCATCGGCAACCGTATCGCCACTTTGAATACGGCCGGCGACCCCGTGCTCATGTTCGCCGGTCACATCGACGAACTCGGCCTCCAGATCAGCTACGTCAACAAGGACGGCTACCTCTACTTCAACACCATCGGCGGCCACGACCGCATCATGATCCCCGGCCGCCGCGTCGTCATCTCCACCCAAAACGGCCCCGTGCTCGGCGTCACCGGCAAGCGCGCCGTCCACCTCATGGACGAGGCCGACCGCAAAAAAGCCCCCGAGGTCCACGAGATGTGGATCGATATCGGCGCAAAATCCAAGAAGGACGCCCTCGCCCGCGTGCGCATCGGCGACGTCGCCACCCACCAACCGGGCTTCGAACTCCTGCACGGCAGCATCGGCGTCGCCCGCGCCTTTGACGACAAGGTCGGCGCCTACGCCATCGGCGAGGCGCTGCGCCGCCTCGCGCCGCAAAAGAAGAAACTCGCCGCCCGCGTCGTCGCCGTCGCCACCGCCCAGGAGGAGATCGGCACGCGCGGCGCCACCACCGCCGCCTACGCCGTCAACCCGCACCTCGCCGTCGCCGTCGATGTCGGCCACGCCACCGACCACCCCGATTGCGACCAGCGCAAATACGGCGAGACCAAGCTCGGCGGCGGCCCCATCATCTGCCGCGGCCCGAACATCAATCCCTTCATCTACGACCGCCTCGTCGCCTGCGCCGAGAAGCTCGGCATCCCGCACCAGTTCGAGGCCGAGCCCCGCCCCACCGGCACCGACGCCCGCGCCATCCAGATGGGCCGCGGCGGCGTCGCCACCGGACTGCTCAGCATCCCGCTGCGCTACATGCACACCCCCAGCGAGCTGGTGGATCTACAGGACGTCGAACACACCGTGCAACTCCTCGTCGCCTTCGCGCTCAGCCTGCGCAAAGACGAACACGGCCGCTGGTAAAAGCCTGCCGCCCGGCCTAAACCGCCACCTGATAAGAATCCCGCTTCGCTACAAAAAAATCCATCCCGCGAGCAACAGGATCGGCAGCAAAACCGGCAGGGCAAAACGTAGCAGGTAGCCAAAAAAACTCGGCATCTTCACCCCGGCGCTCTCGGCGATGGCCTTCACCATGAAATTGGGGCCGTTGCCGATGTAGGTCATCGCGCCGAAAAACACCGCGCCCAGACTCACCGCCATCACCAGCCCGGGCGATGTGCTCAACAGCGCGGTGGTGATGTCCGCGCGGCTCGCTCCTTCGGGCGGAAAAGCCTCCGGCTCCACCTCCCGCGAAGCCACCGTGGCCAAGCCAAAAAACGTCGCGTAAGTGGGCGCGTTGTCCAACGCCGCCGAAAGCGCGCCCGTCGTGACGTAAAACTGCATCGGCTCGCGCACGCCAAATTCTTTCCCATGCGCCGCCACATATTCGAGCGCCGGCATCATGGTCAGGAATATACCAAAAAACAGCACCGCCACCTCCCGGATCGGACCGAAGGTGAAGGCGTTTATCTCATGAATGATCTTCGGTGTGAATCGCAGGCTCAAACCCGCCGCCGCGATCATCACCCCCTCGCGAAACCACGGAATGTCGCCGGGTATGAAAACCGCCCCGACCACCACGGCCATGAGCGCGACATTGATCCACCCCGCGAAGCGCGCGATGTCGGGCTGGCTCGCCGCCGTCCTCACCTGCGCCGGCTGCACGCGAAACGCCCGCCAGTCGATCCACCAGAAAACCGCCAACAGCGCGGCGATCACAAAAGCCCATGCGAAAAAAACCTGCTCCATCAGCCAGAAAAAGGGCACCCCGCGCAGATACCCCAAAAACAACGGCGGATCGCCGATCGGCGTGAGCGCACCGCCGCAATTCGACACGACGAAGATGAAAAAAACCACATGGTGCGCCGCCACCCGCCCGGCGTTCATGCGCAGGTATGGCCGCACCAAAACCATCGAGGCCCCCGTGGTCCCGATGAAGTTGGCCAGCAACGCGCCGATCAACAGAAAGCGAACGTTTTCCCACGGCGCCGCCGAACCACCCACCCCCACATGCACCCCCGCCGCCACCACATACAGCGAACCGATAAGCGCGATGAACGCCCCGTATTCACGCAACACCCCCGACACTTCAGCCGGACCGTGAGGCTGCGACACGAGATACCAAAGCGCCACCACACTCCCGAGCCCTATCGCCACCGCCGGATACCACCGCTCCCACCAGTGCTTGACCCGCCGCGGCGCCAGAGGCGTGATCGCGATCAGGAGGATCAACACCGCGAAGGGCGCGATCAACGCCGGCGGCGCCTCGGACGCCAACGAGGGCGAGGACAATGGCAGGGTTTGCATGGTGGGCCTTCGTCCATCGAATCAAACCCCTCACCCGCTCTCAAACCGCACTACTGCGCGTTACTTGGCCAACACACCCCGATTCCGTCCCCGCTCTTTTCACCCTTCTTCTTTGGCTCCACGCAAAACCGCGCTCTCGCCAAACATTCCCGCCTCAGGATTTTTCCGGGAACATCGACTCCCCCTGATCCTTTACCCAGCCCTTCGCCGACCAACGCACCACGCCGCGGCGATGGCCGATTAAACAAAGCAGATGACTCGCCACCGGTATGGTCACCAGTTGAAAGGAGATCGCCAAGCCCACCTTCCACCACGGCGCGCCGTCGATCAAAAAGCCCAGCGACAGCAGCAGAAGAATCACCCCCAGGGTCAGCGCTTTGCCCAGCGCGTGCGCCCGGCAATACACATCGGGCAATCGCCAGATGCCTATGCCCGCGACGAAGAGAAAAAACAGCCCGCCGACCAGGCAAACCGCGCCGACGATATCAAACCACGGGTTCATTCCGCGCCCTCCCGCTCTTCGTTGAAATCCTCGCCCGCCCTGCGTTTCGGCTGCGCGAGATAGTAGTAGAACACCACCGTGGTGAAGAAGCCGAGCGCCGTCAGCAGAATGATCATCTCCAGGAACCCCACCGCGTTCGCTTGCAATGAAAACATCGCCACCATCGTCACCAAGGCGACCAGGACGGCGTCGAGTCCGACCATCCGGTCGAGCGTCGTCGGACCGCGCGTGATACGCCAGATGGCCACGCCCGAAAGCAGGAACGCCGTCGCCCAGCCCAGCGGATACAAAACAACTTCAAGCAATGTGTTCATGGGTGGTGGGAGCGGGTTTCAACGGGTCCATCCGAGCAGAGGTTTTTCGAGGCTGTTTTTGATCCCGAGGCAGATCTCACCCGGGTCGGTCACATCCAGACCGTGAACCAAAACCCGCGTCTCGTCTTCGCTTACGTCAACGCTGGTCGTCCCCGGCGTGAGGCTGATGCAGTGCGTGAGAATCACGATTTCCGCCGGATCGAGACCTTTTAGATCGTAGATGAAAAACTCCGGCTTCAGCGAATGGGGCTTTTGGAACAACACGACCTTGGCCATCGCGATGTTGGCGAGCACCAGCTCACGCGCGAAACGCACGAGAAAAAACAAAAACCCCGGCAGGCGTCGCCACGCCGCCCGGCTCGCGCCACCTCGGCCGGCTCGCAGTTTTTCCACCACCTCGGCGGACGGCATCAAAGGGGCGGCGGCTTGGGTTACGGTGTTGCTCATGGCAGTTGTTTCTCTGGCAGATGGTTGTCGTTGGCGCCAAGCACACGGGCGACGTAGCCGGCGCGATCACGCGTCTCCTCGGCGGCGAGAAGGGCGATTTTGGTGGCGGGTCCGGCCGCCAGACCGATGGCGAGCGAAAGCGCGGCCGCGCCCAGACACACCGCCGTCATGCCGCGCGCGCCGCCATCCCCCCGCACCGGCGTGGCCGCCTCGCCGCGCCAAAAACAGGCCAACATGATTTTCAACATGCTCATCAGCGTGAGAATGCCCGCGAAGGCCGCCATCGCGCCCAGCGCCCAACGCCCCGAGTCGAAGCCCGCCTGCACGATGTAGAGCTTGCCCCAGAATCCGCTCATCGGCGGCAACCCGGCGAGCGACGCGGCCAGCAGGAAAAACGCCACGCCCAGCCACGGCGCGGCGCGCCACAATCCGCCGGTGCGCGCGAGCTCGTCGGTGCCGTTGGCCCGCGTGATCACGCCGCCCACCAAAAAGAGCGCCGACTTCACCAGGATGTTGTGCCCTAGAAACAGAATCGTGGCCGCGAAAGACGCGGTCGTGAACATGCCCAGCGCCAACCCCATGTAGCCGATCTGGCTCGCGATGTGGTAGGTGAGAATCTCGCTCACCCGATAACGGCTCACCGCGCCCAGCACGCCGATAAACATCGTCGCCGCCCCCACCCAGGCGATCAATTGATGCATGCCCGCCAACTCGTGCGGCAGCACCGTGCCGAAAATCCGCAGCAGCACATACACGCCCACCTTCGTCAGCATGCCCCCGAAAAAAGCCCCCACCGCCGCAGGCAGCATCGGATAGCTGCGCGGCAACCAATAATAGAGCGGGAACAATCCCGCCTTCATGCCGAAAACGAGCAACATCATCGCCGCGAGCAAAGTCAGCCGGAAGTCGCCCGCCAACGCGTCCGCCCTCACGCTCATCTCGGCGAAATTCATCGTGCCAAACAAGCTGTAGGCAAAACCGCAGGTCGCCACGAACAGCGCGCTGCCCACCAGATTGAGCACGAGATAAGGCCAGGCCTGGCGCGAGTTTTCCGCCCGCGCCTCGAGCGTCAGCAACGCGTAGGCCGAGAGCAGCATCACCTCGAAAGCGACGAACAGGTTGAACAAATCGCCGGTCAAAAACGAAAGGTTCACGCCCGTGAGCAGAAACATCAACAACGGCGATCGCAGCGGATGCTCCGTCTCGAGTTTCTGCTCCGCCATGCCGTAGAGCACGCAGCCCAGCGCCGTGATCGCCGCCAGCGTCACCAACAGCACCGCGAGCGTGTCCCCCACCAGCACGATGCCGTAGGGCACCGCCCACCCGCCGATACGCAGCACCAGCGCGCCATCGCCCAACACCCCGCCCGCCAACCCGATCCCGAGCGCGCTCAACCCGGCCAGGGCCAGCACCACCAAGGCGCGTCGCGCCGCCGACGGACGCGGCATGAAAAGGCAAAACATGCCCGTCAGCAGCGGCAAAAGAACCGGTATCACCAGCAGATTGGCGTTCATGCGTGGTCCTCCTTCTTGCCGTGCGCCCCGTGGTCTTGCGCATGCGCATCGTGCCCGTGCGCATCGTGCGCCGCCTCCGCGCGTATGCGCGCGGCCTCGTGCTCCAACCGGCGCTGCTCCGCATCCGCCGCGAGTTCCCTCGCGGCGGGCGAATCGGGATGCGGCTCGTCCGCAAACAACGTCAACACCGTCGCATGCCGGCGATCGGCGTAGATCCGGTAAATCAGCACCGCGAAATACGACACCACCGCGAAACCGATCACGATAGCGGTCAGGATCAGCGCCTGCGGCAACGGATCAACGCGCCCCAACCGGGCCGCCTCGCCGATGATCACCGGCGCCGACTTGTCGGTCGGATCGCCCGACGCCGAGAGCAGCACCAGATTCGCCGCGTTGGAGAGCACCAACACGCCAAACAACACCCTCAAAAGGCGGCGCGAGGTGCAGAGATAAAAACCGGCCCCGGCCAGCAGGGCGACAAGCACGGCGACATCGAGTTGGTTGTTCATCGGGAGTCCTCCTTCGCGGCCGGGCCGGATGCCGGCGGCGGCGTCAAATCGATCGGCTCGCTGTCGCGCTCCGCGAAACGCCCCGCGTCCTCCAACACGAAGGCGGGCAGACCGTGGATGGATTTCATCAGCGGAAGGATCAGCTTCAACAACACGCCGACGACGGTCAAAAACACCCCCAGGTCGAACCAGAAGGGCGTGCCGATGTAGAAACCCAGGATGTAACCGTGATAGTGGTAAAAGAGCGGCATGCCCGACAACACCGGTATCGACGCCACGAATACACTTAGCGTCACCCCGAAGGCCGCGACCGAAAGCGGATTGAAACGCACCAGACGCCGCACCCCGTGCACCCCCAGCACGAAGACCAGCAGGATCAGCGAAAGCGAGGTCACCAGACCCGCGATGAAGCCGCCGCCCGGGGCTTGGTGCCCGCGCAGGAAAAGATACCCCGCGAAAAGATTCAGCGGGATGAAGCCCCAGATCGCCACATAACGCAGGATCAGATCTCTCGGCACCGGATGAAAATCCCGATGACCCGTGCCCATGTTCTCATGCGAGGGTCGCCCGCTGTGCGCCCGGTAAAGCAGCCCCAGACATCCCAGCGCCGCGATCACCAGAACCGCGATTTCCAACAACGTGTCGAAGCCGCGAAAATCCACCAGGATGGTGTTCACCGCGTTCGACCCCTTCGCCAGCGGCACGGTCTGCGCCAGATAAAATTCTCCCGCGCGCTCGAACGACGGCGCTTGCTGGAAGATCAACACCCCCGCCCCCAGCATGAGGCCAAACGCGGTCGAGAGCCCCAGGCGCAAGGGCCGCGCCCAGAAAGCATGCGGCGGCAAGGGCTGGCGATCCGCGTCGTTTCGTTTCAACCGCAAAACCACCAACAGCACCAACAACAGCGTCGCCGTCTCGACCAACAACTGCGTCAGCGCCAGATCGGGCGCGGCATACACGACGAAGAAAACCGTCACGCCGAGCCCCATCACCGACAACGCGCAGACCTGGCGGATCGGCTGTTTCCAGCTCGCCGCCGCCACCGCCGCGCCGCCCGTGATCACGACCACTCCCCAACGCCACCAACCATCGCCCGCCGCCGGCAGGAAACTCCACTCGCGCGCCAGCTCCGCCAGCCCCCCGAAATGAGGCAGCAACACCGCGAAAAACAGGGTCACCGCCGCCGCGCCCACGATCAACAGGTAGGCATAGGGATTTTCAAAACCGAGTCGCTTGTTCAGGGCCTTGCCCGCATACGGCACGCCCTCGACCAGCGGGTCGAACCGCGAGTCCAGCCGCAGCAAGTCCGGTATCTTCGCCGCCCCCCAACGCCGCTCGCCCACCGCGAAATAAAGCACCGCTCCCCCCGCGATCACCAGCGCGCTCAAACCCAGTTCAAGCGTGAAACCATGCCACAAATGCAAGGGACCAAACGCCTCCGCCTGCACCCCCGCGACCGAAAACGTCTCGGTGAAACGGCCAAACGCCTCCGCAAACAAACCGCAGCCCAACGCCGCGCCCGCGAGCAGCAAAGGCGGCGATTGCAGACCCGCCGACGGCCCGTGGTAATGCGCCTTGACCGCCTCGGTCGGCGCGCCGCCAAACGCCTTGCGCCACACACGCAACGCTATCGTCACCTTCAGCAGCGAGGCCAACAACACGCAGCCCATCACATACACCGCGACAGCCCCTCCATCGGTGTTTTTCCAAAACGTCGTGAGCGTTTTCAGCAGCATTTCCTTGCTCAAGAAACCCGTCGTCGGCGGCAGCCCCGCCAAAGCCGCCAGACCCAACGCCGCCGCCAGGGCCGTCAGCGGCATCATCTTCGCCAGCCCGCCGAGTTTCCGCAGGTCGCGCGTGCCCGTCGAGTGGTCGATGATGCCCACCACCATGAACAAACAGGCCTTGTAGAAAACGTGGTTCAAGATGTGCAGCGCGTCCCACTTCACCGCATACCCCTGCGCGTGCAGCCCGTAGTATCCGATCAGCAGCCCGAGCTGCGCGACCGTGGTGTAGGCGAGCACGCCCTTCAGATCCTGCGAGAGCAAAGCAAACACCGCCCCGAGCAACAAGGTGCCGAAACCCACCGTCGTTAACAACGGCGTCCAAAGCTCCAGATCGTTGAAAATCGGCAGCATCCGCGCGGTGAGAAACACCCCGAGCTTCACCATCGTGGCCGAGTGCAGATAGGCCGAAACCGGCGTGGGAGCCGCCATCGCGTTCGGCAACCAGTAGTGAAACGGGAACTGCGCCGACTTGCCCGCGATGCCGATGAAGCAGCAAAAAAACGCCATCGTCAGCAATCCCTCCGTGCCGGGCCGGGGCGCGCTCGCGAGAATCTCCGTGATGTCGTAGGTCCCGTAAACCACCCGCAGCAGCACCACCCCCACCAACAACGCCAGCCCCGTGATGCCGGTCGTCAGCAGCGCCATCCGCGCGCCGCGTTGCGACTCATGTTTCTCGTGCAAAAACCCGATCAACAAAAACGAGGTCAACCCCGTCAGTTCCCACGCCACGAACAACACCATCAGGTTGCTCGACAACACCGTCGCGAACATCGCGCCCATGAAGAGCAACAGATAACAGTAAAACTTCCCGTGATCCCGGTAGTGGTGATCATCCAGATAACACGCCGCGTAAAACACCACGCACACCCCCACCCCGCTCACGATCAGCGCATAAAGCAGCCCCAGCCCGTCCGGCAAAAAACTCAAATTCGCCCCCAGCAAGGGCGCCCATTCGTAAGTCAGCGCCACCGCCCGCTCCGCCTCGGGCAAACGCCAGAGCTGAAACGCCGCAAAAAAACTCGTGACCGGCGCCAGCAAAGCGACCCAGCCGACTTTTGCACCCAGCTTCGCGCTAAGAGCCGGCAAAAACGGCGCCAGCACGAAAGGGGCGAGAAGGAGTGTGATTAATAGTGAGTCCATTTATGGGCTGAAAAAATGCGCGAAACCGCGGTTGAAACGAGGCGAGCCAAGGAGCCGACACCAACTTGTCAAAGCCCACCGGCCGGATTTGGAAACGATCCGAGATTATTCCACCAGCGCCGGAATTTCGTTGAGCGAAAACACGAAACGCGCCGCAGCAGCCCGCACCTTGTCGCGCGCCACGTAGCGCCCGAACCCGATGAACAGGTCCACTTCGGGCGCGGCTTCCAAGTCGCTCACCCCGTCTCCCACCATCACCACCCTCGCCGGAGCCAGCTCGGCCTTCAGCGCCCGCACGATCTCCGGCTTCCCCCCCGAGCGCGTGGTCGGATACGCCTCGTCGTAACCCGCATAGCCCCCGGCCGCGTCGAAAAACAAATCCACCGCCTCCACCCGCTCGATCCCGAGATGATCCGCCAGCGGTCGTATCGCGTTGCGAAATCCCCCGCTCAAAATCATCGGCGTCCACCCCGCCGCCCGCAGCTCGGCCAGCGTCGCGGCCGCCGTGGGCTCGACCGTTTCCACATATTGCCGCCCCACCGCCGCCACCTCGGCCGCACTTGGGCGAATGAAACGCAAGCGTTCGCCAAAAACCGACTCCACCGGGATTTTCCCGTTCATCGCCGCGTTCGTCATCTCCTCCACGCCGGCGAAAACCTCCGGCCCGCGCGCCCGCCCGAGTTCATCGATGCCCTCGATCGCCGAGAGCGTGCTGTCGCAGTCAAACAAGATAAGTTTAAGCGGTGAAGACATGGCTGGACGCGACAGTCCCAGCCGGAACGCGCCCGATGCAAGCGCAAGCGACGCACCCCGCAGACAGGCCCCTATACATCCTGACCCAAGGATGAAGACGAACAAGGTGGCGGCAACATTGGTTAAGCTGAGGGTGCTCGCGGGCAAAGGGATGGCT
>DAIPIP010000280.1:0-2527 GCA_036770725.1 Opitutaceae bacterium
GGCGCGGGCTTCGCGGCGGGCGCGGCGGTCGCCGAGCACGAAATCGGCCCCGGCTTCCGCTTCGGCGAGCAGGCGAGCGACGTCGCGCGGCTCGTCGCTGCCGTCCGCGTCGCAGAAGAGCAGCCACTCGACGTCGGGGGAGAGATCTTGCGCGCCGGTCCAGCACGCCTGGCCGTAGCCGCGACGGTTTTCCTCGATCACCTCGGCTCCAGCGGCGCGGGCGCGGGCCACGGTGGCGTCGGTGCTGCCGTTGTCCACCACCCGGATGCGCGTGAGGCCGAGGGCGCGGAGCGCCTCCACCACGGCGGAGACAGTCGCTTCCTCGTCGAGGGCGGGGATGATGACCTGCACGGCGGAGAGATGGATCATGCGGGGGATCGAGATCGCGGTGGGGATAAGGGGGAGTCGCGCCAGGTTCTCGCTCGTGACGCGGCGGGATTATAACTCCCTCCCTCTTGATGGGTTGCGGCTGCCGCGCCGGGCCGCCGCCCGCATGGCGGCCCGTTGTTTCAGTGCCTCAGCGCACGGCGTCGCGAGCGATCGCGGCGAAGATGGGATCGAGTTCGCGAGCCATCTCATCGAGTGGGGCGCTGCCGTAGGGCGCAAAGGTCGCGCTCGGCGCGCGCCAGCTCAGGCTGGCCTTGCCATCGGGGTTCTCGGTCACGTAAAAGCGCAGCGGCGCTTCAATACCGGCGGGGACGCTCGCTTCCAGCATCCGCACCGCGTAGTCGTTTCGAAAGACCATGATCACGGCATTGCCAGGGATTTTGATGCCACGCCCGGCCGCGCCCTGACTGGCGCTGGCCTTGGCGACCACCGCCATTTTGTGGTCGGCCACCGCCGTCTCCAATTGGGTGACCAGCGTCGCAAAATCATGCGATGAAGGAAGCGTTTGGACGCCGGGCAATCCATCGGCGCGGAGCGGCGTAATGAAGCTCAGGGCAAACAGGGTGAATACGGCCCAGTAGGTCAGGGAACGACGGTGCATGGAAAGAATCTCCTCAAGGTGGGCAACAAGGGTCCAACGAATCTTGGTTCGTGGCGGATGGAAAGAGGATAGCGCGCCGAGGCGCAACAGCAAAACGAGATTGGTCAGGAGATCGAAGTCTTCGGCGGCGGCGGTCGCGGACAGAGCGGTCGAAGTCAGGGGCTGATTCATGATGAATTCCTCGTCAGGGGTATAGTAAGAAAACGCCGCCCCTAGGCTGGGTCGTGCGGTTCCGTATACCGCAGCCGCGTTTTCGGCGGCTTCCAGAATGCTTACGAGGCTTGGGTGAACCTGGATGCGGTGGCCGGACAAATAAAACAGGCGACTAAAACAGGCGACCGGTGGGTCTGGGAACCGCCCGACTCTCGCGGAGCGCGGACTCTCAACCCTGCAACAGCGCATCCAACCGACCGGCGCGATCCAGCGCGGCCAGGTCGTCGTAGCCGCCGACGTGGATTTCGCCGATGAAAATCTGCGGCACGGAGCGCCGCCCGGTGCGCGCCATCATGGTGTGCAGCAGCTCTGGATCGCGGTCGACCGCGATTTTCTTCAGGTCGGCCACGCCCTTGTTTTTCAACAACTCTTCCGCGCGCCGGCAAAACGGGCAGTTTCGCGGTGTTTCTCGACGCCCATTGGCGCCCGCAACTCGCCACGCGGCTGGGCCGGGATATCAAGCAGCGCGCGTATTCGCTCGACCGGGCCGTCGCCACCTTCTTGCACGGCAACCTGCGCGAATTCAGCGCCCATGGGGCCGCGAGCAAGCACTGGGCGGACGTCCACCTGTTCCGCCACGAGGACGGGCGCCTGGAACTGGAAGCGGTGTCGCCGGCGTTATACCAACAAACTCGCCACCTGCTGCATGAAGAGGTGGAAGTCATCGAACTGGCGGGGTTGATCGTGCCGCTGCTGACGCCGTTCGGCGAAGACGGCAAGATCGACCGGCGGGCGTTGGTCGAACACCTGGACGGGTTGACGGCGGCCGGCGTGCGCCGGGTGCTGGCGGGCGGCACGACCGGCGAGTTTTTCGCCATGACGCCCGCCGAGCGGCTGGAAGTTCTGAAGCTGACGCTGGAGTATTTTCCCGGCCTGGTGCTGTTTCAGGCCGGCGGCGGTCCGCTGCTTGAGGCGTTGCGTCTCGCGCGGCAAGCGCAGGAGGTTGGCGCCGACGGCATCCTGTGCCTGCCGCCATTCTATTACGCCGACGCCCCGGCCGAGGGTCTCGTCGCCTATCTGCGCGTGGTGGCGGCCGCTGTCGAGATTCCGCTGATTCTTTACACCAATGGTTCGGACAGTTTTGGTTTTCAGCCTTGTGGCGGATGACGTAGGAAACTTCTTGCAAAATCAGCGCTTCGAGCATCGGCAACAGATCAAGCAAAATCAGCAAGTTATTTTTATCAAACTCCGGTCAGCCCCCGAGCTTGATTTAATGCCTCCTATGGAAGCCAACCTGTTGATTATGATTGTCAGAACTGTCCGAAGTATTGTACACTCGACTATCAAGTTTTACGCGATGTTCGACTTTCAGGCGATCAGGCCCTC
>DAIPIP010000093.1:0-11254 GCA_036770725.1 Opitutaceae bacterium
ATGGCGGGCGGGGTGTCGGTCATGCCTTCCCACCAGACGTCGCCGTCGGGGGTGACGGCGCAGTTGGTGAAGATGGAGTTTTTGGCCAACGCGGCCATGGCGTTGGGGTTGGTTTTGAGGGAGGTGCCGGGGGCGACGCCGAAGAAGCCGGCCTCGGGGTTGATGGCGCGGAGGCGGCCGGTGGCGTCGGGGCGGAGCCAGGCGATGTCGTCGCCGACGGTGGTGATTTTCCAGCCGTTCTTGGCGAGCGCGGCGGGGGGCACGAGCATGGCGAAGTTGGTCTTGCCGCAGGCGGAGGGGAAGGCGGCGGCGACGTAGGTTTTTTGCCCCTCGGGATTTTGGAGGCCGAGGATGAGCATGTGCTCGGCCATCCAGCCCTCGTCGCGGGCCATGGCGGAGGCGATGCGGAGGGCGAAGCACTTTTTGCCGAGGAGGGCGTTGCCGCCGTAACCGGAACCGAAGGACCAGATTTCGCGGGTCTCGGGGAAGTGGACGATGTATTTCTCGGGGTTGCAGGGCCAGGGGACATCTTTCTCGCCGGGGGCGAGGGGGCGGCCGACGGAGTGCATGCAGGGGACGACGCGTTTTTCGGCTTTGTCGATTTCGGTGAAAACGGGCGCGCCGATGCGGGCCATGATGCGCATGTTGACGACGACGTAGGGCGAGTCGGTGAGTTGCACGCCGATCTGCGAGAGGGGCGAGCCGACGGGGCCCATGGAGAAGGGCAGCACGAACATCGTGCGGCCGCGCATGCAGCCGGCGAAGAGGCCCTTGAGTTTTTTGCGCATCTCGAAGGGCTCAACCCAGTTGTTGGTGGGACCGGCGGCGTCCTTGGAGAGGGAGCAGATGTAGGTGCGGTCCTCGACACGGGCGACGTCGGTGGCGTCGGAGCGGGCGTGGAAGCAGCCGGGCCACTTTTTCTGGTCGAGCTTTTGGAAGGTGCCGGAGGCGAGGAGTTCGTCGCAGAGGGCGTCGTATTCGGCGACGGAGCCGTCCACCCAGTGGATGGCGGCGGGCTCGGTGAGGGCGGCCATTTTCTCGACCCAGCGCAGGAGGTGCTTGTTAGAGGTGAGCGGGGCGGAGACGTCGCGGGAAAGTTTGGGCATGGTCGGAGAGGGCGGGTGCGGAAAAGAAAGAGGCAGAGTTTGCCGGAGGCAGCGCGCTTGGTAAACGGCAAAGGGCTCAGCCGAAAGGGGTAAACGCGCGGGCTAATCGGCGGCAGTAGCGCGCGGCGTAGGAGGCGTTTTTAGGCGCGGGTCTGGCCGGTGCCGTCGATCAGATATTTGTAGGTGCAGAGTTCCTTGAGGCCCATGGGGCCGCGGGCGTGGAGGCGGTCGGTGCTGATGCCGATCTCGGCGCCGAAACCGAATTCGAAGCCGTCGTTGAAACGGGTGCTGGCGTTCCAGGGCACGACGGCGCTGTCCACGGCGGCCTGGAAACGGCGCGCGGCGGGCTCGTCGGCGGTGATGATGGCGTCGGTGTGGCCGGAGCTGTCGCGGTTGATGGTGGCGACGGCCTCGTCGAGCGATTCGACGACGCGGATGGCGATGACGAGGTCGAGGAACTCGGCGGTGTAGTCGGCGGGCGCGGCGGGCGCGTGGTCCACGCCGGCGCGGGCGAGGATGGCGCAGGCGGCGGGGTCGGCGCGGAGTTGCACGCCGGCTGAGGCGAGGGCAGAGGCGAGGCGGGGGAGGGCGACGGCGGCGATGTCGGCGTGGACGAGGAGTTGCTCGGCGGCGTTGCACACGCCGGGGCGTTGGGTCTTGGCGTTGAGCAGTATCCGCTCGGCCATTACAAGGTCGGCGGCGCGGTCCACGTAAACGAAGCACACGCCGGTGTAGTGCTTGATGACGGGGATGGTGGAGTTTTGCGCGACGAAGCGGATGAGCGACTCGCCGCCTCGGGGGATGATGCAGTGGATGAGTTGATCGAGCTTGAGCAGGTGGTTGAGCGCGGCGCGATCGGTGGTGGGGATGAGTTGCACGGCGTCGGCGGGAAGGCCGGTGTCGGCGAGGGCGCGCTGGATGAGGGCGGCGAAGGCGGTGTTGGTGTGGAAGATTTCCTTGCCGCCGCGCAGGATGGAGGCGTTGCCGGATTTCAGGCAGAGGATGGCGCAGTCGATGGTGACGTTGGGGCGGGCCTCGTAGATGATGCCGATGACGCCGATGGGGACGCGGACTTGGCGGATGCGGATGCCGTTGGGGCGGGTCCAGGCGTCGAGTTGTTGGCCGACGGGGTCGGGCAGGGCGGCGACTTCGCGCACGGATTGGGCGAGGTGGTCGAGCTTGGCGGGGGTGAGGGTGAGGCGCTCGATCTGGTGGGTGGCGAGGTCGTTGGCGCGGGCCTCGGCGAGATCAAGGGCGTTGGCGGCTAGGATCTCGGCGGAGGCGGCGGGGAGGAGTTCGGCTAGGCGAAGGAGGGCGGCGTTCTTGCGCTCGGCGGGGGTGGTCGCGAGCGCGAGCGACGCGATGCGGGCGCGCTGAGCGATGGCGGTGACGAGCTGGGCGAGATCGGCTGAGTCGGCGGACATGAGAGCTGTTAGCTGATCAATCAGTGGGAGTGGGCGGACGCGAGTTCGGTGGTGAGCGCGCGGAGGGAGGACCAGCGGTCGGGGGGGATGGCGGGGCCGCTGTGGCGCACGCACTCGGAGCCGACGGCGGCGGCGAGAGCGCCGCAGGCGGGGAGCGACCAGCCGTGGAGGAAGCCGTGAAGGAAGCCGCCGGCGAAGTTGTCGCCCGCGCCGTTGGTGTCGATGACGCGGTCTGCGGGCACGGGCTCGATGCGGTGGAGTTCGCCGTCGCGGGCGATCCAGGCGCCGTCCTTGCCGACCTTGACCACGGCGACGAGGCCGGGGGACTCGGCGGCGAGGCGGAGGGCGAGGGCGGGGTAGTCGTTGTCCTTGTTTTCCGGATACAGGGCGCGGATTTCGTCCTCGTTGGCGAAGACGACGTGGAGGCCGCCGGCGCGGAGCTGGGCGAGGAGCCAGTCGCGGGTGGCGTTGATGACCTCGAAGGAGGCGAAATCGAGGGAAACGGTGGCGCCGGAGGCGCGCGCGCCGGCGAGGACGGCGTCGGCGAGGGCGGGGTTGAAGACGAGGTATCCCTCGATGTGGGCGTGGCGCACGCCGGCGAAGTCGGCGGGTGTGATCTCGGCGGGGGAGAGGGTGAGGGCGGCGCCGAGGTCGGTGCGCATGGTGCGCGCGGCGTCGGGGGTGATGAGGGCGAGGCAGCGGGCGTTGGGCAGGCCTTGGCCGGTCTTGTAGCGGGAGAGGTCGATGCCGGCGGCGGCGGCCTGGGCGCGGTAGGCGGCGGCGGTGGCGTCGGAGCCGAGTTTGCCGAGGAAGGTGGTGCGAAGGCCGAGGCGGGCGGCGGCGCGGGTAACGTTGGCGGCGCTGCCTCCGTTTTCGAGCGCGGGGGGGGCGGGGAGGCGGACGACGATGGAATCCATCTCGGCGGCGTCCACAAGGACCATGCCGCCTTTGTCGCCGCGCACGGTGGCAAGGAATTCGTCGGTCACCGGGGCGGTGAGATCCATGATGGGCGAGCCGATGCCGAGGAGGTCGAAGGAGGACATTTTGTGAGCGAGCAAGCTGGTGGGTCGGGTGATTTGAGGCGGGGCAGAAAAGCGCCGCGCCCGGTTCGGGGCGCGGCGCGGGGGAAGGGAATTTTTGGGCGAGGCTTAGTTGGCGACGGTGAGGCTGGTGACGAGAATGGTCTCTTCATTGACCTCGATCTGGATGGTGTAGTCGCCGGGGGCGGGGAAGGCGAGGTTGCGCACGTCGTTGATGAGATTGATGCGCTGGAGGGGGCCTTGGGACTCGAATTCGCGATCAAGGAGGACGCTCATGGAGTCGGCGCCGAGGCCGAGGGAGATCTTGATCTTGTGCTTTCCGGCGGCGACGGCGGTTAGCGTCAGGAACCAGATCATGAAAGGGTGGGTGAGCGGGAACTGGCGACCGCGGATGGCGGAGAAGACACCGAGGATGGTGTGTTTGCCGGTGGCGGGGTCGATATGGACGCCGTCGCAGAGGAGCCAGCAGAGGACTTGGGGTTTGGTGATGTTGGACATGTTTGGATGTGGGAAAAGGGTGAAGAGTGAGTGGTGGTCGCGTCGGGGGGAAGGAGGAAGTGCTTGGCGAACGGTAACGGCTGAGCAAATTTTGCGGGCGATGCAGGGTGAAGCCGAAATCGCAGGCCTGGCGGCCTGGTTGGAGCCGTTGCGGCATTATCCGCGCTGGCTGGTCTTGGCGTGCGTGGCGATCGTGGCCGGCGGGGTGCTGACCTTGCTCGCGAAGCCCTTGAAGTGGGGGCTTTACGCGGGGTTGGCGCTTATACTCGGAGTGTTCATGGCGGGCTTCGCTTGGTGGTTGGAGCAGTAGCTCGGGAGTGGAAGGTGAATTTCTCCAGACAGGTGAAGCAGCGGGCGGCGCGGCGGGGATTTTCTTGTCAGGGATTTTTGCCGCCTCTTCATCAACCGTTTCCCGATGAAGTATATTTTTGTTACCGGTGGCGTTGTATCTTCCCTTGGCAAGGGCCTCACGGCCGCTGCCCTTGGCGCGCTGCTCGAAATGCGCGGCCTGACGGTGCGTATCCAGAAGTTCGATCCGTATCTCAACGTGGATCCGGGCACGATGAGCCCCTACCAGCATGGCGAGGTTTACGTGCTTGAAGACGGCGCGGAGACCGACCTCGACCTCGGGCACTACGAGCGTTTCACCAGCGGCAAACTTTCCCGGGTCAACAGCCTCAGTTCCGGTCAGGTTTATGAGAGCGTGATCCAGAAGGAACGTCGCGGCGCCTATCTTGGCAAAACCGTGCAGGTGATCCCGCACGTGACCAACGAGATCAAGGACCGCATCACGGTCGCGGCGAAAGACGTGGATGTGCTCATCACCGAGATCGGCGGCACCACGGGCGATATCGAGGGCCTGCCGTTTCTCGAAGCCCTGCGTCAATTCGCGCTCGAGCAAGGTCCGCGCGACGTGATTTTTTTGCACGTTACGCTCGTGCCCTACCTCGCCGCCGCCGGCGAATTGAAGACCAAGCCCACCCAGCAATCCGTCGCGAAGCTGCGCGAGATCGGCATCC
The DNA here is from genome assembly GCA_036770725.1 of Opitutaceae bacterium. Taxonomy (GTDB): domain Bacteria; phylum Verrucomicrobiota; class Verrucomicrobiia; order Opitutales; family Opitutaceae; genus IMCC26134_A. Next base: position 5,088 of record DAIPIP010000093.1, read on the forward strand.
AGCCCCACATTTTGGTGTGCCGTAGCGAGAAGCCGGTGGACGCCAGCGTGCGCGACAAGCTCTCCATGTTCTGCAACGTGCCGGTGAAGGCCGTCGTCGAGTGCCGCGACGTGAACTCAATCTACGAGTTGCCCGTCGCGCTTCAACACGAGGGACTCGACCAGCTCGTGGTCGATCTTTTCGGCCTTAACAAGCCCATGCCCGACCGCAACGTCTGGGCCGAGCTCGCGCGCCGCATCAACAACCCCGCCCACACGGTAAAGATCGGCGTGGTCGGCAAATACATCGAGCTCCAGGATGCCTACAAATCGGTTTACGAATCCATCACCCACGCCGGCATCGCCAACAACGCCAAGGTCGAGGTCTTGCGCGTGGACGCCGAGGACCTTGAGAAACGCGGCGGCACGGCCCTGCTCAAGGGCATGGATGGCATCCTTGTTCCCGGCGGCTTTGGTGATCGCGGCACCGAGGGCAAGATCATCGCCGCCCGCTATGCCCGCGAAAACAAGGTGCCCTACTACGGCCTTTGCCTCGGCCTCCAGATCGCGGTCATCGAGTTCGCCCGCAACGTTCTTAAATTAAAGGGCGCCAACTCCACCGAGTTCGACCCCTCCTCGCCGCACCCGGTCATCAACATGATGGAAGAGCAAAAGAAGATCATCGACAAGGGCGCGACCATGCGCCTCGGCAGCTACGAGTGCGCGCTCGCCCCCGGCTCCAAGGCCGCCAAGGCCTACAAGGCCGAGAGCATCCGCGAACGCCACCGCCACCGCTACGAGGTCAACAACGCCTACGTCGGCCAGCTCCAGCGCGGTGGTCTCTCGGTCTCCGGGATCAACCCCCGCCGAAACCTCGTCGAGATAGTCGAAATCAAAGACCACCCTTTCTACCTCGCGGTGCAGTTCCACCCCGAGTTCCAGTCGAAGCCGCTCCAGGCTCACCCGCTTTTCGCCGCCTTCGTCGCCGCCGCGCTCAAAGGCCGCAAACCGGCGAAAGCCCAGGCAAAACCGAAGGCCAATTCGGCCGCGAAAAAGAAGCCCACCGCCAAGGCCAAGAAGCCCGCCGCGAAGAAAAAATAATCGGGCAGGGCGGGACCGCTGGGCCCGCCGCCACGCCAACCGGACGGCCCGGCGGTCCGTCCCTACCTCCTCCTTCATGCCTCTCTTCGATCCCAAAAAACTCCTCGTTCTCGCCGGCCCCTGCTCCTTGGAAAACGAGAAGGTCGTCCGCGCCGTAGCCGAAAAACTCGTCGATCTGCGCGCCCGTTATCCGGAGCTGAATCTCGTTTTCAAAGGTTCCTTCGACAAAGCCAACCGCACCTCCATCGCCGGCGGTCGCGGCACCGGCCTCGATGAGGGTCTCGCCCTCCACGCCCTCGTGAAACGCGACTATGGCCTGCCCTGCGTGACCGATGTCCACGACGCCTCCCAGTGCATACCCGTCGCCGCCGTCTGCGACGTTTTGCAGATTCCCGCCTACCTCTGCCGCCAGACCGATCTGCTGCTCGCCGCCGCCGCCACCGGCAAGACCGTCAACGTGAAGAAAGGCCAGTTTCTTTCGCCCGGCGACATGGTCCACGTCGTCGGCAAACTCGCCCACGGCGGCGCATCCGAGATCTGGCAATGCGAACGTGGCGTCACCTTCGGCTACAACAACCTCGTGGTGGACATGCGCAGCTTCCCCATCATGGCCCGCAACGGCCATCCCACCATTCTTGACGCCACCCACAGCGTGCAGCTCCCCGGCGCGGCCGGCGGCAAGAGCGGCGGCCAGCGCGAATTCGTGCCCACCCTCGCCTTCGCCGCCCTCGCGGCCGGCGCGGACGGCCTCTTCCTCGAAACCCATCCCGACCCCGACAACGCCCTCTCCGACGGCCCCAACATGGTGCCGCTTGACCAACTCGAAGCCCTGCTCGCCAAGTGCCTCGCCTTCTGGAAGCTCGCCCGCTCCTGAGTCCGCCGCATCCGCCACGTTTTCCCCTTCCTCGTTTCATCCCCCCTTTCCACATGGCCACCTTCCTCATCGACATTCCCGTGCCCAGCATGGGGGCGACCGTTAACGAGCTGACCGTGATCGACCTCAAGGTGAAGGTCGGCGACACGGTCACCAAGGGAGGCATCGCCGCCGAACTCGAGAGCGACAAATCCGTCTTCGAATGGGAATCCCCCTGCGACGGCACCGTGCTCGGCGTGCATTGCCGCGCCGGCGACATCATTCGTTCCGGCGATTTGTTCATCAGCATCGAGACCGCCGACGAGTCGCTGCGCCACTTAGAGTCTAAAGGCGCCACGACCGTCGCCCCCGCCCCGGGGACGCCGGGCTCCAGCCCGGCCCCCGTCGCCCCTCAGCCTCCAAGCCAGCCGGCGAGGACGCCAGCGCTCCCGGCTGCCGCCGCCTTCGCCGCCAACTGGACTCCGCGCGCGAAGAAACTCGCCATCGAAGCCGGCCTCGATCCCGCCGCCATCACCGACCTGAAGGGCACAGGCCCCGGCGGCGCGATTTCCGGCGACGACGTCGCCGCATACCTGGCGGGAAATCCCAAATCCCAAGCTTCCGCCGCGCGCCCCTCATCCTCAGCCGCCGCGCCCGCGTCTCCCTCAGCCACCGGCGACGACACCGTGCGAATCGCCGGCATCGGCTACGCCGTCCCGAAAAACATCCGCCCCACCAGCGAAATTCTCAAAGCCTTCCCCGGCCGCACCGAGGCCGAGATGCACAAGCTCACCGGCATCCACGAGCGCCGTTACGCCGACGCCGACGAGACCGCCACCAGCCTCGCCGCCACCGCCGTAAATCACGCCCTCTCCCAGGCCGGCCTCACCGCCGCAGACATCGACGGCATCGTGCTCGCCACCATCATTCCCGACCAGCCCGTGCCCTCCATGGCCAGCGCGCTCGCCCGCCTGCTCGGCTGCCCCAAGGCCCTCGCCTTCGACCTCAACGCCGCCTGCTCCGGCTGGCTCTACGCCCTTGAGGTCGGCCGCGCCTTCATCCGCGGCGGCACCGCGCGCAACGTCATCGTCGTCACCGCCGAGCTGCTCTCCCGCATCACCAACCCCAACGACCACGAGACCGCCTTCCTCTTCGGCGACGGCGCCGGCGCGGCCGTGCTCACCTCCGCCGAAAGCGGCCACCGCCTGCACCGCATGGCGCTCTCCGGCGATGCCAACCTCTTCGAGGCCATCCAGCGTCCCGGCGGCGGCGCCAATCGTCCCGTGCCCTGCGCCGACGGCAGCGACCGCGACGATTTTTATCTCCAGATGGATGGCGGCGCGGTGTTTAAAAACGCCGTCATCTCCTTCGCCGACCAGATCGAAAAAGCCCTCGCGCGCCACAACCTGAAGCCCGAGGAAATCGCCTGGATCGTGCCCCATCAGGCAAATGAACGCATCCTCCGCGCAGTCGGCAAACGCGTGGGCATCCCCTTCGAAAAGTTCGTCGTCACCATCGCCAAATACGGCAACACCTCCGGCGCGTCCGTCTCCATGGCCCTCGGCTGGGCGGCCGAGGAAGGGATATTCAAGAGCGGCGACAAAATCATCTTCTGCTCCGTCGGCGCAGGCCTCACCTACGCCGGCGGCCTGCTCGTATGGTAAACGGTGGGCGTGCCGCCATGGTTTCGGTTCCCACCGAAACATGATCGTGTTCCCGCAGCTGTATGCTTGTGCGGGCGGGCTATTTCTGTATTCACCTAAGCCCGCATGTTTAACACCGGCTTTTACCCCAAGCCGACCATCCTCGTAGTCGATGACTCGCCGGACACCCGTGTGATCATCAAGGCCACCCTTGTCGCAGGGGGATTCGAGGCCATGGTCGCCGCCGACGGCGCGGAGGCGCTTCGCCTCCTGGAATCCCTGCTTCCCGACGTCATCCTGCTAGATGTGGTCATGGAGGGATTAAACGGTTTTGAAGTCTGCCAACGCCTCCGGGCCATGTCGCGCACTCACGCGATTCCGGTTATTCTTATGTCCGCGCTCTCCGACCGCGATGTCGTGGCCAACGCCTTCGCCTCCGGTGCGGTGGACTTCCTCGCCAAGCCTTTTCGCGGCGAGGAACTCTGCGCGCGCGTGGCGGTGCATGCCGAACTCAACCGCGCCCGCCGCGAATTGGAGGAAAGCCACGCGCGCCTCGCCGAACTCAACGCCGAAAAAGACCAGATGTTCGGCGTCGCCGCGCACGATTTGCGCGGACCGCTCACCGCCATCCTCGGCTTTGCCGACCATGCCCTCAGCGCCCCCGGCCATCCCGAAGCCGCGCTTGAACGCCACGCGCTCGAAGTCGTGAGCCGCGAGGCCCGGCAGATGAACCATTATTTGGAGCAGCTCCTCGACCTCAACGCGCTCGAGCGCGGCGGCGTCAGCATGCGCCCCCGCGTGCTTGATCTGCGCGAGATGGTCCGCGCCGCCGTCGAGCGCCACGCCCCCCGCGCGCTTCAGAAAAACATTTCCCTGCGCCAGGAGGCATCGGACGAAAGCCGCATACACGTGCGTGCGGACTCCAATTTTCTCCGCCAAGTCTTGGACAACTACCTTTCCAACGCACTCAAGTTCACCCCGCACGGCGGCACGGTGCGGGTGCGCGTGGCTCAGCGCGACGGCGAGGCGCACGTCACGGTCAACGACAGCGGCCCCGGCCTTAGCGGCGAGGACATGGCCTCCGCCTTCAAGCGTTTCGCCCGCCTCAGCGCACGCCCCACCGACGGGGAGAAATCCACCGGCCTGGGCCTGGCGATTTGTCGCGCGCTCACCGGCCGCATGGGCGGGCGCGTCTGGTGTGGCAACCATCCCGGCGGGGGCGCGTGTTTCGGACTCGCCCTGCCGCTGACCAAAGTCGAGGCGGCCTCGCCTGCAAACGAACCCGCCCTGGCCATCACCCATCCCGCCATCGCTCGCGAAATCGCGGTCGAACCCGACTCGCCGCGCCCTGCGGCCGCGCGTGGTTTCGAGGGCGCATAATGGCGGCACATCCCGATTCTCACGAATCGGGCCACGCGGCAAACGTGACTCGTTTCGTGGGAAACGGGATTCCGCGCGAGTGCCTCGCCGCCATCGATTGATCAGTCCTCCGTCTCGCAGCGCAGCACGCTCAACGCATACGCCGCCGCCGTGTCGCAACGCAGCACCAGCGGTCCAAGCGAAACCGGCGCCCACCCGGCGGCGAGCGCGGCGGCCACCTCCTCGCCGGCGAGGTCGCCCTCCGGGCCGATCAACCACGCCGCCGAGCGCGGCGCGCGGCCCTCGTGCGCGCCGCGAAAATCCGCCAGCGTCTCGCGCAAGGACCGCGCGCCCGGATGCAGGCTCGCCACCAGTTTTAACTCCGCTTCGCGGACCGGTTCCGAGGCCAGAAACGCCGCCGCGCTCCGCACGGGTTCGATGCGCGGCAGGAAAGGATTGCCGCATTGCTTGGCCGCCTCGATCGCGGCGATACGCCACTTCTCGATTTTTTTCTCCGCACGGTCCGCGTCGAGATGCAGCTCGCTGCGCGCGGTCGCGAGCGGTGCGATCAAAGCCGCGCCCAGCTCGGTGGCCTGGCGCACGATGTCGTCCATCGTGCCGCCCTTGGGCAGGCCTTGGCCGAGCACGAGCGCGCAGCGCGGCGCGGTGCGTTCGCGGGCGGACACGACGCGCAACACGGCCGATTTGCGGCCATCCACGCGGTCCAGCATGCAGGCCCATTCGCGCCCCGAACCATCGAAGGCCACCACGGCGCTTCCGACTCGCGCGCGGTTCACGGTCACCAAGTGGTGAGTCTCGGCCGGGGGCAGCGCCAGAACGTCGATCTGCAAAGGCGGTGAAAAAGAAAGGAAGACACGAAAGTCGGCCATGATTTGCCGAGCACCAAAGCCTTCGTGCGTCGCGTCGCCAACTCTGTAAAAGAGGAGAGGCGGCTTCCGGGAACCACCCCGGGGCCGCCTCTGCCAGCAAACCAAACAACCAATAACTGATACACGGAGATAGACCGTGCTGACGGGAAAACATTCAAAATTCGTGGAAGTTTTTTTCGAGAATTTACGCACGCCTGATAAGTGTTTGGTTTGTAGTTATTAACATCTTTCGCATTTACATCGTCATCCAGCCCCGCCACTTCTCGCCGCGTTGGTTTTTTCGTGCCCAAGCCCGGGTGGCGGAATTGGCAGACGCAGTAGACTCAAAATCTTCCGACGAAAG
>DAIPIP010000094.1:0-11220 GCA_036770725.1 Opitutaceae bacterium
GGCGCGAGCGCTGGCAGGATGAGACAACGGAAGTGTTGGCGGCGGTGGCCGAGTTCCGCGCGGCGGGTGAGGAGGCGTTGCACGCGGAATTGGCCGAGCTGCGGATGAACTGGCGGCGCGGTGGCGTGGCGCGAAAGGCGACGTTGCGCGCGCGGGCCTTGGCGGTGGTGGCGGAGACTGCGCGGCGCACGCTGGGGTTGACCCCGCATCCGGTGCAGTTGGGCGCGGCGCTAGGGATCGACGATGGCGTGCTCATCGAGCTGGCGACCGGCGAGGGCAAGAGTCTCGCGGCGGCGCTCGCGGCGGTGTTGGCCGGGTGGACCGGCGAGCCTTGCCATGTGGTGACGGTCAACGACTACCTGGCGGAGCGGGACGCGAGCGGGTTTCGGCGTTTTTATGAGGCTTGCGGCGTGCGGGTCGGCTGGGTGGCGGCGGGGCAGGCTTCGGCGGAGCGGCGCGCGGGCTACGCGGCGGACGTGACCTACGTGACGAGCAAGGAATTGCTGGCGGATTTTTTGCGCGACCGGCTGGCGCTCGGCGAAATCACGGAGCCGGAGCGCAGGTTTCTGCGCGGGCATCGGGGCGGGGTGGCCAAACCGCGCCCGGTCGGGTGCGTGTTGCGCGGACTCGGGGCGGCGATCGTGGACGAGGCGGACAGCGTGCTTATAGACGAGGCGGTGACGCCGCTCATCATTTCGCGGGCGCGGCCGGACGAGGATTTGCGCGCCGCCTGCGGGGTGGCGGTGGCTCGCGCGGACGAGTTGGAAGAGGGGGTGGACTTTCGCGCGGACCGAAAACGCAAGGAGGTGCGTCTCACCCCCGAAGGACGGCGGCGGCTGGCCGGGCAGGGCGGGGGAGCGAAGGGATTTCCGCTCATGTGGCGCGGCGCGATTCGACGCGAGGAGCTGGTGGAACGCGCGTTGGAGGCGCGGGTGTTTTTTCAACGCGGCCGACACTACGAAGTGCAGGACGGAAAGGTAGTGATCGTGGACGAGTTTACCGGTCGCTTGATGCCCGGGCGCAGTTGGCGCGATGGTTTGCACCAGGCGATCGAGGCGCGCGAGGGCTTGGCCATCACGCCGCCGACCGAGACGGTGGCGCGCATGAGTTTTCAGCGGTTTTTCCGCTTGTTTCCCCGTCTGGCGGGCACGACCGGCACGGCTTGGGAAGCGCGGAGGGAGTTGTGGCGGGTTTATCGGTTGGCGGTGGTGCGGTTGCCCACCCACCGGCCTCGGCGTCTGGTCTGGCATCGACCGGAGGTGCTGCCCACGAGCGGAGAAAAAACCGACGCCATCGTGGCCGAGGTGAAGCGCGCTCGCGCGGCGGATCGCGCCGTGCTGGTGGGTTTGCGCAGCGTGGCGGAGAGCGAGGCGCTATCGGCCCGGCTGGAGCGCGAGGGCGTGCCGCATCAAGTGCTCAACGCCCTGCGTCATCGCGAGGAGGCCGAGATCGTGCGCCTGGCCGGAGGGTTGGGGCGAGTGACGCTCGCCACCAACATGGCCGGTCGCGGCACCGATGTGCGGCTGGATGCGGCTGTCGCGGCGGCGGGTGGGCTGCTCGTGCTCGGCACCGAGTTGCACGAATCCGCCCGGGTGGATCGCCAACTCGCGGGCCGCGCCGGCCGCCAGGGCGACCCCGGCGAAGCGAAGTTTTTTCTTAGTATCGAGGACGAACTCGCCCGGCGCTATTGGCCCGCCGGTCTGCGCCGCTTGCTGGCGCGGGCGGGGCTGGGTGCGTGGGTGCTGCGCCGCGCCCAAATCTGGGCCGAACGACAGGCGGCGACTTCGCGTCAGCGCGTGCAAATGAATGACGAATGGCTGGAGATTTCGCTCGCTCTGACCGGCCGTCGCGCGGGGTGACAAGCCGCCTGCGACGGCGGCCAGCTTAATGACTATTTTACGCAATAAGCATTCGACATCGTAAAAGGACGCCTATTTGCATGTCCGTCGTGTCGCGCCGAAATTTACATCAACTCGAAGCCTTGGAGCCTCGCTTGATGCTTTCCGCCGCGCTCGGCGTGATGGTCGAAGACCAGCCTTCGGAGCCGACCACTTTGCCCGCGCACGAGTTCGGCGAGAGCGCCGAAACCACCGCGTCCGGCCCGCTCGACAGCTCCGCTGACCAGGCTGATTTATATGCCGGAATGGAGGGTTTTGATAACACGTCCGAGGCCGATTCCGACACCGACTCCGAAGCCGCTCCAGTTCCGGTCATGACCCCGGAAACCGCTTCGGAAACCGAATCGACCAGCACTTCCGAAAACCTGGCTCCCGCCCCTTTCACCGACTTGGCCGCTCCTGCGGCTCCTGAACTTGACCCCGATGCCGATCACGGCTCCGGCGTGGAAGAGATGTTGGCCGCCGGCCTTGGCGCGCCCGCGCCGCCGGTCGGTGAAAACACCCTAGAAAATGACGTAACCGACTCCGAACAAAAACTTACCCAAACCCACACCGACGAGCATACCGGCTCGGCGGATTTTTTGTTTTTCACCGCTTTTCCTATCAGCGACACCGTCGTGACGTGGCTCGGCGGCACCGGGCTCTGGACCGACGGCACCAAATGGTCCACCGGCATCGCCCCCACCGCCGATCAGCACGTGGTCATCGACACGGCCGGCACCTTCTTCATCACGCTGAGCGCAACGGTCACGGTCGCCTCCCTGACTTTGGGCGGCTCGGGTTCCGCCCCCAGTCTCTCGATCAGTTCCGGCGCGAGCTTGACCGTGACGGGAGACGCGCAGATCCGCGCCGGCGCCACCCTCTCGCTTTTCGGCACCGCCTTCACCAGCGCCACCGGCACGGTCGCCGGCACTTTAAACCACTTCGGGGGCACCCTTGGCGGTTCGGGCGAACTGCTCATCACCAGCACGGGTTTTTACAACAACAGCAATCCCGGCACCAAGACCCTCAGCCGCACCTTGCGCAATCAGGGCACAGCCCAGTGGACGACCGGCGCGTGGGCCTTCCGCAACGGAACCTTCATCAACGAGGGAACCACCACCATCACCACCGGCGTCGTCACCTTGGCCGGCTTCAGCGATTCCGAGACCGGCACATTCAACAACACCGGCACGCTCATTTATAATACCTCCAACTCCAACTTCACCCTCACTTTTGGAGCCAACCTTGCTTTCTCTTCCAGCGGCACGATGCGGGTGGACAGCGGCATCGTCATCCACACCGCCGCCTACGCCTACTCCGGCGCGATCGAGATCGCCCAAACCGGCACCCTCCGGCTCAACGCCTCCGGTTTCCACACGCTTAATCTCACCAGCCTCAGTGGCGCGGGCACGCTTGATGTGCGATTGGGCCTTATCCTCATCAACTCCGGCTCCAGCGTGGCCCGTATAACCATCGCCACCGACGCCTCCCTATTCATCAGCGGCGCGGTGACGGCTAATTTGTTAAACGCTTCCGGTGGCTTCGAGGTGTTTGGCGACGCGACCATCGGCCAGATCGATATACACGGCGACGCCACCGTCACCATTAACGACACCCTTACCGTCACCGGCATACTTCGCTTCAACTTTGGCAACGGCACGCTCGCGGCGGGTGAACTCGTGCTCGGCCCGGATTCCCAGTTGATCGCCATAAGTGGCGGCACCAAGAGCGTTCTCGCCGCCAGCGTGCAGGTCGGCGGCTCATTCAGCCTATCCGGCACCATTCTTCGGGGCTCCAATTCCGCGAACTGGCACTTCCTGACCGGCAGCACCGTCACCCTTTCTACCAACGCCTCCCTGCGCACCTTCGGCATGGGCGACCCGCTCGATCTCCTCAACGAGGGCACGATCACCGTCACCGGTTCCTTCTCTACGCCGGTTACTTTCCAAAACGTCGTCTTCACCCAAGCCGGCACGCTTCGCATTTCCAGCGGCGTGCTTGAGATCCAGCGCGCCTTCACCCAGACCGCCGGCCTCACCGAGATCATCCGCGACGCCATCCTGCGCACCACGGTCGGCCCCTTCTCGCTCAACGGAGGCGAACTGCGCGGCAACGGTCTTTTCGGGGGCACCATCATCAACTCCGCCACCGTGCGCCCCGGCCGCACCGACGGCACCCTTGGCGAACTTACCATCGGCGGCGACTACACCCAGACCGCCACCGGTCGCGTGGTCATCGAAGCCCTCGGACTTGAGAACAACTTCACTTCCGCGCTCCGCCTGAATTTCTCCAACAACGTCTTTGCCGGCACCATCGAACTCATCCTCCTGCCGGGCTTCGCCGCCCGCGCGGGCGACGCGTTCGTGGTCGTTAGAACCGCCGCGGGCGCGCCCTCCGGAGCCTTCGACACGCAGCTCGGCTTTGCCGCTCCCGGCTACATCTTCGATCTCGTCGCCACCACGGCCAGCTACACCCTCACCGCCACCGTCGCCCCCGCGCCCACGACTCGCACCTGGAACGGCCTGGGCGATGGCGTTTCCCTCGCCGATCCGCTCAACTGGCTCGGCGGCGCCGCTCCCAACCGCCTCGACGTCGCGCTGGTCGCGCCCTCCGCCGATCTCGTGCTCGCCACGCCGACCGACACGCTCCGTTACCGCGCCCTCGTGCTTGGTGGCGGCACCGGTCGCGTGACCCTCGACCTCCTCGCCGGCACTTTCTTCCTCGCCGCCACGAACACGGGTGATCCGGTGCTTCCCTTTGGTCTGATTGTTCGACCCGATTCCCTCTTGCTCAGCCGTGGAGCCACCGTGAACGGCGCTCTTTTTAACGAGGGCGAAATCCGCAGCTATGGCGGCTTCTTCAACGGCCTCGTCACCAACGACGGCCTCTTCCAAGTCCGTCCCGGCGAGGTCTCCTCCACCTGGGGCAACTTCACCCACCAGCAACGCGGCACCGTGCACGTCACCAATCAGGCGGGCGACACCGGCTTCCTCAGTTTCGAGGTGCTCAACAACTTCACCAACCACGGTCTCTTCCTCGTCGATGCCACCGTCGGCGTCGGCCTCAGCTTCCGCACCACCTTCAACTCCCGCCTCGCCTTCATCAACCAAACCGACGGCACCGTCCGGCTCGAAGGCACCTCCGTCACCAACCCCTTCCTTTCTCAAATCCAGAACTTCGGTCTCTGGCTCCAGATCGACAGCACCTTCACCCACAGCTCCGCCGGCGGCAGTGTTTTTCACTACGGTCGCATGGAGCTGCTCGGCATCTCCGCTTTCACCATCACGGGCTCCGGCGCGGCCAACCAGTTCATCCACGAGGGCGACCTCTACATCGCCGCCGGCGCCACCCTCGGCACGTCCGCTCTGCGCCTCAACACCGGCCGCGTGCAGATCGACGGCGTGGTGAGCACCACGATCACCGCGATCACGAGCGCCTACGTGGGCGGCACGGGAACCATCGGCGGCAACGTGACCAACCAGAGCGGCACCCTCGCCCCCGGTGCCCGTCCCCTCTTCGATGATCCGCTCACGCCGCGCGTCGCCGGCGTGCTCACCCTCACCGGCACCTACACCCAGGAAGCCGCCGCCCGCCTCGAACTCCGGCTCTTCGCCGCCGCTCCCGGCGACGGCCCCGGTTTGAGCGACCGCCTCGTCGCCGCCACCGCCACCCTCGCCGGCAGCCTTGCCGTTATCGGCCTGCCCGGCGCGCCCACCGCCGCGCTCACTTTGATCACTCGCACCGGCTCGACCGCCATCACCGGCACCTTCGCTCGCATCGAGACCGCCGGCCTCGCCCTCGGCGCGGTCGTCACCGCGCTCTACGCCCCCGCCGCCCTCACGCTCGAAATCGCCGCCGCCCCCGGCGACCTCTTCATCTGGGCGGGCGGCACCGGTGCTTGGACGGATGGGGCCAACTGGCTCGGCGGCGTCGCGCCCACCGCCGGCGCACGCGTCGCCCTCGGCGCGGGCACCGCCCTGCTCGGCGCCGGTTTCAACCTCGCCCTCGCCTCGCTCGAACTCGGCGGCGGCAGCCTCGGCGGCGAGGGCACGCTCACCGTCGCCGACACCCTGCTCTGGTGGGCGGGCGACGTCGGAGACTCCGTTGTTCTCCACGCCGTCGGCGCCTCCGCCCTGCTCGCCGCCCAGCGTCAGATAAACTTCGGCGGCCTCGTGCTGCGCGATACCGCCCGCCTCGCCCTCTCCGATGTCGCCGCCCTCGATCATGGCCTCACCTTCGACATCCTCGGCGGCGCGCCCGTGATCGCGCTTCACGCCACCGGTCAGACGCTCTCGCGCAATGTTGATTTCAACATCGCCGACGGAGCCGGCCTCACCCTCGAAAATCGCGGAACGCTCACCCTCGCCGACTTCGTCGTCCTGCCCGAAGTCACCTTCGTCAATCACGGCACCGCCTCCGCTGTCGGCGCTTCCTTCCTTCGCCTGGAGCAACGCGCGGGCGAGTGGCTTGGCGGCTTCGCCACGCTCACCGCGGTCGAGGGCGTTTATGTTTACGGTGGTGTTTACGAAGTGGATGCGCAGGTCGCGGGACCGGGCGTTTTTGCATCCGGTGGCGGCGTGCGCCTGACCCGCTTCACCACCATCGCGGGAGCGCTCGAGCTCGGCGCCGCCGCCACCCTCATCGTGCGCGCGCCCCAATTCAGCTTCAGCTCAGAATCCAGCGCGGACGTCCAGTCGCTCACCATCGCGCCGGGAGCCGGCTTGGTTTATGAACGGCACCCCCTGGCCGATAATTGGAGCGACTTCCTGCGACAATCCGCCGATTTCCTCGTCGCCCCCGAAGGCACGGTCGTGGGCACCTTCGATGCCGCCGTCCTTTCGCCCGACGAGCCCGGACTGAATGTCCAAGTAATACGCATCACCGATTTCTCCGGCGAGCGATTCATCATCGTGGTCGAGGCCGAACCGCGCAACATCACCTGGATAGGCGGCGCCACCGGCGACTGGTTCGATATTGCCAACTGGGACCTCAACTCGCTGCCCACTTACGCGGACTTCGTCACCATCGTCGGCGCGACCGTGCAGCTTGGCGAATTCAGCTTCATCGAAGTTGGCCGGCTGTTCCTTGCGGACACCGTGCTGCAAAGCCAGTTCTCCTCTCTGCTCTTCGGCACCAGCGCCGACCTGCAGGACGTCGTGCTCAGGTCGGTTTCTCTGAGCAGTGACAGCGATTTCTCCGCGCAACTCACCGTCACCGGCGGCCTCGCGCTCGACGACTTCAGCGGCATCAGTCTCGACGGCTTGCTCGTGTTGCAAGACGCCACCCTGACTTCCGACCAAGGCGCCAGCATCACCGGTTCCTACTCGATCAACTTTGAAGGCGACTCGGTTACGGTGACTCCCGATGTCTCGCTGAGCACGTTCAGCGGCTTCGATCCCCACATCATCAACGCCCCCGAGATCACCGTGGGCATCCTCTACGCGGCGGGCGGATTTGCGTTCAACCGCTCCGCCACGATCAACGGCGATCTTACCGCGCTCGGTTTCTCCACCGTGGCACCCGGCGCGGTGATCACCATCAACGGCGGCTTTTCCCTCTCGGGCGTCATCGAGTTTCAAGCCGACACCGTTGCCGGGCAAACCCGCCTTGGTCGTCTCATCGCCAGCGGCGACGTGTTCCTCTTCGGCGACGTGCAGGTCTCCGCTTTCGGCCCGCTCAGTTTTACCAGCCCCGCGTTCTTCACTCTCATCGAGGGCACCGGCGGTTCGGTCGGGCTGTCGGGCACCGATATCTTCGGACTGCCTGGCACCCAGACCGGCGTTTTCACCACCACCGACTTTGGCGTGTTCATCACCCTGACCACCGGCCCGGTTGTTCCCGGCGATCTCACCGACCTCATCGATCAGCTCAACCAAGGCCTCGCCGCCCTCGCCGCTCGCCTCGGGCTCTGGTTGGGCGAATTCGATTTCGACCCCGGCTTCTTCGATCTGCTGCCCTCTGACCTCGGCACCCGGCTCGGCTTGTCCGATCTCGAAGACCTCCTGCCGGTCGGCCCGCTCGATACCAACCTGCCCGATGCCGCCGCGCTCGCCGCCGCGCTGCGCGGCCTCGGCTTCGAACTCGATTACCTGCTCGACGGCCTGCCCGACCTGGACGCCGCCCCCGTCGGCGACGCCGTTCAACTTCGCCTCGACCTGGTCGTTGTCCTCGGCGGCGGCGGCCTCTCCGCCGAACTCGACCTCGCCTCCGGCCTCCTGCTCGCCGGGCTCGTCGCCGAGCTCGCCCCGCTCTTCGCCGACCTCACCGGCCAGCTCACCCTCGCCCTCGTTTTCGGCGTGGATGCGGAGGGGTTCTACCTCGACTCGTCGAGCGAACTCCTGCTCACCGCCGCTCTCGCCGCGCCCGCCCTCGCCCTCACCGCCACGGTCGGCGGGGTGGGGGAGGTCGGCCTGCTCGGCGCGTTCGCCGCCGAGGCCGCCTTCCGCCTCGCTCCGCTGGCCGATGGTCGTCTGCGCGCCGTCGCCCTCGGCCTTCCGCTCGACGAGGTGCTTGGCCGCACCGGCGACTTCACGCTCGAGGCCACCCTGGACTTCACCCTCGAAAATCTCGAGGCCACCTACCGGCTCGATCTCGCGGGCGAGCTGATCGGGTCCACGCTCACCACCACCGCCACCGCCTCGCTCGCCGGCACGCTCACCCTTCCTGAACTCCGCACCGACGACGCGCCCGCCTTGATCGTCTTCACCGCCGAACGCGAAGGAGCCGGCTGGCGCATCACTGCGGCTCCCGGCTCCGACCTCGATCTTGAGTTCAATACCTTCCGTATCGCCGACCTCGTCGTCAGCCTCTTCGTCTCCTCTTCCGAATACTCCGGCACCGCCACCGGCCGCCTCGTGATCGATGGCAACGCCGACTTCGGCCTCGTCGAACTCGACCTCGTCATCACCTTCGCGCCCGGCACCTTCAGCGCCAGCGGCACGGCCACTCTCGCCAACCTGCTAATCGGCGACGCCCTTAACCCGCTCGCCTGGATTCAGGCCCCGCAGCTCGGTTACAGTTTCTCCGTTATCAGCGGTGTCGCCACCGGCGGCGACTTTACCTTCGCCACCGACCGTCTCGTGCTCTTCCCCGATCTCGCCACCCTCGTCGAAGTCGCGCCCGCCGGTATCTTCACCGCCACCGAAGTTGCCGGCACCCTCGCCGCCACCGGCCGCCTGCAACTCACCGCCGCCACCCTCGTCGGCGGTCTCGGTGGCCTCGAACTCGAGGCCTCGGGCGACGCCGACCTTCCCGCCCTCGCGCTCGATCTCAACCCCGCCGCCGCCGCGCCCGACGCACTCATCGCCACCCTCGTCGGCCTGCGCCTCTCGCCCGCGCTCGCCCTCGGGCTCGGTTCCATCGCCGTCGGCCAGGTGCAGATTCGCCGCAACGGTTTCTCCCTCTCCGCCACCCGCGAGGACGACGACGAAACCACCGCCGCCTTCGGCGCCCCGGTGCTGGTCGAGTTCCGCGGCCTGAACCTCGCGCTCGCTCTGGATTACACGCGCGGAGCCCCCGAGCCCGTCACCGGATCGTTTACCTTCACCGCCACTGGCGCGGCCGTGTTCCCCGATCTCACCACCTCCGCGCTTGATGGCACCGCCCTGCTCACCGGCATCGTCGGCTCCATCGACCTCGCCACCGGCGCAGTTGCCTTCACCGCCGCCACCTTCCGTCTCGAAGTCGGCGACGCCCTCGTGCTCGAAGCCTCCGGCGATCCGCTCGCCGCCGAGCCCGCCATCGCCCTCACCTGGGACCCCACCGATCTCGATCCGTCCGCCACCCTGCTCGTCGTGCGCCAGCTCACCGCCGAGCCGCCCGGCTTGGTGGATGCCGCCACCCCGCTGCCTGTGATCGATTTGCTTACCGTCCGCCGCGACGGACTCACGCTCAGCGCGTCTCTGACTTTCGCGCCCGACACTGTATTCACCTTTGGCCAACCCGTCCTCGTGCGCGTGCTCGCGCAGGTCGTCACCCTCGACCTCGCCATCGCCTACTCCGGCGTTGCCACGGTCGAGAACGCCACCCTCGGCCTCGACGCCGCCTCGGCAGAATTTATCGGTGCTCCCGGCCTCTCCGTCACCCTTGGCGACGATGATCCCGACGACGCGTTGCCCGGTGTGATCGCCGCGCTGGAATTGGTTTCGGGCGATTTTACCCTCGCCGCGCGTCGCGTGGAGATCGTGCTCGGCGGCGTCATCGACGTCACCGTCACCGGCTCCTTCGACGATGCGGGCGGCGACTTGATCTACGTGCCTGCCGTCGCATTGGCCTACGATGCCACCGCGCCTCCGGCGCAGGGGCTGCTCGCCTTCGGACCGCTCACCGCCCGCCTCTCTGCTCTCGAGCGCGGTGGTCTCGCCCCCGAAGTCCTGCTCCTCGGCCTGCGCGTCAATCACGGCGGCGACTGGGCCCTCGATTCCGCGACCGTGACGCTCCCCGTCGGCTACGCCGATGTGTTTGAACTGGGCATCGTTCCCTTTCGTTTGGAGAGCATCGGACTTTCCTTCCCCGTGCCTGGAGATTTCGACGGCATCGTTATCACCGTCGGCGGCACCTTCGCCCTTCCCGAGCTCAACCTCGGCTTCGATCCCGTCATCTACCTCGGCTTGCCCGAGCTTATCGGCACCGGCGATCCCTCCGTGCTCGAGTTCCGCCTCGGCTCGCTCGCCCCCATCAATTTCGCCCTCGATCTCGGCCGCCTGCGCCTTGGCGAATTCGCCCCCTTCGAGTTGCCCGCCCTCAGCCTCGGCATCGAAGGTCTGGTGCTCGGCGGACTCACCTTCGACGGCCTCCTGAGCTTCGGTCCCTTCGTCAACGGCCAGCTCGTCCGCCTACCTGGTTTTGATTTCGACGCGTTTGGTTTCCTGCGCGTGGTCGGCGGCGACGACGCCCTCCTCGACTTCGAAATCGACCTCGGGGCCAACTTCTCCTTTCCGTCGCTCGGCCGCATCGACCTCTCCTTTTCGATCAGCCTCGACCTTACTACTGACCAAGGCGGCGGACGCCTCGATCTCTCGCTCAATTTCAGCTACCTGCGCCTGCCCGCCGCGCCGTGGTTCGACCTCTCCTTCACCGGCTCGCTCGACCGCCTCACCCTCACCGATCTGGTCATCGAGATTCCCGGCCTGCTGCGCCTCACCATCCCGAGCTTCACCCTCGTGATCGATCCGGCGGACGGCGAGCCCTTCGCCATCGGGCTCGGCGTCTTGCTCGAGTTCCTCGCCTTCCCAGATATCGGCCCGATCACCTTCGACGGCCTCGAGCTCTACGGCTCCCTCGGCGACGTCACCGGCTTCGTCATCCGCAACCTCCTCCAGGAATTGCCCCGCTTCGAGCT
>DAIPIP010000095.1:0-11187 GCA_036770725.1 Opitutaceae bacterium
CTGGTTGGCGAGGGCACGCTTGATGGACTGTTTGATCCACCAGGCGGCGTAGGTGGAGAGCTTGCCGCCCTTGTCCGGGTCGAAGCGTTCGACGGCCTTGATGAGGCCGATGTTGCCTTCGCTGATAAGGTCGAGCAAGGGCAGGCCGAAGTCCTTGTAGTCCATCGCGATCTTCACCACGAGGCGAAGGTTGGCGGAGATCATGTGATCGCGGGCGGCTTTGTCGCCTTTGAGGATGCGCTTCGCGAGTTTCACTTCCTCGTCGATGGTGAGGAGGGGAGTTTTACCGATCTCTTGGAGGTAAAGTTGGAGGTTGTTGCGCTCCGGGGTCTCGGATGGAGCGGCGGCGGCGCGCACGGGCTCCAAAAATGAAGGGGAGGATTCCAGCGAAGCGACGGTGGCTGCTTCGTTGGTGTCGGAAGTGAAGGTAGAAACGGGCATTGTCGGTTGGATTTAAATTTAACCTGAGCTTGAACGTTTTGCGCCGTCCGGTGAAGGCGCATAGGATACTGTCGTATTATGTAACGTGCGTTCGCAAATGATTCCGCCAAGATTTACGATGTTCAGGGCAAAAAATGCAACAGGTTTTTACGCCCGGCCCTGCGCGGCAAACCAACCAGGTAATCCCGCGCGTGGCCGCTCATGTTCTTGCTGTGAACCTCGCAGAGCAACTCGAGCATTTCACAAAAGGACATGAAGCTTTCCGCGAGTGCGCGCACCTCTCGCGTGGCTTTTTCTTTAAATGGCCAGGTATGCGGCCGATTGAACTACCCACGTGGCTGGCGAAGGACGGAGGTGGGATTTGGGTATTTCGAGCAGAGGTCTGGCTGACTGTCGGGCTCTCGTTCAAAGGACCGGACGGTGGCGGGGCCTCCAGAAAATCAAGTTATCTTCCACAGTTGGAGGACCGGACGGGGATCATTTCCACGGAAATTGAAATGCTTCTTGTGGGGTTTGAGGTGCTCTCTTGAGCGGTTTTTTTGGAGGGTTATTGGAGGATTTTGCCGACGGGTTGGCGGAGGGAGATGGCGACGGGGAGAACGCTGAGGAGGGCGGAGGCGGCGAGGGCGAGGGGGATCGCGGGGTTGGCGGCGAGGGTGTAGGGATCGAGTCGATCCAGGCCGAGCCAGGCGGAGTCGAAGCCGGCGAGGCGGAAGAGGGGGGCGTGCGCGGCGGTCACGATGAGGCGGGCGGCGAAGCCGGCGAGGGCGAGGAGGAGCACGCCTTCGCCGAGGTAGCGCACGAGGAGAACCCAGCGGGGGGTGCCGAAGCTGCGGAGGAGGGCGGCGATGTATCGGTTTTGTCGATACTCGAGGACGGCGAGCGATCCGAAGACGAGCACGAGCACGGCGGTGCAGGCGGCGGCGGCGATGCGTTGCCAGCGGGTGCGGGTGGCGCGCAGGGCGTCGAGTTCCTCGATCCAGGCGGCGGCGCTCTGGAGCTGGATGTTGCGCAGGCCGGAGGCGAGCAGGGTGGCGCGGGCGGCTTCGGCGAGCTGGGGGACTTCGGCGGCGTAGGCGGCGGAGAAGACGACGAGGCTTTGGTGGCCGCGGCGGACGATTTCCTCAACGGAATCCTCGGGGAGGAGGAGCAGGCTCTCGCCGATGGAGAGGGCGGAGAGGGCGGCGGGCAGGGGGCGGGTGAGAGCGGTGAACTCGACCTGGTCGAGGTAAATGTGAACGGGGATATCGGCGGGGAGATGGTTGGAGAGGAGGTAGCGTCCGTCGCCGAGGCCGGGGCCGTCGAGCAGGGGGGCGAGGGCGGGGAGGGAGAGGTCGGCGTAGGCGAGGGGGACGAGGCTTTCGCCGTATTCGCTTTGGGCGGTGGCGTAGAGGGTTTTGAGCGCGAGCACGTCGCCGGAGAGGGCGAGCGGGGCGAGGAGGCGGTCGGGGGGAGGGCGACCTTCGCGTAGGTCTTCGGCGGAGACGGGGGCGCGGACGACGAGGGTGTTGACGCCGAGGCTGAGGATGCGGCTTTCCAGAGATTTGGCCGCCAGGTGGAAGGTGGCGGTGAGGAGGAGCATCAGGCAGCAGAGCAGGGTGGCCACGGAGATGCGCGCGAGCACGCCGCCGGGGGTCTCAAGCCAGCGCCGCGAGATGTCTTTCAACTGGTAGGAAGCGATTAAAATCCAGGCTCTCATGGGCGAGGTCGGCGAGGCGGTGGTCGTGGGTGGAGACGATGCAAAAGCAGTTGGGCGGGAGTTCGGTGGCGAGGAGGCGGCAGATGACGCGGGTATTGAGGTCGTCGAGGCCGGAGGTGGGTTCGTCGAGGAGGAGGACGGTGGGGTTTTTGAGCAGGGCGCGGGCGATGGCGGCGCGTTGTTGTTGTCCGCCGGAGAGGGAGGCGGGCGAGCGGTCGCGGAATTCGGCGAGGCCGAGGCGGGCGAGGAGGTGTTCGCAACGGGCGCGAATCTCGGCGGAAGGGAGGCCGGCGAGGGTGCCCACGAGTTCGAGGTTGCGGCGAACGGTGGCGAGCGGGAGGAGGTTGAGTTGTTGGAAAACGAAGCCGAGTTCGGTGCGTTGCCAGACGGGGTCGGCGGGGCGGTGTCCGCCGGGCAGGGTGATGTGGCCGGAGCCGGGGCGGAGGTAGCCGGCGATGAGTTTGAGGAGGGTGGATTTGCCGCAGCCGGAGTAGCCGCGCACAAGGGTGATGCCGGGGGAGAAGGCGTGGGTGAAGCGGTCGAGCACGAGGCTTTCTCCGTA
Source organism: Opitutaceae bacterium (assembly GCA_036770725.1). Lineage (GTDB taxonomy): Bacteria > Verrucomicrobiota > Verrucomicrobiia > Opitutales > Opitutaceae > IMCC26134_A. The sequence goes on from DAIPIP010000095.1 coordinate 2,703, forward strand.
GCCGAAGCTGAGTTCGTGGCAGACGAGGCGGGCGGGCGGCGAACTGCTCATGGCGTGGGGGGGAGGAGGGCGAGTTGGTGTTGGCCTATGCAGGCGATGCGCCAGCCGGGGTAGAGGGAGGAGACGAGGGCGGACCAGCCTTGCTCGCGGAGGAGGGCGGGGGCGGCGCGGGCGAGGTCGAGTTTGGTGGCGAGGCGGAGGGGCGTGGGGGAGACGTAGTGGAGTTCGCCTTGGAGGAGTCCGCCGAGGAGGGGGCGGGCGTGGGCGAGGTCGGCGGCGGGGACGGCGAAGAGGTAGAAGAGTTCTTCGCGGCCGCCGCGGGTGAGGAGGAGGGTGTCTTCGAAGCGGGCGCTGAGGGCGGGGCGCGAGGAGGAGCCGGAGGGGATGCGGACTTCGAGGTTTTCGAGAGGGAGGCTGCGCCACGCGGGTTGGGCGACGGGGACCTGGATGACGATGGAGCTGAGGTCGCGGAGGAGGGCGATGTCGTCGCCGGCGCGGACCTCGATGGTGTCGCCGCCGGGTTTGAGGGGGAGGAGGAGGCGGAACTCGGCGTCGAAGGGCGAGGTGAGGCGGGAGAGCTGGGTGCGGCGCTGGTGTTCGAAGGTTTGTTGTTCGAGTTTGAGGCGGGAGACGCCGAGTTCGAGTTCCTCCTGGCGGGGGGAGCCGAGGTAGGAGAGTTTGGTTTCGAGCAGGGCGGTTTCGGTGTCGATGCGTTGGCGCATGAGGGCGATGCGCTCGGGGGCGGCTTCGCCGCCAGATGAAGGGGGAAAGTTATGGTTAAGTTCCGGAGACGGAGCGGGGGCGGGGGTAGAGGGTTCGTCGGGGGATTGTTTGCGGAAGTAGAGTTCGGCGAGGGCGGGATTTTTTTCGAGGCGGTCGAGCAGGGCGCGTTCGGCTTTGAGGCGGCCAAGGGTGTCTTCGAGTTTGGTGCGTTCGTTGATCTGGTTGACGCGCCAGTCGATGACTTCGCGGGCTTCGTGGAGGGCCTCGGTTTGGGCGAGGGCGCGGGTTTCCAGTTCGAGGCGTTCGAGGTCGATGGCTCCCCAGATTGTCTGGTCGGCGAGGGTGGCGGTGGAGTGGGGGACAAGGAGGGTGAAGCGACCGGAGAGCGGGGCGGTGACGGTGACCTCGCGCTTGGGGGTGACGCGCACGGGCAGGGTGGCGAGCAGGAGATTTTGGGACGCGGGGAGCAGGGCGGGCTCGGGCGCGGCGAAGGCGGGAACAAACAGGAGGAGAGCGAGGGCGGCGCGGAGTTTCATGGCGACGGAGGAGAGGAGGGGGCGGTTTGTCGGTGGGGCCAGGCGTGTTCGTCGGTGATCCAGAAGAGGGATTCGAGGCGGGCTTTTTGTTGGAGGAGGTTGTCGCGTTGTTCGGAGAGGAGGATGAGTTTTTGGAGCTGTTGGCGGAGTTCGGCGACGTTGAGGCTGAGGGGGGACTCTTCGAGGGCTTCGAGGCGGAGGTTGACGAATTGGAGCTGGGTGTCGGCGAGGGCGAGGGCGTGGCGGGCGGTGTCGAGGTTTTGCGCGGCGAGGGTGCGTTGGAGGGCGAGCTGGGCCTGCATGAGCTTGAGCTGGCGGCGGGTGTCGCGGAGCTGGAAGGCGGTGCGCCACTGGGTGTCGAGGCGGAGGGAGGCCTGGGCGTTGAAGTTGACCTGATCGATGTCCCAATCGCGGGAGGTGCCGCCGGCGACCTCGTAGAGCGGGGGGCTGCTGAGGCTGAAGCCGAGGTCGGGCCAGTATTGGAGTTTTACGCCGAGTTCGCGGAGGCGGCCGGCTTCGAGTTCGGCGGCTTGGAGGCGACGGAAGAGGACGCCGGTGCGATCGAGATCGTCGAGATCGAGCGGGTGGCGGAGGTAATCGAGCGCGGGCAGGTCGGCGGGGTCGAGTTGCCAGCGGTGGTCATAGCTGCCGAGGAGTTCGGCCAGGCGTGCCTGGAGGGCGTCGAGTTCTTGCCGGATGGCGAAGAGCTGGGTTTCGCGCTCAATGACCTCGGGATCGGCGTCGAGGGGGCGGCGGGAATCGGCGATGCTCCAGAGCTGGGTGCGGGCGAGGTTTTGGCGGCGTTGTTCGAGGCCCTGGTAGCGGATGAAAGTTTGGTAGAGTTCGGCGGTGAGTTCGCGTTCCTTGAGTTGGAAGGCCCAGTCGGTGCGGATTTGTTCGAGGGCGGTGGTGTAGTGGCGGGTGCGCAGGTTCACGAGGCCGGGCACGGAGACGAAGCTGAAGACGCTGAAGCGAAGGTCGTCGGCATCGACGTTGCCGAGGTCGGTGAGGGCGCGGGAGAGGCCGGCGCCGAGGTTGACGATGGGGAGGAGGTCGAGGAAGACGCGCCGGCGGTTTTCGCGGGCGCGGGTGATGGAGTCGCGGCCTTGGCGGAGGGTTAGGTTTTGCCCGAGGAGAAGAGCGTGGGCCTCGGGCCAGGTGAGGGTGCGGACCTCAAGGTTGCGCACGCGGGCGAGTTCGTCGGCGTAGGCGGCGCGGACTTTGGTTTCTTGTTCGGTGACCTTGCGCGGGGCGGAGGTGCAGCCGACGAGAAAGAACGCGGTCAGGAGGACGGCGGCGGCGAGGCGGTGAGACAGGGGGGCGGGCAAGGAAAAAACAAAAAAGAGCCCCCGCCGGGAGGCGGGGGCTGGTGATAAAAGCGCGAAGAACGACTTTTAGGGGAAGGTGATTTCTTGGTCGATGATCTTGGTGTTCGCGATCTCGGTCAGGGTGGCCGAGTAGAGGCCGCCGACAGGGGCATCGGATGTGTTGTAGGTGATGGAAATGGTGCGGAGTGTGACGTTGGCACCCGAGTTGGAAGTGACGACGTAGAGCACGGCGCCGCCGAGGCCGGGGGCAACGACGTTGCCTTGGGCAGGGTAAACGGTGCCGCCGATGCTGACGCTGGCACGGTCGTTGGCGATGCGGAGGGTGGCGGCACCGGTGGGCAGGGAGGGAGGGGTGCCGTTGGCGGTGGCGCCGGGGCGTTCTTCCGCCTCGCCGATGCTGACGCTGTAGTCGGTGCCGTTGGCGATGGAGCCGCCGCCGCCGGTATCGCCGTCGCCGGGGGCGTTGATGGTGATCTGGGGGAGGAGGGCGGAACCGCTGTTTAGCACGGTGCCTTCGTAGGTCACGCTATCGATGGAGATGGTGAAGGAGCGGATGCCGTTAACGGTGCCGTTGAAGTTGGAGAGGTTGAGCTGTTTGGCGGCGACTTCGGGGTCGTCGAAGGTGAAGTTGAGGGTTCCGGTGGTGAAATCGGCCGAGGGCACATAGGTGAAGGTGCCTTCGAGGGGGGTGCCGACGTCGGTGATGAGCAGGGACTCGACGTCGCCGCTCTCGTTTTCCCAGCGGAAGGTGGTGCTGGAGGTGAAGGTGACGGTGGGGTTGAAGGAGATGACGGCACCTTCGAAGGCGGCACCATCGGCCGGGCCGGTGTCGGTGCTTCTGTCTTTGTCGCTATCGCAGCCGGTGAGGGCCAAGGCGAGGGCGGCGGAAACCGCGGCTAAGGATAGTTGGAGGAGTTTTTTCATGGGTGGGTTGGTCGTATTCCGAAGTATGTGTGTTGCCTGCCGTTTGCGGGAGATCGGCAGAGTTCCGAGACGAGCCGCAAACAACGAGCTAAAAAATTGTAACATATGTGCGTGTAGTGCGGTATCCCTTGTTCGGGGTAGGGATTTGGGAAGGGGGTTATCCAATAGGGTCCAAAATCTCAGGCTGGGACCCCGCCGGAGATTTTAGGACCGTCCCCAAGACCAGGCGGTGAGGAGAGTGGTGCGGAGTTGGGCGTAGTCGAAGGCTTGGGCGTCGCGCCAGATCTCGTGGGTATCGAGCACACGGACGAGGCATTCGGCGAGGGCGGCGGAGAGCGCGGCGGGGTCTTCGTCGTGGGCGAGGATGGAGTTGGCGGGGGTGAGCAATTCGGCGGCGGACCCGCAGGCGCGGGCGACGCACGGGCGGCCGGAGAAGAGGGCGTCGAGCATGTGGTCCATGCCCGGACCGGCGGGATCCGGCAGGAGACTGCAGGTGGCGGAGGCGTAGGCGGCGCGAAGTTCGCCGAGGTCGCGGGCGGGCTGAAAGTCGACGCGGTCCAGCACGTGTTCGCGCTCGGCGGCGCGGTGCAGACGGTCGATGCCGCCGCCTTCGCCGCAGAAGCGGAGGCGGGGCATGAGCGCGGGGATGTTATGAAAGGCGGCGGAGGGCAGACGGGCGAAAACGTGGACGGCTCTTTCGGCGGAGGCGAGGGATCGGCCGTGGAGGGGGAGCGGGCAGAGCACGAGGGGCGGCACGCCGGTGGGCGGGGGCCGGGGCGGAAGGGTTGAGTTTTCCGGAAGGGAAATCGCCGGGGAGGCGACGCGCAGGCGGGTGGTGAGGGAGGGGAAGCGAGCGGCAAGGGTATCGCGCGTGTGGACGTCGGGGCAAAGGATGCGGGTGCAGCGGCGGAGGGCGAGGAAGCGCAAGGGGGCCGAGCGAGGCGAGGCGGTGTCGCGCAGGGAAAGCAGGAGGCGCGCGCCGGGTCGCAGTGCGGCGGCGGCGAGGGGGAGGGTTGGCGACGGAGGAACAGAAAACACGGTGGGCTCCGGAGCAGGCTTGCCAGACGGCGTAGGCGTGGAGCAGGCGTGAGCCGCCGGCGCCGCGGGAATTTAGGCAAAGTCCGGTGCGGGCGGGGACGAGTTCGGCGACCAAAGCGGCAAGGGGTGCGGACTCGTCTTTTCGGCCGAGAACGGAGAGTAAGGTTAGGGCGGGGTCTTCGCCGAGGCAGCGCAGCAGGAGGCGACGTTGGCGAACATCGGCGTTTAGGTCGGCTCCGAGGTCGGGGCTGACAAAAACGGTCTTCATGCGCGGCGGACGAAATCCTTTGGGCGGCCAATCAGGCTCGGATGGAGGCGGCAATTTCGGTGGATTTATCCGGGGAAACAAGGGCGGCGACGAGGGCGAGGCCGAAGTCGAGGGCGGTGCCGGCGCCGCGGGAGGTGAGGATATGGCCGTCGCGGACAACGCGTTCGCCGGCAAGGATGGCGGGGAGTTCGGCGGCGACGCTCGGGTGGGCGGTGTAGCGGCGAGCGGCGAGGAGGCCGGCGTCGTGGAGGACGGTGGGCGCGGCGCATATGGCGGCGAGGAGGCGGCCGGCGGCGTGGTGGCGTGAAACGAGTTCGCGCACGACGGGAGAGGCGCGCAGGGCGGCGACGCCGGGGCCGCCGGGCAGGAGGAGACAATCCCAGGTGGTCGGAGTGATGGGTGTGATGTCGGGGCTGCGGGCCGGGGGCGCGAGTTGGGCTAGAAGGAGATCGGCTTCGATGGCGATGTGGTTGCGGCCGACGACGCGGAGGGTCGGGCCGAGGGCGGCGAGGGTGACAGTGCAGCCGGCGCGGCGGAGAACGTCGATGGGGGCGACGGCTTCGAGTTCTTCAAATCCCTCTGGCAAGATGACGAGGACCGTGGGCATGGTGGGGTGATGAAAAGGAATGACGGAGCGCGGGAAGGTTTGGCCACAAAAAGCTCGGCGGACGTTGAAAAAATGTCCGCCCGTCGGCTGGTGATTTTCGGGGCCGGCTATCTGGGCGGGGCGTTGGCGCGGCGGGCGTTGGCGGCGGGTTGGGGCGTGGTGGCGTTGACGAGGAACGCGGCGACGGCGGAGGAGTTGCGCGCGCTGGGGTGCGAGGTGGTGGCGGGAGAGTTGGCGGACGAGGCGTGGAGGGCCGCGCCGGAGTTGGCGGGCGGCGCGGCGCGGGTGGCGGTGACGGTGGCGGCGGGGGGGGGCGGGGTGGCCGGGTATCGGCGGAGTTACGTGGAGGGGTTGAGGGCGGTGGTGGGCTGGGGGGCGAGGCTGCGCGCGCGCGGAGAGGCGGCGGGGCGATTAATCTACACGAGCAGCACGTCGGTGTATCCGCAGGATGGCGGGGTGCGGGTGACGGAGGCGGATGCGACGGGGGGCGAGGCGGAGACGACGCGCGCGTTGATCGAAGCGGAGAACATCGCGGGGGAGTGGCCGGGGGAGGCGTGGACGGTGTTGCGGCTGGCGGGGATTTACGGGCCGGGGCGGGTGCATTTGATGGAGCAGGTCCGGAGCGGGGAGGTGTCGGGGAAGGCGGATGCGCATCTGAATTTGATTTATCGCGACGATATCGCGGACGCGATGGAGGCGGCGTGGGGGGCGGGCGGTGGCGGGGTTTACAATGTGGCCGACGAAGGGTCGGCGACAAAGGGCGAGGTGGTGGCGTGGCTGGCGGAGCGGCTGGGCGTGGCGGGGCCGCGTTTCACGGGGCTGCCAGCGGGCGGGCGGCGGGCGGTGACGCCGGATCGGGTGATCGACGCGTCCAAGGCGCGGGCGGAGCTGGGGTGGCGGCCGGCGCATGCGACGTTTCGCGAGGGTTATGCGAAGGTGTTGACGGGGGAGATTCGGTTTTCGGGTTGAAAGCGCGGCGGGCTTGCGCGGCACTCGCACCCTTTCACCTTTCGTTTCACTCAACCCTAAACCCAACACACCATCATGGCCGGCGTCGGAAAACTCCTCAAACAAGCCCAAAAAATGCAGCGCTCGATCGAGCTCATCCAAACCCAGCTCGCGGCGAAGGAACTGGATTTCTCGCGCGGGGGCGGCGCGGTGCAGGTGAAGATCAACGGCGCGGGGCAGTTTTTGGCGCTGAAGCTGGACGCGGAGTTTTTGAAGGAGGATGCCGCGACGGTGTCGGGCGAGATTCTGGCGGCGGTGCAGGAAGCGGCGGCGGCGGCGAAGAAATACAACGAGGAGGAGATGGCGAAGGTCACCTCGGCGTTCCAGATGCCGGGTATGTTCTGACGGTTTCAGTCGGGCGTCGGAGCGGCGGGCCCGGCGGTCCCGCCCTACCCGGGGCCGGCGTATTCATTTTGTTGTGACACCGGCGTTCGAGAATCTTCAGCAGGCCTTGAAGCGGCTGCCGGGCGTGGGTTATCGCTCGGCGGAGCGGATGGCGCTGCATTTGTTGGTGGAGAAGCCGGAGCGCCGGGCGGAGCTGGTGGCGGCGTTGGAGGCGGCGGGCAGGGCGGTGCGGCGGTGCGAGCGCTGCGGGAATCTGGCGGAGGGCGGATTGTGCGCGATCTGCGCGGACGAGCGTCGCGACCACGGGGTGGTTTGCGTGGTGGAGCATGTGCCGGATCTGGTGGCGATGGAGCGCTCGGGGGCGTATCGAGGGGGCTATCACGTGCTGCATGGGAGGTTGTCGCCGATCAACGGGGTGGGGCCGGAGCAGTTGAACTGGGAGTCGTTGCGGGCGCGGCTGGCGGCGGGCGAAGTGCGGGAGTTGATCCTGGCGTTGGGCAACGACGTGGAGGGCGAGGCGACATGTCACTTCGTCACGCAGCATCTGGCGGCGGAAGGGGCGAGGCGGGAGGGGGGCGGTGAAGTGAAGGTGTCGCGCATCGGTTTCGGCCTGCCCAGCGGCGGCGGGGTGCTTTACGCGGATGCCGTGACGCTGAAGAGCGCGCTGGAGGGGCGGCGGGCTTATCAGTGAGCGGGCGGCGGCTCCTCAGGGGAGAGTTGCAGGCCGGCCGGGGCGGTCCGAATGGAGTTGCGCGGCGGGCGGGGAGGAATAGCACTTCGGGCCTCGGTCGCCTTTGCGGGTGTAGTATAACGGCTATTATGCGTGCTTCCCAAGCATGAGACGAGGGTTCGACTCCCTCCACCCGCACCAAAGGAATCGGTGAGATCGAAGGACAGGAAGTTCGGAGGACCGGACGGAGCCGGTCTCTCCAAGAGTGCGAGTGCAAGGCGGGCACAAAAAAAGCGACCCGTTAAGGTCGCCTTAAATTGTGGTGAAATGCGGGGCGTGTTTTAGACGTCGGGCTTGGTTTTGCGGAGACCGAGGATGCGGTCGCCTTCCTTCCATTGGCCGCGCTTTTTCAGGGTGGCCACGCGCTCGAAGCGCTTGAGGACGTTGCGTTTGACTACGATGCCTTTGGCACCTTGGAGGCTGGCGTGTTGGGACATGATGGAAATGGATTAAGGGTGATGGAACGCGTTAAAAGTTGACTGAGCTACGGGGCGCGCGAGCCCATGACAAGTATTTTTCGCCCACATGTTCGGCGGCGACGACAATCCACTGCGGCGTCTCGTAGGGATGGGCGGTGTGGACGTAGGTGGAGAGAGGTTCGGATTGGTCGCGCAGGAGTTTGAAAGTGATGCGCCATTCGTGCGCGGCGGTCTTGCGGCCTTGCCAGACATAGTGGGAGTGGAGGGGGCCTTCGACTTGGGCGCAGACGGCCAGATTTTTTTCGATGACGGCGGAGGCGAGGTGCTCCGCGTCGGAGGCGGAGGAGACGGTGGTGGTGGCGATGAGCATGGGTGACGGGAGAGCGGGAGGCGGAGTAGGAGCTTCGGTGAAATGGTGAACACAAACGCGGCCGGCGAGGGAGAAACCCGGTGGTGAAATCCGGGGTAAAAGAGGGGGGCTAAATTCGTGAGATTTCGTGAGATTTCGGGAGGTCCAGATAGATCCTGACCCAGGAGAGGGTCGAGGAAGACGGGCGGA
>DAIPIP010000281.1:0-2497 GCA_036770725.1 Opitutaceae bacterium
TCGCGGAGGCCGGCGAGGGCGGCGTCCACGGCGGCGTGGTTCATCTGGACGACTTTGTCGCCCTTGCGGGCGTAGGTCTTGGTGATGGCCTTCTTGATGTGAGCGATGGCTTCGTCCTGCGGGAGCACGCCGGCGAGGGCGAAGAAGCAGGTTTGGAGAACGGTGTTGGTGCGGCGACCCATGCCGGCGGCGGAGGCGACGCCGTTGGCGTCGATGACGTAGAGGCGGATTTTTTTGGCGAGGAGGGTTTGTTTCCAGTCGCGAGGGAGCTTGGTCCAGGTGGTTTCGGGGTCGTGGGGGGAATCAAGAAGCGCGGTGGCTCCGGGGGCGGCGTAGCCGAGGATTTCGTGGCGTCCGACGAAGTTGAATTGGCTGCACGCGACGAATTGGGCGGAGCGGATGAGCCACGGGGCGTGAATGGGCTGCGGGCCGAAGCGCAGGTGCGATACGGTGACGGAGCCGGATTTCTTGGAGTCGTAGACGAAGTAGCCTTGAGCGAAGAAGTCGGTCTGTTCGCCGATGATTTTGATGGAGTTTTTGTTGGCGCCGACAGTGCCGTCCGCGCCAAGGCCTACGAAGACGCAGCGGCGCACGCCGGGGGCCTCGAGTTCGAGGGCATCGTCCCAGCGAAGAGAAGTGAGGGTGACGTCGTCGTGGATACCGATGGTGAAACCGTGGCGGGGGCGGGCGGAGTTTAGGTGTTGGAAGACGGCGAGAGCCATCGAGGGCGTAAATTCCTTGGAGCCGAGGCCGTAGCGGCCGCCGAAAACGCGTGAAGTGGGCACGCCGGTGGGGTGTTCGGCGCGGGCGAGGGCGGAGAGCGTGCTCAGGAAGAGAGGTTCGCCGACGGCGCCGGGTTCCTTGGTGCGATCCAGCACGCCGAGGGTGCGAACCGTGGCGGGGAGCGCTTCGAGGAAGGCGGCGACCGGGAAAGGTTGAAAGAGGCGGACGGCGATCACGCCTACGCGACCGCCGGAGGCGTTGAGATGTTCGGCGGCGGTCTGGAGGGCTTCGACGCCGCTGCCCATGCAGACGACTGCGCGCTCGGCCTGCGGGTGACCGTAATACTCGACGAGGGAGTATTTGCGGCCGGTGAGTGTTGCGAACTTGTCCATGCAGTCGGAGACCACGTCGGGGAAGGCGTTGACGAAGGTGTTCACCGTTTCCCGACCTTGGAAATAGACGTCGGGGTTTTGCGCGGTGCCGTGGATTTTAGGGCGATCCGGAGTGAGGGCGCGGGCGCGGAAGGCGGCGAGCGCATCGGTATCGATCATGGCGCGCAGAGTATCGTCACCGAGGGGGACGATTTTGGAGATCTCGTGCGAAGTGCGAAAACCGTCGAAGAAATGGATGACAGGCAGGCGTCCCCGCAGGGTGGCCGCGTGTGCGATGAGCGCCAGATCCTGGGATTCCTGCGGGTGGTTGGAGCAAAGGAGGGCGCAACCGGTCTGGCGGCAGGCCATGACGTCTTGGTGGTCTCCGAAGATGGACAGGCCCTGCGCGGCGAGGGAGCGGGCGGTGACGTGCAGGGCGAAGGGGAGGAGTTCGCCGGCAATCTTATAGAGGTTGGGCACCATGAGCAGGAGGCCCTGCGACGCGGTAAAGGTGGTGGTCAGGCTGCCGCCGAGCAGACCGCCGTGGATGGCACCGGCCACGCCGCCCTCTGACTGGAGCTGCACGACGCGAGGGATTTCCCCCCAAATGTTTTTGCGGCCGGCGGCCGACCACTCGTCACAGGACTCCGCCATAGGGGAAGAGGGGGTGATGGGGTAGATGGCGATGAACTCGGTTAACCGGTGGGCGACCGAGGCTACGGCCTCGTTGGCGTCACAGGTGATGAAGTCGGGATTGCTGCGGGCCGTGAGCTTGGCGGCGGTGGCTTTGTCGGTGGAGGCAGGGGAGGCGGTAGACATGGCGTAGGTGGGCTTGGCGCGGTGTGCGCATTCAGCGATGCCAACCAAGATGCCAAAATACGCGGGACTTGGCTGCGCGGGGCTTGTCTGGGGGGGCGCGGATATTGCCGCTACTATGAGGTTGCCCGTCCGAGGGCACGGCCAAGAGGGATGTTCATCTACTGGAGGGAGGCCTAATCTAAAACGCTGTGGCACGCACCAGTAGCTGGAAGAAGCGTATTCACGTTAAGTGATGCTGACCCTTAAACGGACGGAAACGCGGCGATTTCGACCGAACCTAACGTGGTCGGAAACAACCGCGCCTACAGAGGAAAGCATACAGGGAGATCGAAGCTCGAAAGGGTGTATCCGAATTTAAAATACGAGAGATGCCGGGGGAGTAAACCGCAGCAAAAAGAACGGCTCGTTTTCTTTTGAAATGAAAATAAAAGATATCATTATCTCCTTATTTATTAAATTATTAAGAATAATCTAAGGGATCGACGCTAAAAAGGTCTTGTGGGTGGGGAGGTGATTTCCATTGTCCGCACTCCCTCGCAACCACAGCGCCTCAAGCGCCTCGGAAAACGAGGGAGTTCTTTAAA
>DAIPIP010000096.1:0-11114 GCA_036770725.1 Opitutaceae bacterium
ACAGTCCGGGCAGTCTCGTAATGAAACCCGAATACGCCGAGTCCCTGCACCGCCAGAAATTCGAGGTCGATAAATGGATCTTTCTCGACGACGACTCCGTCGGCGAGTGAAGCGGCGGCGAACGAGCACGGGACTATTTAATGCTATTCTCTGAACAAAGCGTTTACTTAGTTATGTAAAACATTTCTTATTAATTCTTAAAAATAATATAAAGACCGCGGTAACATGTATTTCATTTACGCGCTGCTTATCTTAGTTGGTCTTTTGGGAATAATTCATGGCAGATACAGCAACAGAGGAATTCTTGTAGAAGGAATCACTGCTTATGTCATCAGTTCCCTCCTTCTGTTGGCAGCTTTATGGGGAATAACTTACGAAATGCTCTATCGAAAAGCTCGAAAGGCTAAACATAAAGCCGCCACCAATGAAGATGCCACTGAGTGAATATAACCCGCGCATATTTTCGGTTTCTTCGGCCCGTTACAGCGGATTCGATCTTTTGCCACGAAGGACACAGAGCGCGGACACAGAGGCCTCAGAGGAGGAGACTTCCCTTTCGAGAGCCGTCTTGTAGTTCGGGATTATTTAATCGGCTGCGAGAACTTTGAAGTAGATTTGACCGACCCTTCCCTCCATGCCCCATGTGTCTGGGCTCTGTAAACTCTGTGACTAATTTCAGGCTTTCGTTTACCCACCGGAAACAGCGAGGAACATTAGTTATTATGGACCTCACCCCCGCTGCCTTACCGCCTCGAACAGCGTAATGATCGTCGCCATAGCCACGTTCAGCGAATCCGCCTGACCCGCCATTGGAATCAACACGCGGGCGTCCGCCTCGCGCAGCCAGTAGTCGCTCAGGCCGTATTGTTCGCTGCCCATCACGATGGCCAGCGGGCCGCGCAGGTCGATGTCGGTGTAGAGGTCGGTCGCCGAGGGTGTGGTCGCCACCGAGCGGATACCCCGCGTCGCCAGCCACGGCCGCACCTGCGCGCTTTCGGCGATGATCACCGGCACGGAAAACACCACGCCGGTCGAGGCGCGCACCACGTTGGGGTTAAACAAATCCGTCACCGGATCGCACACGATCAACGCATCCACCCCCGCCGCGTCCGCGCTGCGCAAAATCGTGCCCAAATTCCCCGGCTTCTCGATCGCCTCCACTACCAGCAGAAAGGGGTCAGGCCGTGGTTTATGGATTTTTCTCGCCAGCAAGGTCTCCAAATCCGCCAGCGTGCGACGCCACTGCGGCGCGACCGCCAGCAAGCCGTCCGGACGCTCGCGATACGCCACCTTGGCGAAGGCGTCCTTCGTGAGCTGAAACACCTTCGCACCCGCCTCCTGCGCGCGAGCAATGAGCGCGGGCTCGTTCCCCTGGTCGCCCAGATACCACTCAGGGCAAATGTAGAGCTCCGTGAGCGCGATGCCCTTGTCCAGCGCGCGCACGATCTGCCGGTAGCCCTCGACCAAAAACACCCCCGCCTCGTCGCGCGGACGTCGATCACGCAGCTTCACGAGCTGTTTCACGCGCGGGTTTTGGAGGCTGGTGATCGTCTCAATGTAGGACATGGCCCACGAAACACACGAAAGGACACGAAAAGAAAATCCTCTTCGCCGACCCGTTCGTGTGTTTCGTGTGTTTCGTGGTTAAGAAAAAAGCCTTTAACGCCGTTCCCTTCCCCTATCACGCCGAGCTCGAGCTGGAGATCGCCACGCTCACCCACCTCGGCCTCGGTCTCGCGCGCGTGCCCTTGCCGGAAGTCTCAGGCAAACCTGCGGCCCCCGCCGAAACGGGGCCTGCCATCCGAAGCTCGGCGTCGCCGAGCGCAGGATGGGTCGTGATGGTCCCCTTCACCCTCCCCGGCGAACGCGTGCGCGCCCGCGTCTATCGCAACCACAAGAACTACTCCGAGGCCGACCTCGTCGAGATCCTCACCCCCTCGCCCGACCGCGTCGCCCCGCGCTGCCCCGTCTTCGGCCGCTGCGGCGGCTGCCAGTATCAACACCTCGACTACGCCGCCCAGCTCCGCTGGAAACGCCAGCAGACAATCGAGCACCTGCGCCACATGGCCGACCTCGATTTTCCGGTCAATGCCGTCATCCCCTCGCCCGTGCAGTGGGGCTACCGCTCGAAAATCACGCCCCACTTCAACCCGCCGCGCTCCGCCGCCGAGGCCGCGACCATGCCCATCGGCTTCCTGCGCCAGGGCACGCGCTTCGACGTGCTCGACGTCGAGCGCTGCCCCATCGCCACCGACGCCATCAACACCCGCCTCGCCGAACAGCGCGCCACCGTGCGCGCCAAGGCCGCCGTCGGCGACTACAAGCGCGGTGGAACGCTCCTCCTCCGCGAGGCCTCCGGCCTGGTCACCACCGACTACGACACCGTCATCACCGAAACCGTCGCCCGCGACGACGCCGCGCCCGGCGACGCGCCGCTGAAACTGGAATTCCTCGCGCGCGATTTTTTCCAAAACAACCCCTCCATCCTCCCAGCCTTCACCGGCTACGCGCGCCGCCAGGCCGCCGCCACCGGCGCGCGTTTCCTCGTGGACGCCTACTGCGGCAGCGGTCTCTTCGCGCTCTCCTGCGCGCCCGCCTTCGAGCGTGTATCCGGCATCGAGATCAGCGAGAGCAGCATCGCCTTCGCCCGCCGCAACGCCGCCGCCAACGGCCTCGCCGACAAGGTCGCCTTCCAGGCCGGCGACGCCTCCGCGATCTTCGCCGGGCTGGAGTTTCCCGCCGCCGACACCGTCGTGGTCATCGACCCCCCGCGCAAAGGCTGCGACGAGTCCTTCCTGTCACAACTTTTTGGATACGGCCCCCGCGCCGTGGTCTATGTCTCGTGCGATCCCGCGACCCAGATGCGCGACCTTCGCGCCTTCACCGCCGCCGGCTACGCGCTCACCGACGTGCAGCCCTTCGACCTCTTCCCGCAGACCCGCCACCTCGAGTGCGTGGCCACGCTACGGAAAAATTGAGCCCGGCCGTAAAGCGGCCGGGCTCGCGGGGAATCTGCGTAAAAAACGCTTTACCGTCCGAGCAGCTTGTTCAGCGCACCCTTCGCCCCCTCCGTGCCGCCCTCGAGCGCGCCCGCGCCGATCTTGGTCAAGGCATTCGCCGCCGCCGGGCCCATCTGCACGAGCACGCGCTTCAACACCGCCGTCGCCAGTTGGTCGGCGGTGATGCCACCTTCCGCGATACCCAGGTCGGTGATGGTGATGGTGGGCAGAGTCACGGCAATCGTTTGCCCGCCCGCGACCACCGCCACCTTGGCGTCTTTTAGCACAAAAGATTTCACCGCAAACTTCATCGGCTTGGCGGGCTTCGCCGGATCGGCCGTGGGAGGAGTTTTTCCGCCACCGGTGTTCGTCTCGATCTGCTTGAGCAACGCGTCGATGTTGCTCCCGCCCATCAAGCGCCGCTCGTAAACGAATTCCGGCCCGTCGATGAACACTTCGTTCACCAACACGTAATCGCCCAGCAGCGAGGACGGCTGCACGCTCGCGCGCACTTCACCGAGATAAAACGCCTTGTCTCCCGTCCATCCTTCCGGGTTGCCGACGAACAGTCCCTTCAGTGATCCGCCACCCGTCAGCGGCGACACGCTCGTCGAAGCCAGCTCCACTTTCGTGCCCGTGACCCTGGGGCCGACCGTGTTCACCGTTTTGGTGACGATGGGGCCGATGAAAAAACCGATCACGACCAACGCGATCACGCCGAGAAACAACAACACCGCTACAATCTTCAGGAAGGTTTTCATAACTTGCGCCAGCCAAGTCGCTCGAAGGTCCCGGGGCAACGCATTTGCGGCGCACATCCGCACGAAAAAAATCTCGCCAAGTCGCCTCCGTGCGCCGTTTCACTCCCCGCGATGATCGAAGGCGAATGGCTGATTCTGGGGGTGGACTACGCGGGCGAAGCCATGCCGGGCCGCACCGGCAAACTCCAGATCATAGGCCCCCGCTTTGCGCTGCAAATCGGCGGCACTCCGCGCGAGGTCGGCGGCGTGGAGTTCGACGCGCAAGCCTCGCCCGCCACCCTCGATCTCATTTGGCGCGACCCCGGCGGCGGCGAAGCCAAACGTCTCCGCGCCATCGTTCGCGTCCGCGGCACGCTCATGCAGTTTTGCTATTTTCCCGCGAACGATGTCGGCCGCCCTCCCGCCTTTGAGTCGCGCGCCACCGCCACAACCCCGCCCGCCATTCTCGTGCGCTGCCGCCAGGCCGAACTCCGCTGAACCGCGCCACCCGCGCTTTGCCCCACAATTCACCGGAGCCGGTCGGCACTTCAGCCGTCGGCATTGTCCGCATGCCGGCCCATCAGCGACGATGCCGCAGGCTCATCACCGCGTAGTCCACTTGCCGCGCGAAATCACGCCCGGCGAACACCAGCGCCGGATCGCGCCGATCCCGCTCATCGCGCTCAGACGCACCGTGTCTGTCCGCCCGCAGCACCGCCGCGCTCGCCGGTAAGGGTAGCACGCTTGCGTGCCGCGGCAGAACCGCCGCCTTCGCCTTCGCGTCCGTCAACGCCGCCCACAACCCCGCGCCATCGGCCACCCGCCGAAAATCGCCCGAACCATGCCGCCCCAGCGGATCCAGTTCGATCAAGCGCAACGTGATCTCGTCGCGACGCTCCACCGGCATGGCCATGCGGCCGGCCAGTCCACCGAGCTTTTTCCACGCGTTAAGATAGAGCGGATCGAGCTCCGCCGCCCGCGCATACAACTCCGCCGCCTCGCCCAGGCGCTGCTGCTCCTCGCGCAAATAACCGAGCAGATAATGCACCTGCGGTTTGCTTGGATCGGCCTCGGCCAAACGCATGAACACCCGCTCCGCCACGCCCTGCTGCTCCTTGCCGGCAAACGCGCTCTCGCAACCAAAACAGTGGCTCTCCACCCGCCCGAAACTGTCGGGCATGAGCTCATACGCTTTTTGATAATGCTCCATCGCCTCCTCCATGCGCCCTTCCTCCGCGAGCCGGATCGCTAGGCGCGACTGCACGCAATACGCGTCGGCAAACAAACCCAGCGCCTCGCGATACCCCGCCACCGAGCGGGTGAACAATCCCGCCGCATGCCACTTGTCCGCCTGCTCCGAAAGCCGGATCGCCTTCACCACGCGCGCGAAAAACTCCGCCTCCTTCGCGTCGCCTTGCGCCGCCCTCGCCTCGCCCAGCACCGCATACACCCGCATGCGGTCTCCCCGTCCCTGCTCTCCGTCCGAGGGGTCCACCGCGATGGCCGCCCGCGCCAGCCGCTCCGACTCCGCCCAGTCGCCCGCGCGCGAGGCCAGCACCGCTTTCCAGATCAGGGGACGCTCTTCGTATCGGTCGAGTGAATACAACTTGTCCAGCAACGGCACGGCCTCCTCGCCGAGCAGATCCACATACTCGGCAAACGCCGCGTCCGAACCGCTCGTCTTCACGATCTGCGTCTCCAACGCCTTTCGCGCGCCCCCCGCGCCCTCCGCGCCCTCCGCGTCGCCTCGCGCACGCAGCACGCGGGCGATCAACACGCCGATGGGCTCCTCGTTCTTGTCCGCGTAACGGTTGCGGATGAGTCCGGCCGCGTCAGCCGCGCCCCAGCCCTCGCCCTCCGCGAGCAGGCGCTCCGCCTCCGGCCAGTTTTCCTCACCCACCGCCAGGCGCAGCCGCGCCTCTTCCACTCCCGCCAGGATGTCCCTCGGCACGTAAATATAAGTCGCGCCCGCACCGGCGCTCGCACCCGCCGCTGCCGCCGCCGCGCGCAGTTCGGCGACCTTGACCTCAAACGCCTCGGCGACCGCGAGTATCTCGGCCCTGGCACCCGCCTCGGCCAGGACGTCCAGCGCGGAGTTTATCGCCGACGAATACTCGTAGGCCTCACGTTTCTTCTTCAATCCCGCGATGGTGAAATCACGCACCGCCCCGGCCGCTTCGTTTTCCGCCGCCTCGTCGCCGAGCGCCAGAGCCACCCGCAAAACAGCCTGCGCGTTCTCGGCGGCGAACGTCTCCTCGCCATCGAGCGCCCGCGCCTCGACCAAGATCGCGCGCAAACGCTTCACGCCCTCGACCACATCGTCCGTCGCCAGCTCCGCCATTCCCAGCCGCTGCGCCGCGCGCAAACGGGCCACGCCCGTGAGCGTGTCATTCGATGCCTGCGCGCGAATGAGCGCGAGCATGCCCGCCTGTTCGCCGAGTTGCACCGAGAGCCGGCGGTAGGAGGACCAGAGGTCGCTCCCCGCCTCCGGCCTGCGCTCCAGCAACCGATGCAAAAACGCATGCACCGCCGCCTCATGGCCGCCTCGCCCGAGCTTGTCCGCCAAGCCGTAGGGCAACGCGAATTTCTCGCCGGCGGCCTCCGCCTCCGCGAGGGCATCGTCGGCCCGACCCGCCAAAATCAGCCCGACGATGTAAAACCGGCGCGCGTTGTCGTGTTGATAATCGTTTTTCTCCGGCGTGCCAAAGCGGTCCCGTAGCGCTTCATAAAGTTCGGTCGCGCCCAGGTTCTGGGCCAAAGCCCACTGCGGCGCAGCCAGCTCGGGCGCGAGTTCCGCGGCCAAGCGCGCGGCGAGTCGCCGGGTGGGCTCCGCCGCCTGCTCGATTTGTAAAGCCACCCGCACCATCATAGCCGAACGCAACAACGCCTCCGCACGCTCCTCGCCCGCGAGCGTCACCAAATCCGGCGCCGCAAGGCCCGGCACGTAGTCGTGATTTCCAAAGTGGCGCGCGCGCCCCGCGTGCTCGGCGATCTGCGCCTCAAATGCTTGCACTTGCACCTCCGAACTCGCGGTGGCCACGCGACCCAGCTCGGCCAAAAGCCGCCGCGCCGTATCCGCGTCCATCTCCTCCGCCGCGACCGCCGCCGCCAATTCCACGCCCACCGCGTCGCCACGCCCGCTCATTTCCATCACCAGCCAGCGCCCGAGTCTCATGCGTTGGCGCCCATGGTCGCTTACCTCGTTCGCCTCCGCCGCCGCCAACGCATCCACCAGCTCGCCCCAACGCGACGCCTCGGGTAATTTTTGCAAAACCCCATCCAGCCGGGGCGTCGCCGGTGCCATGATGGCAAAAAAACCGCGCGTCGGCGGCGCGGTGAATTTGCTCCAATGCCCTACCCACTCCACCGGCTCGACCGCGCGAAGCAGGCAAACGGTGGCGAAAAACAGAAAGCCCGCTCGAAAAGCGGCGAAGCGAGAAACGGCGAAGCGCGGGGTAACGGGGTTCATCCGCGCACCCTAGTTTTGGCTAATCACCTGCGCCAAGCGCTAAGCATCTGTGCGTTAAACAAATCTGTCGCCCCGCTCTCCCCAATCGCCTTCCACGCAGGTTCCCGGCCACTTTCCCCGCCCGGCCACCCACGCCCGGCCACTTTCCTTCGCCCCTTTTCCCGCGAAACCTTGCCACCCATCCTGCCCGACGCGCGAATACATCGTCACACGTCCGTCGCGCTTGCGTCGCGCACCGTCGCGCCTTGCGCTTCGTTCGCCCTGCCATGCTAAGCCGCGCCAGTGAATACCTCAGCGTTTTTAAGACCGCCACGCGCGAGCGTTGGGATCTCTGGACGCCCATGGCCATCCTCTCCCTCGGCCTCATCGGACTCGCCTTTATCTACTCCGCCCAGTTCTCCACCCCGCTCACCAACTGGCTCAACCAGATCGTCTGGCTCGTCGGCGGCGCGGGCGTCTATTTCGCCGTCTCCCTCATCGACTACCGCATCTGGCTGAGCGTTTGGCATTGGTTTTATCTCGCCTGCCTGACGCTGCTTATCCTCGTCCTCATCCCCGGCGTCGGCGATGCCCGCTACGGAGCCCAGCGCTGGCTCGACTTCGGTTTTTTCACCCTCCAGCCCAGCGAATTGGCCAAGGCCGCCGTGCTCTTCGCCACCGCCTCCTTGCTCGTCCGCGCCCGCCTCGGCTCCATCCGCCAGTCGCTCGGCACCTTGGGCAAGTTGGCCCTTGCGGCAGGTGTGCCCATGCTGCTGATTCTTTTCCAGCCCGACCTCAAATCGGCGATCGTCCTGCCCCCCATGGTGTTTTCCATGCTTTACGTTTCGCGCCTCTCGCCCCGCTTTTTCGCGGGTGCCCTCGGCGCGTTCATCGTGCTCGTGGGCATCATCACCTGGGATACCATTCGCTACGTAAACTTCATGGAGGACAATAAATTGAACTTCATGAACGACCGCGGTCGCTACCAGGAAACGTCCTGGGTCCCCTTTAAGGACTACCAGCGCAACCGCATCCTCACCTTCGCCGCGCCCGACGTCATCGACCCCACCGGCATGCGCGACGCCTGGAACCTCAACCAGTCGCTCATCTCCGTCGGCTCCGGCGGCCTCACCGGCAAGGGCTGGACCGAGGGCACGCAGGCCCAGCTGGGCTACCTGCCGCGCGCCGTCGCGCACAACGATTTTATCTTCTCCGTCATCGCCGAGGAGAAGGGATTTTTGGGAAGTCTTACCGTATTAGGCCTTTTTGGTATCGTTCTGTTCAACGGCATCCGCATCGCCGGACTCGCCCGCGACCGCTTCGGCACTCTGCTTGCCGTCGGGGTCACGGTTCTGTTCGCCGTGCATGTGTTCGTGAATATCGCGATGACGATCGGCCTCGTGCCCATAACGGGCATACCGCTTCCCTTCATTAGCTACGGTGGCTCCTTCGTGCTCAGTTGCTGCTTGCTGCAAGGACTCGTCCAGAGCGTCTATCGCTTCAGAAAGGACTTCACGTGAAACTGAACCTTTCCCGCGCCCAAGACCTCCCGACCGGAATTTCCTGCGCCGCGACTCCCGCCCGAGGGTGCCCCGTCCACCAAAAACAACAGGACAACACCACCCATGAACGACCGCACCCCGCCCGACTCACCCGAGCGCGAACTCAGCCCCGCTGAAGCCGCCCAAGCCGAACTCGACGACCAACTCACCCACCCGCCCGCCGAATCCGACGCCGAACCCATCGACCGCGCCGAACTCAAATCCGGCGCCCAAGACCGCGCCAAACAGCGCCCGCTCCTCCAAAAAATCCTCTCCGTTTTCAAGAAGGAGAAAACCTCCTTCCGCGAACTCATCATCAACTCCGAGCCGCTCGAAAAACGCGTCGCCCTCCTCATCGACGGCGTGCTCGAAAAGTTCGAGATCGAGCGCCACGACGCCGATCGCATGGTCGGCGGCATTTTTAAGGGCCGGGTCAAGAACCTCGATCCCGGCCTCAAGGCCGCCTTCGTGGACATCGGCTACTCCAAGAACGCCTTCCTCCACTACTGGGACATGCTCCCCGCCGCCACCGATTCCTCCATCGAGGTCGTGCGCGTGAACAAGAAGAAGAACGCCCTTGCCGCCGGCCAGGAGCCGACCGTGAAGGACATTCCCCAGCTCTACCCGCCCGGCTCCGAGATCGTCATTCAGGTCACCAAAGGCCCCATCGGCACCAAGGGTCCTCGCACCACCACCAACCTCTCCCTCCCCGGCCGCTACCTTGTGCTCACCCCCTTCTCCGACTCCTGCGGCATCTCCCGCAAGATCGAGGACAACAAGGAGCGCGCCCGCCTCCGCCAACTCGTCAACGAGCTCACCATCCCCGAAGGCATGGGCGTCATCGTGCGCACCGCCGGCGAGGGCAAAAAAGCCCGCTACTTCGTCCGCGACCTCCACCTCCTGCTCAAAACCTGGTCCGAGATTCAGGCCAAGCTCAACACCCAGCGCGCCCCGCTCTCGCTCTACCAGGAGCCCGACATCGTCGAACGCACCGTGCGCGATTTCCTCACCGAGGAGGTGGACCGCGTGCTCATCGACAACCCCGACGACCACGCCCGCTGCCAGGCCTCCGTCGCCCAGATCAGCCAGCGCTCAAAGGGCAAGATCGCCCTCTACGCGAACAGCATACCTATCTTCGAACGCTTCAACATCGAGCGCCAGATCGAGCAGACCTATCAGCGCAAGGTCGCCCTCCCCAGCGGCGGCGAGATCATCATCGACGAGACCGAGGCCCTCATCGCCATCGACGTAAACACCGGCTCGCACAAAAACCGCGGCGGCGACGAGAAAAACGTCATCTACGCCGTCAACCTCGAAGCCGCCGTCGAGGCCGCCCGCCAAATCCGCCTGCGCAACCTCGGCGGCCTCATCATCATCGACTTCATCGACATGAAGGAACGCCGACACCGCAACGGCGTTTACGAAAAACTCTGCGAGGCCATGGCCGAGGACAAAGCCAAGAACCACATCCTCCCCATCAGCCAGCTCGGCATCCTCCAGATGACGCGCCAGCGCCAGCAGGAGTCGCTCTCGTCCAACCTCTACACCGACTGCCCCTACTGTCGCGGTCGCGGCATCGTGAAGAGCGCCACCACCATGAGCGTCGAACTGCAACGCAAGCTCAGCTCCGTCATCCGCCGCCTCGTCGCCCGCAACGACGGCAAGGACTATCAACTGCGCGTCATGGTTCACCCCGGCATCCTGGAACGCCTCCGCAGCGAAGACGCCGACCTGCTTGTGCGCATGGAGCGCGACTACGGAGTCAAACTGGCCTTCCGCGCCGACCCCGCCTACCACCTCGAACACTTCAAGATCATCAACGCCCTCACCGGCGAAGACTATCGCTAAGCGTGGGCGCACGGCCGCCCACGCATCGTGAGCAACCTGTCGCTTCGCCCGCTAACTCTTCTTCTTGATCTTGATCTTTCTCCCCACCCCGCCGCGCTTCCCCCGAAGCGCGGCGTTTTTGTTATCAGTTACGGGACGAATTGCGACTTACCTTCCTGTAAGGCGGGACCGCCGGGCCATCCGTTATTCATCCTAGATTCCGCAGTTAGCCTCGACAGAAGCTGCATTTAAACCGCTAAAATGCGTTAAGTGTCTCTAAATTAAAATTTTGAACCGTCTAATGGGTTCTTCGCTGTTTTCAGTGGTTAGAGCATTTTCAATAGAACTGTAGCCATAACAAGCGGATTGAAAGGTAGGGAGGGACCGCTGGCCCTCCGCAGTATGATGGTAAACTACACTTGTAAAAACCACCGCTCCGACGCGGCTGGCCCAGCGGTCCAGCCCTACCCAAAAACGACTACGACATTTTTTAAAATGCTCTAAAGCAATTCAAATAGAGTGGTAGCCGTTGGCGGATGCGGCAGGGTTGCGGGATGAA
>DAIPIP010000282.1:0-2490 GCA_036770725.1 Opitutaceae bacterium
CCATTTCTCCCTGGGCCGGCGCCGCCACCGGCAGCGGCGGCGAGATCCGCGACGAAGGCGCCACCGGCCGCGGCTCCAAGCCCAAGGCCGGCCTCACCGGCTTCACCGTATCTAATCTCCGGATACCCGGCGCCGTCCAACCCTGGGAACAGGACCACGGCAAACCCGGCCGCATCGTCTCCGCCCTCGACATCATGCTCGACGGCCCACTCGGCGCCGCCGCTTTCAACAACGAATTTGGCCGCCCCGCCATCAACGGCTACTTCCGCACCTACGAACAAGAAGTGCCCGCCCCTGGAGGGACGACCTCCGTGTCGTCCGCTTCGGCGTCGACCGAACTCCGCGGCTACCATAAACCCATCATGCTCGGCGGCGGCCTCGGCAACATCCGCGAAGGCGATGTGCAAAAGGGCGCGATCAACCCCGGCGACAAACTCATTGTCCTCGGCGGCCCCTGCATGCTCATCGGTCTCGGCGGCGGCGCGGCCTCCTCCATGGCCAGCGGCTCCGGCCAGGAGAACCTCGATTTCGCCTCCGTCCAACGCGACAACGCCGAGATGGAGCGCCGCGCCCAGGAGGTCATCGACCGCTGCTGGGCACTCGGCGACGAGAACCCCATCTCCTTCATCCACGACGTCGGCGCCGGCGGCGTCTCCAACGCCCTGCCCGAGCTCGTCAACGACGGCGGACGCGGCGGCAAATTCGACCTCCGCGCCCTGCTCAACGACGAGCCCGGCATGTCCCCGCTCGAGATCTGGTGCAACGAATCCCAGGAACGCTACGTCATGGCCGTGCCCGCCGCGCGCCTCGCCACCTTCGCCGCCCTCTGCGAGCGCGAACGCTGCCCCTACGCCGTCGTCGGCGAGGCCACCGAGGAAAAACGCCTCGTCCTCCAGGACCCGCATTTCAACAACACCCCCATCGATCTCCCGCTCGATGTGCTGCTCGGCAAGCCCCCGCGTATGCACCGCACGGATACGACGCTCGCGCGCCCGCTCGCCCCGCTCTCGCTCGACGGCGTCACCCTCGCCGAGGCCGCCCGCCGCGTGCTTGCCCACCCCGCCGTCGCCGACAAGACCTTCCTCATCAGCATCGGCGACCGCACCGTCACCGGCCTCATCTCGCGTGATCAGATGGTCGGCCCTTGGCAGGTGCCCGTCGCCGATTGCGCCGTCACCGCCACCGCTTTCGACGTTTACACCGGCGAGGCCATGTCGATGGGTGAGCGCACGCCCGTCGCGGTCAACAGCGCCGCCGCCTCCGCCCGCCTCGCCGTCGGCGAAGCGTTGACCAATCTCGCCGCCGCCCAGATCGGCGACCTCGGCAAGGTCAACCTCTCCGCCAACTGGATGGCCGCCCCCGCCCTCCCCGGCGAAGGCGCCGACCTCTACGCCGCCGTCCAAGCCGTCGGCATGGAACTCTGCCCCGCCCTCGGCATCACCATCCCCGTGGGCAAGGACAGCATGAGCATGAGCACCGTCTGGAAAGACCAGGTCACCGGCGCGCAAAAACGCGTCACCGCGCCCATGTCGCTCATCATCTCCGCCTTCGCCTCCGTCACCGACATCCGCCAGTCGCTCACGCCGCAGCTGCAGCTTGTAGGGGCGTCGCTTGCCGACGCCCGCGCCGACCAGGCGACAACCGACGGGCGCGGACAAGCCGCGCCCCTACAAATCGGCGACACCACCCTCCTCCTCATCGACCTCGGCCAGGGCAAGAACCGTCTCGGCGGCTCCATCCTCGCCCAAGTCCTCAACCAAACCGGCCAGGCCCCCGCCGACGTGGATTCGCCCGCTCTACTCAAAGGTTTCTGGAACGCCATCCAGCAGCTCGGTCGCGAAGAAAAAATCCTCGCCTACCACGACCGCTCCGACGGCGGCCTCTTCGCCACCGTCGTGGAGATGGCCTTCGCGGGCAACGTGGGCGTCACCCTCGACCTGCCTACCACCGCCGACGCCTTCGCCGCCCTCTTCGCCGAGGAGCTTGGCGCCGTTATCCAGATCCGCACCGACGACCTCGACGACGTCTCCGCCATCCTCCGCGCCAACGGCCTCAAGACCTGCGTCTCGCAAATCGGCGCGCTCAACGCCCACCACGCCGTCCTCATCCGCCAAGGCGGTCGCGAACTCCTCAACGAGTCGCTCACCGCCCTGCGCGACATCTGGAGCGACGTCACCCGTCGCATGGCCGCCCTGCGCGACAATCCACAATGCGCCGAGCAGGAGCACGCCCTCCGCCTCGACCGCACCAACCCGGGCATCAACCCGAAGGTCACCTTCGAATTCGGAGAATTAACCACGGAGAACACGGAGGCCACGGAGATTCAAACCGAGCCGAAACAAAAGTCCGCCTCCTCTTCCTCCGCGCTCTCCGTGCCCTCCGTGGTTAAAAATCGCCCCCCGATGGCCATCCTCCGCGAGCAGGGCGTGAACGGAGAAGTCGAGATGGCCGCCGCCTTCACCCGCGCCGGCTTCCGCGCCGTGGACGTCC
>DAIPIP010000097.1:0-11060 GCA_036770725.1 Opitutaceae bacterium
GGCTAAAAGTGGTGCCAGAGGCCGGGATTGAACCGGCGACCAAAGGCTTATGAGTCCTCTGCTCTACCACTGAGCTACTCTGGCAAAATCTATCAGAGCGGCGAGGAAAGGGGGCTCGCCAGGGGTGTCAAGGATTTGAACCGGATTGGGGTTTTGAATCCGACGGCTCGACCGTGACGGAATCGCGGATGCGCTCGAGCACCATGGGGCCTATGCCTCTCACGCGGGTCAGTTCGTTCACCGTGGCGTAAGGGCGGCCTTCGATGATGCGTTTTGCCAGCGCAGGCCCGATGCCGGGCAAACTTTGCAACTGCACTTCGGTCGCGGTGTTTATGTTTACGGGTTCGCCCTCGGAGTTGGTCTCCGAACCGGAAGCGATGGCGCTGATGGCGGCCAGTTCGCCGGCCTCGCGGCGCTCTTCCGCGCGTTGCGCGAGGAGGCGGGCGGGATCGGCGATTTGCCATATGCCTCGTCGCCCAAGCGCGGCGGAAAGCTCGAGATCGGCCAGGCGGGCGCGTTGCTCGGCTTGGCTGACGCCGTTGTAGTTTACGCGTCCCATGCCATGTGCGCGCGCCCAGCCTTCGCCCACGAGTTGCTCTCCGAGGTCGCGACTCTCGGCGGTGACGACGTAAGCGTAGATGCGGGGCTCGGTGGAGCGACCCAGTCCGCCGGTGCCGGCGGTGTAGGCGGTGAAGGGACGCGACAACAGCTCGCGGGTGCGCTCGGCGGCTTCTTTTCCGAGGCGGAGCGTGTCTTCGGTCGAGGGTAGGCCGAAGTAGCGGGTTTGCTCGCGCACGCGGCGTGCCATGGAGGGGTCGCCGGCTTCGGTCTCGGGGGCGTCCACCAGCTAGAGGCGAAGGTGGTAGTTGGTTTCGCCGTCGGTGACGTGAATGCTGTCGGCATCGAGCGCGCCGTCTTCGAGCAGCCGCAGGTTATCGATTCGTTCGAGCGGATTCTGTGCGAAGAGCGACCCCGCGGCGACGATGAGGAATAACGAGAGGCGAGCGGCGAATTTAATGACGCAAGTAGAACACGGGGCGGGGAAGGTCAAAACTCGGGCGGAGTTTGTGCGGGTTTGCGACAAGCGGTCGTTGCGCCGGAGAGCCGGGCGGGTTTTGGTGCGCGCATGGAAAATCCGGCGGATAAATCTGGTGAAAAACAAGCACTCTCGGCCTGCGGTTTACCCTCGGCGGTGGTGATCGAGATGGCGGGGCGCGCGGTGCAACACACGGACGCGGAGTGGCGAGAGTTGCTCACGCCGGAACAATACCGGGTGACGCGCCGCCAGGGCACCGAGCCGCCGTTTCGCAACGAATACTGGGACCACCACGAGGATGGAGTGTATTTTTCGGTGGGCAGCGACACGCCACTTTTTGATAGCCGCGACAAGTTTGAGAGCGGCACGGGCTGGCCGAGTTTCACCAGGCCGATCGAAGCGAAATTCGTCGCGGCGGAGGTGGACGAAAGTCACGGCATGCGGCGCATCGAGGTGCATTGCGCGGTGGATGGCGGTCATCTCGGGCATGTGTTCGAGGATGGTCCGAAGCCGACCGGGCTGCGGTTTTGCATCAACTCGGCGTCCTTGAAATTCATGCCGCGTGCGGACTACGAGCAGTGGAAGGCGAGCCGTGCGGCGGGCGCATGAGCGCGAGTTTGGAGAAGCCCGGGATGGTCGGCGTATGGCTGGATGCGACGCGGCCCAAGACTTTGCCGGCGGCGGTCGCGCCCGTGCTCGTCGGCTGCGCGCTTGCTTGGCGCGCGGAGAGTTTCAAGGCGGGCGCGGCGGCGGCGTGTCTGGGGTTCGCGCTGCTGGTGCAGATCGGCACGAATTTCGCGAACGACTATTATGACGCGCGCAAGGGGGCCGACACGGCGGAGCGGGTGGGGCCGCGGCGCGCGGTGGCGAGCGGTTTGGTGAAACCGGAGACGATGCGCGCGGCGATGTCGGCGGTGTTCGCGGCGGCGTTCTGCGTCGGGCTCACCTTGCTGGCCTATGGGGGCTGGCCTTTGTTGATCGTGGGCGTGGCGAGTATTCTGTGCGGTATCGCTTACACGGGCGGGCCGTATCCGCTGGCGTATCACGGACTCGGCGACGTGTTCGTGTTTTTGTTTTTTGGACTGGTCGCGGTGGGCGCGACGGAGTTCGTGCAGACCGGGGTGTTGAGCCTGGCGGCGCTTGTCGGCGGGACCGGGGTCGGGGCTCTGGCGACGAATATTTTGGTGGCCAACAATTATCGCGACGTGGAGACGGACGCGAAGGCGAACAAGCGCACATTGCTGGTGCGCTGGGGGCGTGTTTACGGGCGGTGGCAATTTGGTTTCGGACACGCCTTGGCGGTGGCGACCCCGCTGGTGCTAGCGGTGCTGGGCGCGGCGGAGGCGTGGCCGGCGCTGGCGGTGGTGATCGTGGCGGCGTTTGTAGGGCTGCGGCAACTACGGCGTTTGAGCGCGGCGCGCGGTCCGGCGGAGTGTATCGCGCTGCTGGGAATGACCGGTCGCTGGCTGGCGATTTACGGCGTGCTGCTGGCGGGGGCGGTCGTGGGGATTGGCGGGTAGGGCGCGACCGCCGGGCGCGCCGGAACGTGCCACGGCGAGCCCGGCGGTCCCGCCCCACCGACAAAAATCACTTCGCCCAGGTGTCCTTCAGCGAGATGGTGCGGTTGAACACGGGTTTGCCGGGGGCGCTGTCTTTGGGGTCCAGGGTGAAGTAGCCGAGGCGTTCGAACTGGAAGCGGTCGTCTCGGGTGGCGTCGGCGAGCGAAGGTTCGAGTCGGGCGCGAACGATCTCGAGCGAGTTTGGGTTAACGACCTTGAGAAAGTCTTCCTCGGCGGCGGGCTCTGGCACGGTGAAGAGGCGGTCATAGAGGCGGACCTCGGCCTCGATGCCGCGGGTGGCGCTGACCCAGTGGATGGTGCCCTTGACCTTGCGGTCGGAGCCGGGTTCGCCCTGGCGGCTGGCGCGGTCGAAGGTGCAGCGAAGCTCGACGAGCGAGCCGACGGCGTCCTTCACGATTTCATCGAGCTTGATGATGCCGGCGTATTTTAGGCGAACTTCGCCGCCGGGTTTGAGGCGAAAGTATTTGGGCGGCGGCACTTCGGCGAAGTCGTCGCTCTCGATGAACACCTCGCGGGTCAGGGCGATGGTGCGGGTGGTGGGTGTTTCGTCCTGCGGGTTGTTGGTGGCGCGGCACTCGACGACCTCGTCGTCGGCAAGGTTGGTGAGGACGACCTTGACCGGGCGGAGGACGGCGAGGCGACGGGAGGCGGCGGCGTTGAGGTGTTCGCGCACGGCGTTTTCATAGACGGCGATCTCGGTGAGTCCGTCGAATTTGGTGACGCCCACGCCGGTCACGAAGGCGCGCAGGGCGGCGGCGGGCACGCCGCGACGGCGGATGCCGGCGAGGGTGGGCATGCGGGGATCGTCCCAACCGGAGACCACGTTTTCGCGCACGAGTTGGAGGAGGCGGCGTTTGCTGACGATGGTGTAGGCGAGGTTGAGCTTCGCGAACTCGTATTGTTTCGGCAGCGGGCGGGGCAGGTCGAGGGACTCGAGAATCCAGTCGTAGAGCGGGCGGTGATCGACGAACTCCAGGGTGCAGATGGAGTGGGTGATGCCCTCGATGTAGTCGCTCAGGCAGTGGGCGTAGTCGTAAAGTGGATACACGCACCATTTGTCGCCGGCCTGGTGATGGGCGATGTGGCGGATGCGGTAGAGGAGGGGGTCGCGCAGCCACATGTTGGGCGAGGCCATGTCGATCTTGGCGCGGAGCACGCGGGCGCCGTCGGGGAATTCGCCGGCGGACATGCGGCGGAAGAGGTCGAGGTTTTCCTCGATGGAGCGTTCGCGGTGGGGCGAGGGGCGGCCGGGTTTATCGGGCGAGCCGCGGTATTCCTCGGTCTCGGCGGGGGTGAGGTCGCAGACGTAAGCCCTGCCGCGGCGGATTAGCTCGACGGCGTAGTCGTGCAGGGCGGCGAAGTAGTCGCTGGCGAAAAAGGCCTCGGTGTCGGGCGCGGCGGCGGAGGGCGCGGGGGCGGCGTGATAATCGACGCGGCCATCGGCGGCGGGGCGGGGGGAGGGCAGGGCGGCGCGGGGTTTGAAACCGAGATACTGGTCGGCCCAGCCGGCGACGAGCCATTGAACGTCGGCGGTGATGGAGTTGACGTATTCGACGTCTTCCTTGGCGGGGTTGGTGTCGTCGAAGCGGAGGTTGCAGCGGCCTTTGTTTTCGCGGGCGATGCCAAAGTTCAGGCAGATGGACTTGGCGTGGCCGATGTGGAGGTAGCCGTTGGGCTCGGGCGGGAAGCGGGTGACGATGCCGTCCGGGTAACGGCCCTCGCCCAGGTGCTGGGCGACGATATCACGGATGAAGTCGCTTGGCTGGGAGGTGGTGTTGGCGCTGTCGGGCGCGGCGGGAACGGAGGGCTCTGCGGTCATATGGGACGCGGAG
The DNA here is from genome assembly GCA_036770725.1 of Opitutaceae bacterium. Classification (GTDB taxonomy): domain Bacteria; phylum Verrucomicrobiota; class Verrucomicrobiia; order Opitutales; family Opitutaceae; genus IMCC26134_A. The sequence continues at coordinate 4,449 of DAIPIP010000097.1, forward strand.
TTTGCGAAGTGCGCGGCGCGGGTTGCAAGCGCGGCGCGGGTGCGAGGCGGATTCAGCCCGGGTGGGGGCGTCCGGATCAAGCGGCGTGTGCGGTGTTGGCGGGGGAGGAGGCGCCGGAGTTCTTGCGCGAGGTGGGGGTGACGCCGTTGGTGGTGAGTTCGCGGAGCAAGGTGGTGAGGTAGGGGATGAGTTGCTTTTTGCGGCTCACGATGCCGGGCAGGTCGAAGATTTCGCCGTCGTCCACGCACTGGTAGGTGATGAGCTTGGTAAGCTCGAGGTCGCCCTTGATGAGGAGAAGGGAGTTTTGCGTGTTGATGTCGGTGACGAGCAGGCAGGCGAAGCAAAGGCTCTCTTGGGTGCAGAGTTCGTCGAGGGCGCGCAGGAGGTCTTTTGATTTTTGCCAGAAGTTGCCGAAGCCGAGTTCCTCGACTTGGGAGACGGCGAAGCGGACGGAGTCTTCCTCGTAGATCTTGAAATCGGTGCGGATGACTTTGTCGGCCGAGTTGGCGAGGATTACGGAGCCGGAGCTGAAGATGAGGTCGGCGAGCTGCTTCGCGTTTACGCCGGCGATGCGGGAGAGCCAGGCGAGCTGGACGGAGTCCTTTTCCGTGGAGGTGGGGCTTTGCAGGTTGAGGGTGTCGGAGATGATGCCGCCCATGAGAATGCCGGCGATCTGGGGCGTGGGGGTGAGGCCGTCGCGTTGGAATAATTCGGAGATGATGGTGCAGGTGGAGCCTACCGGGTCGTTGATGAAGAGGATGGGCTGCGAGGTCGCGAGAGAGCCAAGACGGTGGTGGTCGATGACCTCGGTGATGGTGACCTCGTCGGCACCGTTAACCGCTTGGGTCATCTCGTTGTGATCGACGAGCACGAGGCGGGTGCGAACGGGTTTGAGGACGTCGGTCTTGGTCATGATGCCTTGGAGGCGGCCGTCGTCGCCGAGGACGATGTAGGCGGCGACGTTGGAGGTCGCGAGTTTCTTGCGAAGGTCGGACAGACGTTGCTCGGGCGAGAGGGAGGCGAATTTGTGTTCGATAAGGCGCTCGATTTTGGTCGCGGAGCGTATTACCCAAGCCGAGGTGGCGGTGTCGTAGGGGCTGACCATGAGGGCCACGCCGGCGGCACGGGCGCGTTCGATGATCTCGTCTTCGACGGGAAGGTTTCCCGTGATGACAAGGAGGCGCACTGCCATCTCGATGGACTTGATTTGGATATCGCGGCGGTCGCCGACGATAATGATGGACTGGCTGGCAAGGATGCCGTCGCTCTGGGCGGCGCGGCCGAATGATTTTACGTCCATGGCTCCGACGCGCACAAAGAGTTCTTCCTCGCGAGTCGATTCGGGCAGATGGATCACGCTGGCGCGAAGGGCGCGGGCGATATGGCCGAGGGTGGTGTGAACCTTACGCATTTCGCGAAGGGCACGGACTTTCGGGACGAAAAAGCCGCCGAGTTGGAAAATGGACAAGGTGCCGGTGACGCGACGATCTTCGGTGATGACGGGCAGGACGCGGACGTCGTGTTCGTCGATGAGTTCGAGGGCTTCGGCACAGGTGGCGTCCTGCAGGATGGAAACGACGTTGTTCACCATGACATCGCGAACGCGTGGGGTGACGTCGGTGAGGAGGATGGGGAGCGGGTGATCAAAGCGGGCGAGGATGGCGTCAATGCGGGCGTTGGAGTTGCCGCAGCGAGCGGCGATGTAGCCGGGTTGTTGGCGGGCCTCCTTGTAAGCGGCGTAGGCGATGGCGGCGCAGATGGAATCGGCGTCGGGGTTTTTATGGCCGATTACGTAAGTGGGGGCGTTTGACACGGGAGGGCGCGACAAGTGGAATAACTGATTGAGAAACAAAAAACCCCCAAGTCGTGAAGACTTGGGGGCAGAAAATTCAGATTTTAAAGTCCGTTAGGGGATTTGGTAACCGATACGTTGCCAGCGGTATCTTCTTCGAAGAAACGAACGTTTCTACCCAACCTAACAGTAGCGGGAATTTCATTTGTAGTAGATCCGTTGGAGCCGATCAAAGAACCGCCAGCCGGGTTAGCACCCAGGGTCTTGTAGGTTTGAACGTTCCCACCCAGAAATACGACGTGACCGCCTTCGTCTTCATACACTCCTGTTGCAGTTGACCACCTTCCATCCGTGGAACCCGCAATGCCACGGGTCCATGCGAGAGGGGCGGTCGAGGGATAAGAGCCTAGTTGGAGGCCTGCGGCAACGCCATAGCCCAATATGAGGCTGTTGAAATCAGTGTTAAAGCCCGTCTTGGTTTCGTTCAGGATCGTCGTTGCAACTTGGCCGGGTGTGCTGGAGGTCTTATCTCCGAGGGAGATCCAAAAGGTCGCATCGTTGAGAGCGCCGCTGGCCGCCAAAGCAGCTGCGAAAAGTTTGGGCGTTGCGTTGGGTGCTTCACCGGTCGCCAAGCGCAACGGAGTGGCGAAATTTACATTCGTTGCGGTTTCTACTTTCGTGGGTAGCGCATCGCGATTGTCGTTTGCGAAGACCAAAGCAGCGGATCCGATTTGGCGAAGATTAGAGGCATCCACGGTTTTGCGGGCATTGTCACGAACTGCTCCGACAGTGGGGATGATGATGGCGGCGAGAATACCGATGATCGCGATAACCGTGAGGAGTTCGATCAAAGTAAAACCTTTGGAGGGGCGTTTGGTGTGGGTAGGCATAAGGGGATTTATTACACGTCAAAGGTCTGTCCGAACGCTTCGTTTTACAAGGTAAATTTAGGCGCGGGCTGGACAAAATTCCTCGCGGCCTCCAACGGTTTGCGCGATGAAGATTTACCTCGATGGGCAATTTGTCGATCAAGCCGACGCCAAAGTTTCCGTGTTCGATCACGGACTGCTTTACGGGGACGGCGTATTTGAAGGCATACGCCTTTATCAGGGGAATATCTTTCGTCTGGACGAGCATTTGGAGCGCTTGGAAATGTCTGCCAGGGCACTGCTTCTCGATCTGCCTTGGTCGCGCAGGGAAATCGCCGAGGCGACCTGCGAGACTTGCCGCCAAAACGGTTTGACCGACGGTTACATTCGTCTGGTCGTAACCCGCGGCGTGGGCGATCTGGGCCTCTCGCCCTGGCTTTGCCCGAAGCCGACGCTGTTCATCATCGCGGCCAAGATCGCGCTGTATCCGCCGGAACACTACACAACGGGGCTTGGTATTTGCACGGTCGCCACCCGCCGCATCAGTCCCGCGGCTCTGCCTCCGGCGGTCAAATCGCTGAATTACCTGAACAACATTCTCGCCAAGATCGAGGCCCGCCAGGCGGGTTGCCTCGAAGCCATCATGCTCAACGAGCAGGGTTTCGTGGCGGAATGCACGGGCGACAATATTTTCGTGATTCACAAGGGCGAGATCATCACCCCGGCGGCTTCGCAGGGCGCGCTCAAAGGAATCACCCGAGACACGATTTTCGACATCGCGAAGGAAATCGGCGTGCCGATGCGCGAGGCCAACCTCACGCGATACGATGTTTGGAACGCGCACGAGTGTTTCCTCACCGGCACGGCCGCAGAGGTTATTCCCGTGGTGAAGCTCGACGGTCGTGTCATCGGCGATGGCAAGCCTGGTGTGATTACCGCCCGCGTGCTGGAGGCTTTCCGTCGTCGCGTGCTGGTCGAAGGCACTCGAATTTGAAGGCACGCGCGGCCCGGCGGCTTCGGACTTTGGACTGTGGACTTCGGAGTGTGGCGGCTCGACGTCGCACCTGGCCCTTGGCGGGCCGGCTCAGTGGCCCGCCGCATCCTTGGTCAGGGAGCGCTGGGCCGAGCTTCGGCCAGATGCGCCGCGTCGAGCCGCGATGCGCAGGGCGGTGTCAAGCCGCCGCGCTCCAAAGACCGGGCGCGAGCGCCATTTGGCGCAGATCTCCGGCCGCATTGAGCCGTTTTGGCGTTGATTTTGGGGCGTTGGTTTTGTCCCCGTCTCGCGGGGGCGCGAAAAAGCACTGGCACGGCCCGTGCAAAGCTTTCGTTTTTCGAGCGTTGATGGTCGTGTTTTCCCTCTTTTCCTTATACATCTTCCAACATGGCCAGTTCTCTCAAATGTGATCTCTGCGGCAAGTCCGCCACGGTGCATCTCACCCAGATCGTCAACGGCAAGATGCACAAAGTGGACTTGTGCGAGGCTTGCGCCCAGGCGAAGGGCGTGACCGACCCGGGAGGGTTTTCCCTCGCCGACCTGTTGCTCAAGGCTTCTGTGAACCCGGAGGAACCCGTGACGGGCCAGGAATGTCCGGCCTGCGGATTCAAGCCGTCCGATTTTAAGAAGCTCGGTCGCTTCGGTTGTCCGCAGTGTTACCGCACCTTTTCCGGCATGGTGTCGCCGATGTTGGACAACATGCACAAGGGCACGCGTCATGCGGGCAAGGTGCCGCACAAGGCGCTCGAGCGTCGCACGCTGATCGAACGCATCTCCGAGCTGGAAACTGAACTCTCCGAGGCCATCAAAGCCGAGCGTTACGAGGACGCCGCGCGCCTCCGCGACGACTTGGCCACACTTCGTTCATCGGTGGAGTTGCCCGCGTCCGAAACCTCCGCCTCTCGCCCGAAGTCCGCGCACCCATGAAAATCTCCGCTTTGCTTGCTTCGCCCTCCGAACTCACGGACACCGCCAGCTCCAAGTGCGCGGTGGTGTTGATGACCCGAATCCGGCTGGCCCGGAATCTGGCGGGCCACTCTTTTCCGGGCTGGTGCAAGGACGCTCAGCGCGAAGAGGTGCTGACGCGTTGCCGTGATGCGGTGGGTTTGGCCGCGCCCATGAAGCGCTCGGTGAATCTTCCGGTTGCGGAGCTGACCGAGTTGCAAAAACAAATCCTGGTCGAGCGGCACCTGATTTCTCGTGAACTGAGTTCGTCCAAGCATGGCGCGGGCTTTGTCATAAATCGCGATCAAACCTGCTCCGTCATGATCAACGAAGAGGACCATCTTCGCATACAGGTCCTGCGCGCGGGGTTTCAGCTGAAAAAGGCCTGGGCGCAGATCAACGCCCTCGATTCCGAACTCGAGGAGCGTCTCGACTACGCCTTCGACTCCGAACTCGGGTATTTGACCGCGTGTCCGACGAATTTGGGCACGGGCATGAGGGCCTCCGCCATGATGCACCTGCCCGCGCTCGTTATTTCGAGCCAGATGGAAAAAGTGGTCCGCGCGGTGAATCAGCTCGGCATGGTCGTGCGCGGTCTTTTTGGCGAGGGTTCGGACGCCTCCGGGAGTATTTTCCAAATCTCCAACCAAACCACCCTGGGAGAAAGCGAAGACGCGATTTTGAAACGCCTCGGCAGCGTCTTGCAGTCCATCATCGAGCATGAGCAAAACGCCCGGGAAAAGTTGCTCGAAGCGGATTCCCCCAAGCTTTTCGACAAAATCGGGCGCGCCTACGGCATCCTGCAAAACTGCCACCAACTCACCTCCAGCGAAGCGATGAATCTGCTCTCATTGCTCCGTCTCGGCATCGATTTGGGGCTGTTTCCCGAGCCCACTCGCGCCGTTACGGATCGTCTTTTGATCGAGGCGCAGCCGGGCCATATCCAAGCGGCGGCGAGTCACGATCTGGATTCTGCTAAACGCGACGCTTTGCGTGCCGACACTTTGCGTGCCGAGTTTGCGTCCGTGCCTCGGCCCGATTTTAGCTTACACAACAAACCACCCGCCGCCTGAGTTCCAGGGCACCGCCCCTGAGCCCGATTTTTCTCACACTATTTTCCGCACTCGTAACCCCCGACATCACTTTACCATGGAACCGATGAACAACTTCACCCCTCGCGCGCAGCAGGTCCTGGCGCTCGCGCGCAAGGAAGCCGACCGCTTTCATCACAACTACGTCGGCACCGAACATCTTCTGCTCGGCCTCATCAAGCTCGGCCAAGGCGTCGCCGTGTCGGTCCTGCAAAAGATGGGACTCGACCTGGAAACCGTGCGCGCCGCCGTCGAAAAACAGGTCGGCACCGGACAAGAAACCAAAAACCAAGGCTCCATTCCCTATACCCCTCGCGTGAAAAAAGTCCTCGCGCTCGCCGGCAAGGAAGCGAAGGCGCTCAACCATTCTTATGTCGGCACCGAGCACATCCTCCTCGGCCTCCTCCGCGAGGGCGAAGGCGTCGCCGCCCGCGTGCTCAAGTCGCTCGACATCGACATCGAGCGCACCCGCAACGAAATCCTCCGCGAACTCGATCCGCAGTTTTCGGGTGGTGAAGAAGGCGCGGGCTCGGGCGAGGGTTCGGGCGAGACGCCCGGCAAGGGCGAGGAAGCCGCCGCCGGAGCCGGTCGTTCCGAAGACGGCAAGAAAGACGTCAAGACCCCTGCGCTCAAAGCCTTCGGCCGCGATCTCACCGAGCTCGCGCGCAAGGGCGAGCTCGACCCCGTGGTCGGCCGTAAAAACGAGATCATGCGCGTCATCCAGATCCTTTGCCGACGCACCAAGAACAACCCCGTCCTTATCGGCGAGGCCGGTGTGGGCAAGACCGCCATCGTCGAAGGCCTCGCCCAGGAGATCGTCAACGGCGTCGTGCCCGAGATCCTCATGGACAAGAAGGTCATCACCCTCGACCTCGCCCTCATGGTCGCCGGCACCAAATACCGCGGCCAGTTCGAGGAGCG
>DAIPIP010000098.1:0-10958 GCA_036770725.1 Opitutaceae bacterium
TCAGAGCGGCGCGCCCGGCGGTCACTCCCTACCTTTTGAGCTTGGTGCGGAGGTAGGGGGCGGTGGGGGAGTTTTTTTGTTTTAGCAGGCCGGCGAGGGGGCCTTGGTAGAGGAGGTCGCCGCCGTCGGGGCCGCCGACCGGGCCGAGTTCTAGGATCCAGTCGGCTTCGGCGAGGAGGTCGAGGTGGTGCTCGATCACGACCACGGTGTGGCCTTGCTCGACAAGGGCGTGCAGCACGCCGATGAGTTTTTCGCAGTCGCTCAGGTGCAGGCCAATCGTCGGTTCTTCGAGGATGTAGAGGTTTTGGAAGCCGATATTGCGGCTGCGCTCGCGGTAGCTCGCGAGGCCGTGGGTCAGCTCGGTGACGAGTTTGAGGCGTTGGGCTTCGCCGCCGGAGAGCGTGGGGCTGGATTGGCCGAGCGTCAGGTAGCCGAGGCCGCAGTCGCACATGAGCTGGCAGACTTGGCTGAGCTGGCTGTGGAAATCGAAGTAGGCGACGGCTTCCTCGAAGGTGAGTTGGAGAACTTGGCCGATGTTTTTGCCCTTCCAGGTGAGATCGGCGAGTTCTGGCGCGTAGCGGGTGCCTCGGCAGTCGTCGCAGGGGAGGTAGGTGTCGGGCATGAAGGCCATCTCGAGCTTCACGCGGCCTGCGCCGGAGCAGGTTTCGCAGCGGCCGCCGGCCGTGTTGAAAGAGAAGCGTCCGGCGGTGTAGCCGCGCATCTGGGCCTCGGGGATGCCGGCGAAGAATTGGCGGATGAGATCAAAGATGCCGAGGTAGGTGGCGGGGGTGGAGCGCGGGGTTTTACCGATGGGGGACTGGTCCACTTCGATCACTTGTTTGAAGAGGTGGGCGTTGCGCAGCTCTGCGAAAGGCGGGGAGTCGGTAATGTTCGTATTACGAACATGTGGCTCGGAGGGGTGGGAGGTGAATTTGGCGTAGGCTTTGCCAGTGAGCTTGGCGGTCTTTGATTTGATCGCGTGGGTTACGGCGGGGTGGAGGAGGTCGCGGAAGAGGGTGGATTTGCCCGCGCCGGACGGGCCGCAGACCATGGTGAGGCGACCAAGGGGGATGCGGACGTCGAAGTTTTTTAGGTTTCGGAGGGAGGCGTTGGTGAGGGTGAGGAAGGCGGACGGAGGCTCGGGCGGGACGCCCGAGCCGACACGCGGGACGCGTGCGCTCCCCGGACCGACGGACTTGGAGCCGACCGGCCGATAGGCGCCACGCAGGGGGTGTTTGATGCCGCGGCTGAGATACTGGCCTGTAAGGGATTTTTCGATACGTTTGACTTCGGCGGGGGTGCCTTCGGCAAGGATCTCGCCGCCGTGGATGCCGGCGGCGGGGCCGAGGTCGATCAGGCGGTCGCAACGCTCCATGAGGTCGTCGTCGTGCTCGACGACGAGCAGGGTGTTACCTTTGTCGCGCAGGGCCTGGAGGGTCTCGATGAGGCGGTCGTTGTCGCGGGCGTGGAGTCCTATGGAGGGTTCGTCGAGCACGTAGAGCACGCCGGCGAGGTTGGTGCCGAGCTGGGCGGCGAGGCGGATGCGCTGGGCCTCGCCGCCGCTGAGGGTATCGGTGGGGCGGTCGAGGCTGAGGTAGCCGAGGCCGACGTGGTCGAGGAAGCGCAGGCGTTCGCGGATCTGCGGGATGATGTCCTGCACGATGGCGCGGCCGCGTTCGTCGAGGTCGAGCTGGTCGAGGCTGTGGAGCAGCGGGCCGGGCGTGGAGCCGAGGAGCTGGGGCAGGGTGAGCGCGGGGTGTTTGCCTTTGAAGGGCAGCTTTACGGCGCGCGGGATGCGGGCGAGGCGCTGGCCTTGGCAGTCGGGGCAGAGGGTGCCGGTGTCGGCAACGTCGTCCTCGGAATCGATGCCGAAGGCACGGAGGCGGGCGGCGGGATCGTCGGCGGATTTGGCGTCTTCGTCGGGGACGAGCATCCAGGGGAAGACGCGACCGTGGCCGCGACAGGTGGGGCACCAGCCGCGCGGGGAGTTGTGCGAAAAATGCTTGGGGTCGAGCTCGGGGAAACTTTCGCCGGTCTCGGCGTCGGTGCGTGTAGTGGAAAACCACGACAGGACGTCGCCCTTGGGGTTGATGAGGAAACAGGAGCCTTTGCCGAGGCGAAGGGCTTCGTCGAGGGCGCCCTCCTTCGCCAAGGCTCCGGAGGGTGAAGCGGGTTTCTGCGATTTCAGATCGGCAACGACGACTTCGACGTCGTGCTCGGAGTAGCGGTCGAGTTTTTGGAAGGCGGAGACGGGGAAGACGCGGCCGTCGGCGCGCATGAGTTCGTAGCCGTGGTTCTCGATCCAGGTGGCGATGGGCTGGTGGTGGCCCTTGCGGCCGCGAACGAGCGGGGCGCAGAGATAGAGGTGTTTGGCTTTTTTCGCGGCGGGGGAGGCGAGGACTTTGGCGAGGAGTTTTTTGAGCTGGGCGGGTGAGAGGGGTTGGACGGGTCTGCCGGTGTCGGGGTGGTGCTGGATGCCGAGGCGGGCGTAGAGGAGGCGCAGGTATTGGGCGACCTCGGTGATGGTGGCGACGGTGCTCTTGCGGGAGCCGCGGGTGATGCGTTGCTCGATGGCGACGGTGGGCGGGATGCCGGTGAGGCGGTCGATGGCAGGGCGGGGCATCTGCTCCACGAACTGTCGGGCGTAGGCGCTCATGGAATCCATGAAGCGGCGCTGGCCCTCGGCGAAGATGATGTCGAAGGCGAGGGTGCTCTTGCCTGAGCCGGAGACGCCGGTGACGACGTTGAGCTGACGGTGCGGGATGGAGAGAGAGAGGTTTTTGAGATTGTTCTCGCGGGCGCCCTCCAAGCGAAGGACTGAAGGGCTGAAAGGCTGAAGGGCTGAAGCCGAGGAGGGTTCGGCGGCGAGGAGGTCGGCGCTGGTGTCGTGGGCAGGGGCGAGGGCGTCTTGGAGATAGGGGGCGGTGGCGGTCTTGGTGCGCGCGACTTGCTCGGGCGTGCCCTCGGCGACGATGCGGCCGCCGTCGGCTCCGGCCTCGGGGCCGACCTCGATGAGCCAGTCGGCGGATTTGAGCACATCGAGATTGTGCTCGATGACGATGAGGCTGTGGCCGCGATCGACGAGGGCTTGGAGGACCTGGAGCAGGCGGGCGACGTCGTGGCGGTGGAGGCCGGTGGTGGGTTCGTCGAGGAGGAGAAGGGCGCCGGAGGGGGCGGAACTCGAACTCACGTTCGAGCCCACGGTGGAAGATGGAGCGGCGGTGTAGCCGGTGAGGTATTTGACGAGTTTAAGGCGCTGGGCTTCGCCGCCGGAGAGTGTGTTTAGGGGTTGGCCGAGGGTGAGGTAGCCGAGACCGACTTCGTCGAGCACGGCGAGGCGGGCGCGGATGGCGGGCTGGGGGGCGAAGTGTTCGAGGGCGTCGGAGACGGAGGTGTTGAGCAGGTCGGCGACGGATTTTTCCTGATGGGTGATGGCGAGGACCTCGGGCTTGAAGCGGCGGCCTTCGCAGACGGGGCAGGGGACGAAGACGTCGGAGAGGAACTGCATCTCGACGCGCTCGTAGCCGAGGCCCTGGCAGTTGTCGCAGCGACCATCGCCGGCGTTGAAGGAGAAGGACGAGGCGCTGAAGCCGGCGGCGCGGGCGGCGTCGGTCTGGGCGTAAAGCTCGCGGATGAGGTCCCAAGCCTCGGTGTAGAGGGCGGGGTTGGAGCGCGGGGTGCGGGAGAGGGGCGATTGATCGACGAGGACGATCTCGGTGAAGGCGTCGTCGCCGGTGATGGAGGCGATCTTAGCGGCGTCCTCGGTGAGTTGGTGGCGTTTGGCGAGCAGGCCCTGGTGGATGACCTTGTCGAGCAGGGTGGATTTTCCGGAGCCGGAGACGCCGGAGAGGGCGACGAAACGGTGGAGGGGGAGGCGGAGGGTGACGTTGTGTAGGTTATGTTTGGATACGCCGGTGAAGGTGAGCCAGGGATGCAGGCGGGACGCCTGCGCTACTAGGCGGCGGGTTGGCGGCGTGGGGATGGACTGGCGGCCGGAGAGGTAGGAGCCGGTGAGGGATTTGCGGTCGCGGAGGAGCGCGGGGATGTCGCCTTGGAAGACGAGGTGGCCGCCTTTGGCGCCGGGGACGGGGCCGATTTCGAGGACGTGGTCGGCGGCGCGGATCATGGACTCGTCGTGCTCGACGACGACGACGGTGTTTCCGGCCCGGGTGAGAGTGCGGATGATCTCGATGAGGCGGTCGATGTCGCGCGGGTGCAGGCCGACGGAGGGCTCGTCGAGGACGAAGAGCGTATCGACGAGGGACGTGCCGAGGCAGGAGGTGAGGCCGACGCGCATGGTCTCGCCGCCGGAAAGAGTTTTGCTGGTGCGGTCGAGGGTGAGGTAACCGAGGCCGACCTGGGTGAGGTAGCGCAAACGAGTCCGGATGGAGTCAAAGGCGAGGTGGGCGCTGCGGGCGGACTCGTTGGAATGACCAATCTCCAATGACCAATGACCAATGAGATCGGAGAGTTCCGCGACGGGGAGTTGGTAGAGGTCTGGGAGGGTTTTGCCGCGCCACTTCCAGCAGAGCGATTCGGGTTGGAGGCGGGTGCCGGCGCAGTCGGGGCAGGGGTTGTAGGCGCGGTAGCGGGAGAGGAAGACGCGGACGTGGGTCTTGTAGGTGTTTTTTTCGAGCCACTGAAAAAAGCCTTTCAGGCCATACCAGGCGTGGGGCCATTCGCGTCCGGGCTGGCCGTAATCGGGCTCGCCTTCGAGGACGAGTTTTTGGTGCGCGGGGCTGAGGTCGGCGAAGGGGACGTTGACGGGGAGGCCGATTTTTTTGGCAAAGCGGAGGAGGTCTTTTTGCGATTCGCCGTAGGTTTCGCCCTGCCATGCCTTGATGGCGCCGTCGGCGATGGAGACGGAGCGGTCGGGGATGGCGAGGCTTGTATCGATTTCTATGATACGGCCGAAGCCACGACAGCGCGGACAGGCGCCGAGGGGGGAGTTGAAGGAGAAGAGCGCGGGGGAGGCGGGGCGAAAGGTGCGGCCGGTGGCGGGGGAGTGGAGGCCTCGGGAGAAGTGGCCGACGGATACGAAGTCGGAGGCGGAAGGGGCGAAGAGGTGGAGTTGGCCTTGGCCGAAGTGCAGGGCTTGCTCGGCGGCTTCGAGGAAACGGATGCGGGAGTCGGCGTTCAGGGTGATGCGGTCCTGGGCGACGTAGAGGTGGTCGGCGGCGGCGAGCGGGGCGGGGTCGGTGAGGAGGTCGTCGATGCGGGCGGCGGAGAGGGAGGGGAGGAGGGCGCGAACGTAGGACTGGCCTTTGAGGCTGGTGAGGATTTCGGGCCAGGTGAGGTTGGCGGGGCGGGGAATCTTGAAGGCGACGATGATGGTTTGCGCGGCGTGGGTGGCGGAGATTTTTTCCCAGATGCTGGCGGGGGTGTCGTCCTCGACGGGCTGGCCGGTGGCGGGGTCGAAGCAGGTGGCGACATGGCTGAACCAGACCTTAAAGTAGTCGGTCAGCTCGGTCATGGTGCCGACGGTGGAGCGGGAAGTTTTGACCGTGTTGGTCTGCTCGATGGCGATGGACGGGCGGATGTTTTCGATGGAATCGACCTTGGGCTTGTCGAGCAGGTCGAGGAACTGGCGGGTGTAGGCGGAGAAAGTTTCAACGTAGCGGCGTTGTCCCTCGGCGTGGAGGGTGTCGAAGACGAGGGAGCTTTTGCCCGCGCCGCTGGGGCCGGTGACGACGATGTAACGGCCGAGGGGCAGATCGAGATCGAAGCCCTTCAGGTTGTTTTGGCGCACGCCGCGCAGGCGGATGCATTCACTTGAGCTCACGCTCAAGCCTAGCGATGAAGGGGAAGGGCGGGGGGAAGAGGAGGTTTTGGCGCGGACCACGGGGGCAAGAAGGTGGGTGGAAGAGGGAAGGCAAACGCGGAGCGAACGCGGCGGATGATTGCTGACGGGACGTTGTCAGGAGTGGACAGGAGGTCGCGGGGCCGGTCGCGGGATTTTTATTTCGTTGCGAGGCGGGGCGGGCGGGGGAGGGTGCGGGACATGAATAGTCCGCTGCTCAAGCTCATCGTGCGTTGGCTGGTGCTCGCCCTCGGGGTGACTTTGGCGGAAAAATCGTGCCCGGAATCGACTGCAAAGACGGGGGGACGTTGTTTGTGGTCGTGGTGCTGTTGAGTTTTTTCAACGCGGTGCTACGGCCGATTTTGGTGCTGTTTACGCTGCCCTTCATCGTGCTGACCATGGGGCTGGGTTTGGTGGTGTTGAACGCGCTTTTGTTTTTGTTGGTCGGGAAAATCGTGAATGGGTTCACGGTGGAGGGATTTTGGGCGGCGTTGGGAGGTGCGGTTATCGTGGGTGTCACCAACTTGGTGATGACGATTTTGATGAAGCAACCGCCGGGCGGAGGGAGTGGGCGAGGTCCGGGAAAGGGTGGCGGGGCACGGGCACCGGAGCGGCGGGCGGGACGAGACGGCGACGTGATCGATGTGTGAGAACGGAGCCGGTTGGCTACGCGGGATTCCAAACAGCCCAACCATTCAGATCTTAACGCGAAGGCGCCAAGGGACGGACCAAGGTCGCAAAGGAATGCAACCGAGCGAGGACGACACGGGGGCCGACCCTTCCCTTGGCGCCTGGTGCAGGAAATATAGATCCCAGGTGCGAAAGGGGTGCCAAACCGGCCGATGACGCGCTGACGCGCGTTCGGCGACGGGGACGTCGCTCCGTTCCCGCTTTTTTTCCCGTCCGTTTAAAACAACGACGAACCCCAAAAACAAAGAACCCGTTACCCCTGTGGGATAACGGGTCGCCAAAATGGCGGGATGGACGGGACTCGAACCCGCGACCTTCTGCGTGACAGGCAGACGCTCTAACCAGCTGAGCTACCACCCCGTGATGGGGAAGAGGTGCGGACCGTAGAATCCGCCCCACTTCGGTCAAGAGTGTTTTGGATACTTTTTTTCATGTCCTGAGTGATGGGCGAAAAAAGGCCGGGGGTGCATGCGATCAACACCTCGTGCCAGAGTCGGCTTTCGCCTGGCAGGCCGTGGACATCCAGTTGGCTGGCGATGAAAGCCTCGTCGGGTTCGACCACCTGGTGTTTTGGGTCGGCGGGCCATTCGGGGCGCAGGCGGCGGGCGAGCGCCCAGCAAGCCCAGGCGCGGGTGGTGCGTTGGGCGCGGCGGGGTTCGTTCATGCGGTCGGCGTAGTGTTGAAAATGCACGCGCGGGTTGCCGATGAAAACGTCGGGCGGGGTATGGGTTAAAAACCACGCCATCGCCGCGTAGGGAACGGGCCAGGCGGCGAGTTCGGGTTCGATGCCGTGAACATCGGCGCCCATGGCGCGATCCAGGCAGAGCACGGCGCGGGCGGCGAAGCCGCGCAACCAGAGGTCGTGTCCGTATTCGAGGCAGCTCAGGTAAAAGGCTCCGTCGCGGGTTTCGCCATGACGGGATAGATGCCGGTGATCCAGTCCGGGGGGCGGAGGGGGCAGGAACGGGCAGGGCGGCAGCGAAGGCGTGGACATGCGCGGGTATGACGGGGGTGCGGCGGAAAATGTCGAACATCGAGCGGCGAACGCGTGATCGAGGGGAACTTGGATGTGGAATCGCGGGCGGGCTGGACGCGGCGGGGAGCGGGGTGTCAGTTTCGCGGTTTATGCAGAAAACGTGGACCGAGACGCTGGCGGAGTTTTTGCGCAACGAGCCCGGGGTGGGCGCGGTGCGACTCGACGCGGGGGCGCGGCGCGTGCAGGTGGCGACGTTCGGGCAGGTGGATATCGGGGCGTTGCGCGAGCGCCTGGCGGAGACCTTGACCGTGATCGAGGCGGAGCTGGCGAGGGGCGGCGCGGACGCCGCGGCGCCGGCGGGATTCACGCTAACGCGCGAGGGGGATGTGGTGCAGTTGAACGCTCCCGGGTGCGAGACGTCGCCGAAGTTTTGGCGTTGGAAGGAATACGAGTGGCCGGAGGGGGAGGACGCGGAGGCGGGCGAACACGAGCCGGAGGATTGGCGCGAGCTGGCGGCCTACGCGGGCGCTTGCGGCGTGCTCGGCGTGGCGGGGTGGGGTGTGCAGCGGGCGGGCGCGGGGCCGGAGTGGTTGCCGGCGGCTTTGTTCGGCGGGGCCTTGATCGCGGGGGCCTGGGACGCGGCGAAGGATTCGTGGGAAAATCTGCGCAAGGCGAAGCTGGATATTCATTTTCTCATGCTAGCGGTGGCGGCGGGGGCGAGCGTGATCGGGGCGTGGGGCGAGGCGGTGTTGTTGTTGTTTTTGTTTTCGGCATCGGGAGCGATGGAGGCCTATGCGGACGAGCGAACGCATCGCGAGGTGGACGCGTTGCTGAAGGCCGCGCCGAAGCAGGCGACGGTGGTGGGCGGCGACGGGCGCGAGCGGGTGGTGGCGGTGGAGGAGGTGGGCATCGGCGATTTGGTGCGGGTGCGACCGGGGGAGGCGTTTTGCGCGGACGGCGTGGTGGAAAAAGGCGAGAGCGGGGCGGACGAGTCGGCGTTGACGGGGGAGTCGGTGCCGGTGGACAAGGCGCGAGGCGACCAGGTGTTTAGCGGGACGATCAACGTGGGCGGCACGTTGGACTGGAAAGTCGTGCGGTTGCCGGGGGAGAGCACGCTGCAGAAGATCATTCGCTTGATCCATGGGGCGCAGAAGCTGCGCGCGCCGAGCCAGCGGTTCACGGACAAGTTTGGCACGGGCTACACGTATTTGGTGCTAGGGGTGAGCGCGGCGATGTTTCTGGTTTGGTGGCTGGCGCTGGGGCTGGAGCCGTGGCGCGGGGACGACGCGGCGCCGTCGGCGTTTTATCGGGCGATGACGCTGCTGGTGGTGATGAGTCCGTGCGCGTTGGTGTTGTCGATTCCGTCGGCGATTTTGGCGGCGATCGCGTGGGGGGCGAGGCGCGGGGTGCTGTTTCGCGGCGGGGCGGCGATCGAGAAGCTGGCCGAAGTGAACGTGATCGCGTTGGACAAAACGGGCACGTTGACGACGGGTGAGCTGGTGGTGGAGGCGTATGAGAGTTTTCCGCCGGGGCGGGAGCGCGAGGTGATGGAGCTGGCGTATGCGCTCGAGGCGCGTTCGGAGCATCCGCTGGCGCGCGCGGTGGTGCGCGACGCGCGGGCGCGCGGGCTGGCGGAGCGCGAGATCGAGGGCTTTGAATCCATGACGGGGCAGGGCGTGCGCGGGCGGCTGGACGGCGCGCAAGTGATGCTGGGGCGGCGCGAGTTGTTGGAAAAAGGGCCGCTGAAAAATTGGGCGGAGAAATTGCCGACGGCGGCGGCGGAGTTTGCCGAGGTGTGGGTGGTGGGTCCGGATTATCTCGGGCGGGTGTTGCTCAAGGATGCGATTCGGCGGGAGTCGGCGCCGGTGTTGGCAAAGCTGAAGGCGCGCGGACTGCGCTCGGTGATGTTGACCGGCGACAGGCACGCGACGGCGAACGCGGTGGGCGCGGAGCTGGGGCTCGACGAGGTGCGGGCGGGTTTGTCACCGGCGCAGAAGGTCGAGGCGGTGACGGCGCTCAAGGAGGACGGAAAACGTCGCGTGGCGATGGTGGGCGACGGGGTGAACGACGCGCCCTCGCTGGCGGCGGCGGACGTGGCGATCGCGATGGGGGCGCGGGGGAGCGACGCGGCGTTGGAGCAGGCGGAGATCGTGTTGATGAATGATCGAATCGAGAATGTTTACCTGGCTTACGATTTGAGCCGGAGGGTGCGGGCGGTGATCCGGCAGAATCTCGCCATCGCGCTGGGCGTGGTGGGGGTGATGGCGTTGGCGACGGTGATGGTCGAGGTGCCGCTCGGGCTGGGCGTGGCGGCGCACGAGGGGAGCACGGTGTTGGTGTGCTTGAACTCGCTGCGGTTGTTGTTCGTGCGCGGGCGGTGAGGCGCGGTCGCTTGGGCCGACGCGCCCCGGGGAGCGGGCTTAGGGCGGGGCTTAGGGAAACCGGGTTTTATACCGATCACGCAAAGCTTTTGGGACTTATGGTGGACTGGACCGCCGGGCCCGCCGTGATCAACGAGAGGAATTCGCAACCGAACCGGCGCGCCCGGCGGTCACGCCCTACCGGTTATTCATGGCTGAGGTTTAAGCGGTCTCGTTCAGACAGTGACTTGGGGCTTCTCGAAGATGTTGTGAAACTTTGTTTGTTCCTCCGCGTCATACTTGCTATTCCGTCCTCCTATGCGAATCCCGCTGATCCCCGCCGGTTTGTTGCTAGGTTTGGTTTTAACGACCGGATGTATTCACGTGAGCATGGATCCGATCAAGGTTCACGCCGTGGTGGATGTTAACGTGAAAATGGAGCAGGCGGTGACCAATTTACTCGCCGATATTTACGGTGACTCTGACACGGTGAACGTGGAGCAGCTCACAACCCCTTAAACAGCCATGAACTCTTTTCGATCCGTTTGTATGATTTTTGCCGCCGTCGGGGTGGCGGTTTCCGTGGCGCACGCCGATGCGGCATCTGCGGCCAAGGCCGGGATGCGACAGAGAGTCGCCGCCATCGACGCGCTGAAGGCGGCGGGAGCGGTCGGAGAGGCCAACACGGGCTTGCTCGCGGTGCGTGCGCCCGGTGTGGAGGCCGAGAAAGTGGTTGCGGCGGAGAACGCTGACCGCGCGGTGATTTTCGAGGAACTCGCGAAGCGAACGGGAGGCACATCGGCGGATGCCGGTCGGATTTTTGCGCGGCAGATCGCAGCCGCGAGCAAACCCGGTGTCTGGCTTCAGCGCGAAGACGGCGCTTGGTATAAAAAGTGAGGCTTTAGTCTGGAAACGCTTTTCCCACGGGCATGGGCGGTTCGGTCGAGGCACGCTTACCAGGCACCAAGGTCCGTGATACGTTCCGGTATTCGACCACGCCTTTGGTTAAAGTGCGGGTGACGAGATACCCGTTTGGTCCGAGGCGCGGCGGATTTCATGCCAGCCATCGTAGCCAAGAAAAAGGATGTTAGCCGCCGCCCGTCTCGCCGCGCCGTCGGAGCAAAACCTTCTG
>DAIPIP010000283.1:0-2454 GCA_036770725.1 Opitutaceae bacterium
GTCGATGGGGAAGAAGCCCATGGTCGCGCCGTATTCGGGGGCCATGTTGGCGATGGTGGCGCGGTCCACAACGGGCAGCGCGGCGGCGCCGGGGCCGTAGAACTCGACGAATTTGCCCACGACCTTGGCCTTGCGCAGCATCTGGGTGATGGTGAGCGCGAGATCGGTCGCGGTGACGCCCTCGCGCAGCGCGCCGGTGAGGTGCACGCCGACGACGTCGGGGGTGAGGAAATAGACGGGCTGGCCGAGCATGCCGGCCTCGGCCTCGATGCCGCCCACGCCCCAGCCCACGATGCCGATGCCGTTGATCATCGTGGTGTGCGAGTCGGTGCCGACGAGCGTATCCGGATAGTAGATACCGTTGCCGTCCTTGAGCACGCCCTTGGCGAGATACTCGAGGTTGACCTGGTGGACGATGCCGATGCCGGGGGGCACGACCTTGAAGGTATCGAAGGCCTGCATGCCCCACTTAAGGAACTGGTAGCGCTCGCGGTTGCGGGTGAACTCGAGCTCGAGATTCTTCGCGAGCGCGTCGGCCGAGCCGGCGAAATCCACTTGCACGGAGTGGTCAACGACGAGGTCCACCGGCACGAGGGGCTCGATGATCTTCGGGTTTTTGCCGAGCTTGGTCACGGCCGAGCGCATGGCGGCGAGGTCCACGAGAAGGGGCACGCCGGTGAAATCCTGAAGCACGATGCGGGCGACCACGAAGGGAATTTCCTCGGTGCGGGGCGCCTTAGCCTGCCAGCCGGCGAGGTCGCGAATGGCGGGCTCGGCCACGCGCTTGCCGTCGCAGTTGCGCAGGAGCGACTCCAGCACGAGGCGAATCGAGACCGGCAGGCGCGCGACCTGGTAGCCGGCCTGCTCGAGCGCGGGCAGCGAGTAGAAGGAATGCTCGGCTCCGTTGGCGGAGAATTTTTGGAGGGTGTTGAAGGGATTCGGGAGGCTCATCGTGGTCGTTAAAAATCGAATGATCGGCGGATACGAAATCGCCCGCGCGGGCGACGCGCGGGCGATGAAATCGGCGGGCTTCGCTTACTTGGCGAGCGCGGCCTTGACCGCCTCGAAGTTCGGCAGGTCCTTGGGGGTCGGGGTTTGCTCGGCGTATTTGATCACGCCGTCCTGGCCGATTACGAAGGCCGCGCGGGCCGAGGTGTCGCCGATGCCGGCAAGCCCGGGGAAGAGCACGTCGTAGGCCTTGGTGGCGGTCTTGTTGAGATCGGAAACGATGGTCAGCTTGATGTTGTTTTGCTGCGCCCAGGCTTCCTGCGCGAAGGGGCTGTCCACGCTGATCGCGATGACCTCGGCGCCGAGGTCCGCGTAGGCTGAGAGGCCGGAGGTGATGTCGCACATTTCGGCGGTGCAGACGCCGGTGAAGGCCAGAGGGAAGAAAAGCAAAACGGTCTGCTTTTTGCCGAAATTGGCGGAGAGCGTCACATCGACGAGACCATCCGCGTTTTTGGACTTGAGGGTGAAATCAGGGGCTAGGGTGCCGACGGGAAGTGCCATGGTAGGTAAGTTTAGAGTAGTGGAGTTGAGCATTCGCCGCACCACAACCTAGCGGTGGGCGAAACAACGAACGCGCACCGTGAGTCCCTCGCGCAGGGCTCGCAATCCGTTTTTAGCCCGTAAATTTCACGGAACATCGGATGGATCGCCGCCTAGCCCAAAGGCATAACCGACGCGACTCATCCAACCCAGGCGCAACAGGAACATCCTGGAGCGGCCCGCATTCTATTTCCAAAACAACCCGAGTGCCGATGATCCCCGTCCTAAATTTTGTCGCTGTCATCGCCCCGCTTTGATCCGCCGCATCACCAATCCGAGGCACCGGGCATTGACACGCATGTCACCCGACCTACCTTCACAAGAAGTTCACGTCCGGACGTCTCGCGTCAAAAAAACCTTAGCACAATGACACCCGCTCACAACCCGCAACACGCTGAAGGCGCGCGCGATTTCGTGAAGCAATCCAGTCTTTACCAAGAATTCCTGGCTGAGCGGGAGGAAATCCTGAAGCACAAGTGGATAGAATCCGAGAGACTGGGTTACGATATCGGCTTCGAGCGCGCGTTGCTCGATTGGATTCGTAAACACCGCGACAGCTGGCGCTCCGCCCGCCGCGCTCTCCCGGCTAGCTCGGCGCAAACAAAATCCCCTTTTCACACCGCCAGCCGGCCTGTTTCTGCCGCGCCAACGTCGAATAAGCCGGCGACAGACCCCGCCCCCGGCCCGACTCACCTGAACCGCTCCGTAAAAGCGCCGACAGGATAATCTCTGTCCCCCGTTTCTTTCCTGCGGGGACCTACCAAATGGACGGTTTTTCTGCCAATCAGGCGACGCGAAAAAACCCTCCGTGTCGTTTGCATCAGGGCGTTAAAATCCGGGTGTTATCCTGGTTCTACTTTGTTAAAATAAAACCTGCCCCTGGGCGCGTCCTGCGTTCGACTCCTC
>DAIPIP010000099.1:0-10932 GCA_036770725.1 Opitutaceae bacterium
GACCTCCCCGAGCGCGCCTTCAAAGGCCTGCCCGGCCTCATCGCCGACTCCCTGCCTGATCGCTTCGGCAACCTGCTCATCGACCAGTGGCTCGCCCGCGAGGGCCGCGCGCCCGCCGACTTCAACCCCGTCGAGCGCCTCTGCTACCTAGGCGCGCGCGGCATGGGCGCGCTGGAGTTTCGCCCCGCCCTGCGCGGCGGCCGCGACATCGCCGCGCCCGTGCAAATCGACGCCCTCGTGCGCCTCGCCAACGAAGCCCTCGCCCGCAAGGCGGGCCTCGCCACCACCCCCGCATCCGCCGAGGACGACGCGGCCCACGCCGCCGCCCTGCGCGACATCCTGCGCGTCGGCACCTCCGCCGGCGGCGCCCGCGCCAAGGCCGTCGTCGCCTGGAATCCCGCCACCGGCGAATTCCGCTCCGGTCAGGTCGAAGCCCCGCCCGGCTTCGAACACTGGCTGCTGAAATTCGACGGCGTCTCCGAGAACCGCGACAAGGAATCCCTCGCCGACCCGCTCGGGTATGGAAGAATTGAATACGCCTATCACCTCATGGCCCGTGCCGCCGGCATCACCATGAGCGACTGCCGCCTCTTTGAGGAAAACGGCCGCGCCCACTTCATGACGCGCCGCTTCGACCGCCCGCAACTACCGGGTCACCCGCGCAAGCTCCACCTCCAGTCGCTCTGCGCCCTCGCCCACTACGATTTCAACGCCGCCGGTGCCTACGCCTACGAGCAGGCCTTCGCCGTCGCCCGCGCCCTCGATCTCCCGCACGCCGCGCTCGAAGAACTGTTCCGCCGCGCCGCCTTCAACGTCATCGCGCGCAACCAGGACGACCACACCAAGAACATCGCCTTCCTCATGGATCAGAGCGGGCGCTGGTCGCTCGCCCCCGCATACGACGTCGCCTACGCCTACAACCCGGACGGCCAGTGGACCGCCCGCCACCAGATGACGCTCAACGGCCGCACCGACGCCTTCACCCCCGCCGACCTCCTCGCCTGCGCCCGCGCCGCCGGCCTCAAAACCCGTCGAGCCAACTCCGTTATCACCGCCGTCGCCGACGCCGTCCGCCACTGGCCCGCGTTCGCCGCCGAGGCCCGCGTCGATCCCGCCACCACCCGCCGCATCACCACCGCCCACCGCCTCGACCTCAGCTCGTGAGTCGCGATCCCGCGCACCTGTCCATACGTTCATTATATTCCCCTTGCTTAATTAAGTATTTACTTAATTAACTGACGGCATGCAAAGCCTTGCCGCCATCGCCGATCCCACACGTCGCCGCATCGTCGAACTGCTCGCCGCGCGCGACCGGACCGCCGGCGAGCTCGTGGAAAAATTCGACCTCAGCGCGCCCGCGATTTCCCAGCATCTCAACGTCCTGCGCGAGGCCGGCCTCGTCCTTACCCGCGCGGAGGGCCAGTCGCGCATCCAGTCCTTAAATCCCGCCGGCTTCGACGATCTCGACGCCTGGCTCGAAAAGACCCGCTCCGTCTGGTCGCGCCGCCTCGACGCCCTCGAACGCGAACTCCTTGCCGACGACAACGCCAAGAAAACCAAACCCGCCTCCAAATCCAAAAAAAACGCCAAATGAAACCGATCGCCCCCATCGACAACCACGCCCTCGCCGAATTCCCCTCCCCTGGCGAGGTCCGTCTCGTCCGCCTGCTCCCCGGCCCCATCGAACGCGTATGGGACTTCATCACCGACCCCGAAAAACGCGCCCGCTGGTTCTGCGGCGGCGCGCTCGAACAAAAGCCCGGCGGCAAATTCGTCTTCGCCATGCACCACAAGAACCTCGCGCCCGGCGAAACCCCGCCCGCCGAATACGCCAAGGTGCAGGACCCCGGCGTCACCTTCCAAGGCCGCGTGCTGCGCTGCGAAGCCCCGCACCTGCTCGAGTTCACCTTCGGCGGCGACGACTCGGTCGTGACCTTCGACCTCCGACCCGAGGGCGACAAAGTCCGCCTGCTCCTCGTCCACCGCGCCTCCGGCGACGACCTCAAGGAGGTCGGCAACTTCGCCTCCGGCTGGCACATTCACACCGCGCACCTCATCGCCTTGCTCGCGGGCGAGCCGCGTCCGCCGTTTTGGAGCGAACACTTCCGCCTCAAAAAACTCTACTGCCAGATGACCGCCACGTCCCCCGATGCCGGCTGCATTTCGAGTCGATCCTGACGCCGCGTGCGACGCCTGCGCTTGCCTCGGCGCGTTCCGCTTCGAAGGCGAAACGCTCTGCGCCGACTGTTACGCGAATCGAGGCGCAACCTGCTGCTCCGACCAACCCGCCGACTCCCTCCGAGTGCCACACCAAACCCCTCGAAGCTTTGGGATTTCCGGTGGGGCGGGACCGCTGGGACCGCCCTGATTCATGACGGTCAATCGTGCTCGAAACGGCGCGCCCAGCGGTCACGCCCTACCTAAATCGAAAGGCCAATACGTCCGAATTTGGCGACGAGGACGTCGCAGCTTCGTGCCAATCCTTTCGCAACGATTCATAATTTTCGTCCAACGAATCCCTCCGGTTCGCCCTACAAAACCGCCCGAAGATTTTCACCCCCCAAGCCTGCGGACCGGGCGTGCCTGTGCATTGTCTGCATTTTCCCACTCCATGCACACCTCCTCCAAATCTCCTCCATCCGCCGTATCTTCCGCCACCCGCCGCGCTCCCGGTCTCACCACATCTTCCCTTGCCCTCAACGCCCTTACCGCTCTCGCCGCATGCGCCCTGTCCGCTCCGCTCGCCGCCCAACCCGCCCCACCCTTCCCCACCTTTAAACTCGAAACCTCCCACGCCGGCAAAACCGACCTCGAGGCCCGCGATATTCCCGTCGGCGATGTCGCCGTCTCCCGCATCACCGCCGAGATCGACGTCCCCCTCGCACCCCTTTCGGACTCCACCTCGCTCGCCACCGATCTCGGCTACTCCGCCTACTTCCTCGACCGCTCCGGCCCCGCCGCCCTGCCCGATCAACTCGAATCCTTCGAGGCCGGTCTCACCGCTCGCCACCGCTTCGATGATCGCTGGAGCCTCCTCGCCCGTCTCTCCGCCGGCATCGCCGGTTCCGGAGGCGCCTTCTCCTCCGAAGGCTTCAACGTCGGCCTCTTCGCCCTCGCCAGCTACCAGTTCAGCGAGACCTTCTCCGCCGGCTTCGGCTTCGCCTACAACTCCCTCTCCGAATCCCTCCCCGTCATCCCCGTCGCCGGCGTGCGCTGGGACTTCGCTCCCGACTGGCGCTTCACCCTCGCCTTCCCCAGCACCCGCGTTTCCTACGCCGCCAGCGAACGCCTCACCCTTCGTGTTAGCCTCGACCTCGATACCGGCAGCTTCCACGTGAAAGACGACCCCCGCCCCGCCACCATCGGCGTAAACGGTCGCCCTTCCCTCGCCGACTCCATCCTCGACTATACCGCCGTCAGCGTCGCCCTCGGAGCCACCTATCGACTCACCGACTCCTTCAGCCTCGACGCCGCCCTCGGCTACAACTTCTCCCGCACCGCCGACTTCGACGAGCGCAACTACGAGATCAAAGCCGACGAAGGCTCCCCCATCGTCCGCCTCGGCCTCAACTACGCGTTCTGATCCCGACCACCCAGATTTTCGATCATCCCGGTGGATCGCTGGCGTGACGACCTCCGTGTCGTCCTTCTTCGATTTTCTTGGATTTCCGACGCAAAGTTCGCGAAGCACCGCAAAGCCAAAGCCCACGACACCGCATCGCTCAACGAGCGATTCCTCGCTGCTTTCAGGGTGTGTAAATTTACGGGCCTGTGTGCCGATGGAGCGGAAGCGCGGAAGCGATTCGTCCGCCATGCGTCACGCGAACGAAGCGAACCAGGCGGCTCAACACCGATTCACCACCCCTCACCCACTGAAAACATCGAAGAACCGAATAGGCGGTCGGATTTGACCGCCGGATTGAGGCTCACCGAATTTTGCCGATTTCCTCCGCCACGATCGCCGACGGCAAGGGATAGTAACCCTCCTTCTGCACCACTTCCTGCCCCACCGGGCCGAGCACGAAGGTGAGAAACTCGCGCTGCAAATCCGTCATCGGTCCGGCCGGGTTGTGGTTCAAAGCCAGGAACAAGGGCCGGGCCAACGGGTAGTCGCCGCTCAACGCCGTCTCCTCCGACGGCTCCACCGGAGTCGCATCATCCGCCTTGGCCAGCGGCACCATCGCCACGCCGGGCGTGCGGTAGCCAACTCCCGAAAACCCGATGCCAAACTTGTCCCCCTCCACTTTCTCCACCACCGTCGCGCTGCTCGGCTGCTCCATCACCCATTCGCCAAACTCGCCCTTGGAAAGCGCCGAATCGCGGAAATAACCATACGTGCCCGAGGCGCGGTTGCGCCCATAGACGCGAATCGGCGCGTTCGCCCACTCCGCCCCGAGTCCGAGTTGCCCCCAGGTGGCGAGCCGCTGTTCACCGCCGCGTTTGCGCGTCGCCGAAAAAATCGCGTCCACCTGCGTCAACGTGAGCCCGGTCTTCGCCAAAGGATTTTCCGGATGCACATAAACGCCGAGCGCGTCGATCGCCGTCCGGATCTCCGTCGCATCGTAACCGAAACGCTCGCGGAATTTTTCCCGCTCCGCGTCCAGCATCGCCCGGCTCATCGGACCCACGTCGGAGAGACTCGCGATCAAGGCCGGCGTCGCCGTCGAGGAGCCGCGCCCTTCGTGGATGATCCGCAGACTCGGATGGTATTTCAAAAACTCCTTTTCCCAGCTCGCCACCAGCAAATCCATCGTGTCCGAACCGATCGAGCGCAGCCGCCCCTCCAACCGCACCTTCGGCACATAACGACCATCCACGGCCGGCACGGGCTCGGCGACGACCGGCGTGCTTGGCGCCGGCGCGGAGGACTGCGCTGCGCTCGCGACCGGCTTGGCGACGACCGGAGTCGCCGGAGTCGCCGCCGACCCCGAAGCCGTCCGGCTGGTCGCCGCCGTTCCCATCGCCGGCGCGGAGCCCCCGCTCACGATCGCGTTGATGATCTCGACCGCCTGCGCATCCGAGATCACGCCGCGATTTTTCAGATCGAGGATGCGGGCGATTTCTTGATCGCGCACCGTCGTTTCCGGAGGAGCCACCATCACGGGCGTTTGGCAGGCGGAGAGCAAAAGCAGCGCGGAAAAAGCGGCCGAAGAGAGAAGGTAGGTTTTCATGGAGAATAGAAAAGAGGGGCGGACACGGCCCCGACTCGGAGCACGCGCCCTTGAAGAAAAAACTCAGGGAGCCAACAAATCGGGCTCCATCACCACCCGGAAGCCGATGTAGGCCGTGACCGCGACCGGTGAAAATTCCCAACGGCTGGCCGAGCGCGCGTCGCTGGCCGGCGCGTTCCAGCCGCCGCCGCGCACCACGCGCATCGCCAGATCCACCCGCCCGATCTGGTCGTCGGCCAGACCGCGCGGATCCACGAGTTCGCCCGCCTCGTAAGGCGCGCTCCAGTCGGCGCACCACTCCCACACGTTGCCATGCACATCGAAAAGTCCCCACGCATTCGCCGGCCCCGAGACCCCCACCGCGGCGGATGCGAACAGCGCCGTCGCCGAACCGTCGTCGATGTTGGCCTCGCGCGCCGAGAGATAATCCGTCCCGGTGGAAAACGCCGCCCGCGAACCCGCGCGGCACGCATACTCCCACTCCGCCTCGGTCGGCAGCCGGTAAACCGCTCCGTCGCGTTCGCCCAGTCTCCGGCAAAACTCCTCCGCCTCCGCGAACGTGATGCTGTGCATCGGCAAATCTGGACCGATCTCCTTCGACTTCGCCGGCGACGAGGAAATCACGCGCGCCGCCGCCCCGGGACCAAACACCGCGTCCCACTCGCGTTGCGAGACCTCCTTCAGCCCGATGAAAAAACCCTTCGTCAACCGCACCCGGCCCTGGGCTTCGTCCGCATCCCGCCCCGGCTCATTCGCCGGACTCCCGCGCAAAAACTCACCGGGAGGCGCATAACCAAAAGTCATCCCCAACCGATTCCGCACCACCTGGCCGGGCTCGTATTTGTGCTCAAACAAGTGCGCGCGCGCCGCCTCCGAGGCCGGCTTCAAACGCAAAACCTGGGTGTAAAAAAACGTCGCGAGTTCGATGTCGTTGCGAACCAATGCCTCCTCCGCCATCCCCGAAAGACTGGCCGCGATCTCCACCCGCACCTGCGGCAGCGAGTCGAGAGCCGCGCGTCGTTTCGCGACCGCTTCCGCCCACACCCCCTCGCGCTTCGCCGCGTCGGCAAGGCTGGTCAAAATACGCAGCTCCCGGGCCGCCGACGTCGCATGGTCCTCGAACCGGATGCCGCGCATATCCTCCAACGCCTTGGCATACACCGCGTCGATCGCCTCGCTCACCAAAGGCCCCAGCGTGTTAACCGCCTCCTCAACCGCACCACCCTCCGCCGCCACCAACGCGGACGCCGCCGCCGCCCTCGCCTGCGGCTCAAGCTCCAGGACGGACATCTCCGCGACGAGACTCTTAAAATCCGCCCGTAAATCGCGAGTCGCCGCCGCCGGTGATTCCGGCTTCACCACGCGATCCACCGCCCCGTCCGCCTCCCGCGACGGAGTGCTCTCGTCCAAGCGCGTCAAAAAAAACGCGGCCACCGCGATCACGCCGACCACACCCGCCGCCGCGATCCAAAGCCCCGCGCCCTTTTTCCCGCTCGAAGACTGCGAAGCCGCAGCCCCCGCGGCCCCGCCCGGCGGCGCCGCCGCGCCCGCGGGCGTGGGTGCGCCCGGCGGACGCGTCTGCACGCGAGTTCGCGCCGCAAAAGGAGAAGGTGTGCCGTCGGGACCGGGTTTCATCGTGGCGAAAAAATCAGGCCTGCTTGTTCAACGGACCGCGCGCCCGGGAGTTCTCCTCGTTGCGCGTCACTTCCCCGCTGCGGCGAAAAAAATCCCGCTCCTTCGCGAGCAACATCTGCTCCCGCTGCTCCAACATCGCCTCGCGCTCCGAAAGCGTGTGCCCCACCTCCGCCAGGCGCTGCTCGCACTCCGCGATGTAGCGCTCGCGCGCCGCCAGGGTCTCCTCATACTGCGCCCGATCTTGCGGTTCCTCGGTTCGCGCCTCGACCGCCGTCTCCTCACGACAACGAAACGCGCACAACGGTCGCAGCCCCTCGATCTCGACTCCGCGCACCTCTTCGATGCCCGCGTAGGGCCTCCCCGGACCGACCGGCAAAATAGCCAGATTCTCGCCCTTCATGTCGGAAAACAAAACCAGTGCGTCATGCCCGCCCCGCGCCAGCAACCCGCGCAAATCTTCCGCCAATGCCGCGCCGGCAAGGTTGCTAAAAGAGGACAAAGTGACGACGGGAACGCTCATTGAAGTGCAACGGCGATGCGCGCGCCCGTCGCCCCCCGCAAACGGGAAATCGACGTTCGCATGGATTTTACCTGGGCGACACGCGTTCGTCAAAAATCCGCCCCGCGCCGACACAAAATCGGCGTATTCAAAAAGCCGTTACACACTTGTCACGCGCGCGCCGGCCTTGCCGCTTGCGCCGGCCGGAGAGCGCGCCGACTGCTACCTCGCCGGCCCTTAACCGGTGAAAACATGTCACGTCGCATCGCATTTTTAAACTACAAGGGCGGAGTCGGTAAGACTTCGTTGATCGTGAACATCGCCGCCTGTCTCGCGCAGAAGGGCAACCGCGTGCTGCTCTGCGATTTCGACACCCAGTCCAACGCCTCCATCTGGCTGCTCCGCCTCGAACGCTGGAACCGTCTCGTCACCCTCACCCGCCGCACCGTCTTCAGCCTCTTCCAGCCCGACCCCCCGCTCCTCGCGGATTTGATCGTGCCCGATGTGGTCATCGATCACGAGGGCGTCGCCGTCCTCCCCGGCCTCGATCTCCTGCCCACCAGTTTTAACCTCGTGGACCTCGAAGCCGATTTCACCGGCGACCCGTCGAAGCCCGCCTACCTGCTCTTTCGCGAACAACTCGCCGAGGTCGAAAAAGACTACGACTTCATCCTGTTCGATTGCCCGCCCAACGTCCTGCGCGCGTCCCAGTGCGGAGTCTTCGCCGCCACCGAGATATACGTTCCGTCCAACCCCGACGCGCTTTCCCTCGTCGGCTTCACCCTGCTGGTCGAGAAGCTAGCCCTCTTCCAGGAAGCCTCCATCGGCTTTCGTCGATTCGCCTTCGGACGCGCCGCCCAAGTCGAAGGCATCATCCTCAACGCGGTGAAAGGGAACACCGACGTCGAGGTGCCCAAGATGCGCATGCAGCTTCGGCTCAACCAATTCAAAACCGCCCGCCGCGTCTCCCGGCACGCCTCGATTTTCGCCGCCCAGGTTCGCGATGCCACCGTCGTGCGCCGCGCCGTCACCCTCGGCCTGCCCGTGCCGCTCATATCCGCCGAATCCGCCGCGGATTCCGATGGCATCGTCGCCGATTATCACGCCGTCACCGACGAGATTCTCCGCCACACCCTCTCCAAATGATAGCCATGCCTCCCGCCTCCACCCGCACCCGCACCACGCCCGCTGAATGGGATAAACTTCGCCGCTCCTTCCGCGACTCGGTCATGCTCGACATCCCGCTTTCCAGCCTCGCCCAAAACATCGACGGCTGCGCCTGGGACCTCGACAAACCCGATGAAAAACCCGCGACCTACATCGAGCTAACCCATGCCGAGGTCGTGGAGCGCTTCGCCTCCCGGGGCCTCCCCGTCGCCCTGCTCGACAAGCTGGCCGACATCCTTCGCGGCACCCTCTCCTTCGACGAGTCCTTCGGGGCCATGGTCGAAATCGCGGGCAAGGCCGAAACCGATCCGGTGCTGCGCAACCTCGAACGCCTGGGCATCCCGGCCGATTTCCCCGTCCAACTCTGCGCCCTCTCGCCCGTTACGCTCTCGTTTTGCCAACGCGAAGGCCTCGACACCCTTGGTAAATTTCTCGAGTTCTCCCGCTTCGCCCTCGCCAAGGTTTCCATCGGCGGCGAATACCGCGAACTGGTCAACGCCCTCTCGCACATTGACGAGGCGACCCTCGCCCGCCTCCTGCCGTTCCGCCCCAAATCCACCGGCCTTCACCTCGTCGAGGCGCTCGGCCTGCTTGTGCGAACCCTTCCCCTGGAAGAACGCGTTAACCTCGCCCGCGAGCCCGCGTCAGCCTCGCCCGAACTGCTGGCGCAGGTGATGCAGCGCATGGACCACTTCGCCGATAGTGCCCGACGCCTTCAGTCCGCGCTCGAAGGCGGCACCCCCGCCGCGCGCCTCGTCGTCTCGCTCGACGACCTGAGCCAGGAAGCCGCCGTCGCCGCCCTGCTTGAGCGCCTCCTCCTGCCCCCGCCTCCCGCCCCGTCCGTCCCCGAGCCCGTCAACCCCCCCGGCCTCCTCCAACGCATTTTCGGAAGACGCCGCTCGTAGTGCTTTTTTCACTGCAAAGCGGGTTCTTCGCTGTTTTCGGTGTATGGAAAATTTGCGCCGGGAACGGCTTCTTCCTGCGCAAATATTCGATGGAGCAAGCCAAATGAAGTTGCAGCCACGTCCGTGTCGGGCGTGCGGATCAAATCCCGCCTTATGTTGGGCACGGGCGACACGCCCGTTGCGACAACCTATGATCAAATAGCCATGTCTTTGTTTGGAATGCTTCAGGTCGGCAAATCGACTACCCAAACGCGCTGAAGACTACCCCGGCACTTTCATGCAATACCAACCACCCTTCGGGATTTAGGGTGCGCCTTGGAATAAAACCGGTCCTGCGCGAGGGAGAAAGAACACTCGGCCCGGGCGACCGAGGCGGAAGCGACCCAGCGGGCCATGCCGCCGAAGGCAACACCGGCCCGGCTTGGTTTCCCTCTCACCCATAGGGCGCAAGCAGAGCGTCGGTTTATTATGAAGACAGCGGCTAAAGTCAGAATGCTGGGGTGTTTGGTGTAAGCCCTCCGACGTTCCATCCAGCCGTCGAAGGGAAGCGCCACCGCAAACGCCATCCGATCAAACAGCTTTGGCAGCGCGAAGGTCTCTTCCACCCAAGGATCGGCGACACTTTTGCGCCGAAGGAGTCGCTCCCGTCGCCGAAGCCCAAACCGTCCGCCCCTCCCGCGCGCGCCGCCACCCGTTTCCAACCGGTAAAAAGCCGCCCGCCGCCCAAGGGCGCGTTGCCCGCCGCGCCCATTCCGCACGATTTCTCTCCCGCCACCTCCCCGGACCCCCGGCCCGAGTGCGGCCCTCCCCATGCACGCCTACTCCCCGCTCGCGCCTCACCCCGCCCATTTCCGCACCTTGCTCGCCCGCCTCCGCGCCCACCTCCCGGCCCTCGTCTTCTCACTCACCCTCGCTCTCCTTTTCTCCGCGTCCGCCCTCGCCACCGACCGCGTCTTCTACGCCGGCGGCTCCGGCGACCAACGCCTCTTCGGCTCCCTCGAACTAGCCGACGGCACCCTTGTCGTGGGCGGCTCCGCCGACTCGCTCTCCTGGCTCCCCGACGGCACCCCGCTCACCCCCCTCTCGCCCACCGCCGCCAACGGCTCCTCCATCCACCAGCAAAACGTAAACTCCGCCCGCATCGCCTTCCTCCTTCACCTCTCCGCCGACGGCGCGCACGTCCTCCGCTGCCTGCACTTCCCCCTCGGCCAGGTTGACGAAATTCGCTGGATAAAAACCACCACCCCGCCCGGCTCCCCGACCCCCGGTCCGCTCTTCATCTCCGGCCAGCGCGGCTCCGCCACCGTCCACAATAACAATGGCGGCGGTTACTTCATCGCCCGCCTCGACGGCGACCTCGTCAACACCACCCCCACCGGCCTCGCCCACGTCTTCAACATCCCCACCGCCGGCAAAAACAACGACCACGCCGTCACCCAACCCTGGGACGTCCTCAACGACGGCCGCGTCGTCGCCCAAAGCGGCGGTGCCTATCGCGACAACTGGGGCGAGATCATCGTCCTCCCCTCCTCCCCCGCGCCCCCCCCCCCCCCCC
>DAIPIP010000284.1:0-2388 GCA_036770725.1 Opitutaceae bacterium
GAAGGGGCGGAACGCGGTCAGCCGGCGCGCATGCTGGGCTCTTGCCGCGCGAACAAGACGGGTGTTGCGCGCGCGGGCGGTGAGTGCGGCACGATCTTGCGTGTCGCTTTGGGCGTCGCGCCCGAAGGCCTGAGGGCCGGAGTGCGTGCGGCGGGAAAGGGACTAAGCGACGACGATGTTGAGGATTTTTCCGGGCACGTAGATGACGCGCTTCAGCTCCTTGCCGTCGAGATGCGGGCGCACGTCGTCGCTGGCTTGGGCGGCGGCGAGGGCGGCGTCTTGCGTGGTGCCGACGGGGAGGAGGAGTTCGGCGCGCTTCTTGCCGTTTACCTGGACTACGACCTTGAGCTCGGAGGCGACGAGCTTCGCGGCGTCGTAGACGGGCCAGGCGGCCGCGCCGGCGGTGGGGGCGATGGAGGAGCCGGCGAGGCGGGCCCAGAGTTCCTCGGCGATGTGCGGGGCGAAGGGCGCGAGGAGCTGCAGGAAGGTCAACGCGTCGCGACGGGCGATGCGCTCGGCTTTTTGCCACGCGTTGACGAAGATCATCATCGCGGAGATGGCGGTGTTGAAGCGCAGGCCGGCGATGTCGTCGCCGACCTTCTTGATCGTCTCGTGGAGGAGCTTGGCGAGTTCGGCGGAGGTGGCGTCGGCGGCGTCGGAGAGCTTGGGGTGGGGCGCGCCGGTGTCGCGCTCGAGGCACTCGCGCCAGACTTTTTGCAGGAAGCGGTGCACGCCCTCGATGCCGTTGGGGTTCCACGGTTTCATGGCTTCGAGCGGGCCGAGGAACATCAAGTAAAGGCGCAGCGTATCCGTGCCGTGACTACGGATGATGTCGTCGGGGTTGGCGACGTTGCCGCGGGACTTGGACATCTTTTCGCCGTCCTCGCCGAGGATGATGCCCTGGTGGAAGAGGCGGGTGAAGGGCTCGGGGGTGGGCACGACGCCGAGGTCGTAGAGGACCTTGTGCCAGAAGCGGGCGTAGAGGAGGTGGAGCACGGCGTGCTCGGCGCCGCCGACGTAGATGTCGGGGCCTTTCCAATAATCGAGCGCGGCGGGATCGGCGATGGCGGCGTCGTTTTGCGGGTCGAGGTAGCGGAGGTAATACCAGCAGCTGCCGGCCCACTGGGGCATGGTGTTGGTCTCGCGGCGGGCACGGACGTAGTGGGGCGCGGGGCGCGGTTCGGTGGCGGGCACGGCGGTGCCGGTGGCGGCGTCGAACCAGATGTCCACCCACTCGGTGATGGCGGCGAGCGGGCTCTCGCCGGTGCCGGTGGGCTGGTAGGTCTTGGTCTCGGGCAGGCGCAGCGGGAGGGAGGCTTCGGGGATGGGCAGGGCGTAACGCGTCTCGCCGTCGATCACGCAGGTGACGGGCGCGGCGGGCAGAGGCAGGGTGACGCCGGCGGATTTCGCGTGGGCGGTGGCGGCGGCGTAGTCGTCGGCGTTGACCCAGACGAGGGGGAAGGGTTCGCCCCAGTAGCGTTGGCGGGAGAAGAGCCAGTCGCGGAGCTTGTAGTTGATGGTGGCCTGGCCACGGCCGCGGGCGGCAAGGTCGGCGGTGATCTTGGCCTTGGCCTCGGCCCAAGGCAGGCCGCTGTAGCCGTCGGAGTGGACGAGGATGCCGTCGCCAGTGTAGGGCAGCTCCGTAGTGGAATTTCCATTACGGCCCTCCGCGGAGTGGTCGGGCTCGATGACCTGGACGACGGGGATGTTGAATTTTTGCGCGAAGGCATGGTCGCGCTCGTCGTGGGCGGGCACGGCCATGATGGCGCCGGTGCCGTAGCCCATGATGACGTAGTCGGCGATCCAGACGGGGATCTTGTGGCCGTTGACGGGGTTGATGGCGAAGGAGCCGGACCAGACGCCGGTCTTTTCGCCCTTGGCGAGGTCGGTGCGTTCGAGGTCGGATTTGGCGGCGGCGAGTTTGCGGTAGGCGGAGACGGCCTCGCGTTGCGCGGGGGTGGTGAGGGCGTCGGCGAGCGGGTGCTCGGGCGCGATGACCATGAAGGTGGCGCCGAAGAGGGTGTCGGGGCGGGTGGTGAAAACCTTGAGGTCGCCGAGGGCGGGGTTTTCGAGGGCGAAGAGAATCTCCGCGCCTTCGCTGCGGCCGATCCAGGCCTCCTGCATGCGCTTGGTGGAGTCGGGCCAGTCAACGAGTTTGAGGTCGGCGAGCAGGCGCTCGGCGTAGGCGGTGATGCGGAGCACCCACTGGCGGAGCGGGCGGCGCTCGACGGGGTGTTTGCCGACCTCGGAGACGCCGTCGATGACCTCTTCGTTGGCGAGCACGGTGCCGAGGGCGGGGCACCACCAGACGGGTTTTTCCTCCACGTAGGCGAGGCCGCGCTCGAAGAGTTTGAGCCAGATCCACTGGGTCCAGCGGAAGTAGCGCGG
>DAIPIP010000285.1:0-2375 GCA_036770725.1 Opitutaceae bacterium
CGGCGAACTCCGCCACCTCGAATTCCGCGTGCGCGACACCGGCATAGGCATAGCCCCCGACCGCCGCGACCGCCTCTTCAAACCCTTCTCCCAGGTGGACTCCTCCACCACCCGCAAATACGGCGGCACCGGCCTCGGCCTCGTCATCTGCCAACGCCTCACCCAGCTCATGGGCGGCCAGATCGAAGTCACCAGCGAGATCGGCCAGGGCTCGCTCTTCCGCTTCACCCTCCCCCTCCGCTCCGCCACCCCGCCCCCCTCCGCCCAACCCGCCCCGCCCACCCCGCGCCCCGTCACCCTCGTCCTCGAATCCCACCCCCTCAACCGCCGCCGCCTTGTCGAGCAAATCTCCGCCCACCTCGGCCCCGTTATCGCCCCCGCCGACCCCGTGGAACTCGCCGCCATGCTCGCCACCCCCGAAGACTCCGCCTTCACCCCCCGCCTCCTCATCGTGGACGCCGCCTTCCTCCTCGCCGACCCCGACCGCAACCTCTCCGCCCGCCTCCGCCCCCTGGACCTCCCCGTCCTCTGGCTCCACCCCCCCGGGCACTCCCCCGCCGTTGAAGACGAACTCGGCTCCCGCCACCAACGCCTCCCTCGCCCCGCCCGCACCAGCCACATCCTCTCCGCCCTCCGCCGCCACCTCGGCCTCGAAGCCCACCGCTCCCCCTCCCGCCCCGCCATCGAGATCGACCACCTCGCCGAAGCCATCCCCCTCTCGATCCTCCTCGTCGAGGACAACCTCGTTAACCAAAAAGTCGCCCTCCGCTTCCTCGACCGCCTCGGCTACCGCGCCGACGCCGTCGCCAACGGACTCGAAGCCGTGCGCGCCCTCGAAGACCGCCCCTACGACCTCGTCCTCATGGATCTGCAAATGCCCGAAATGGATGGCTTCGAAGCCACCCGCGAAATCCGCCAGAACCACCCTCCCCACCGCCAACCCCGCATTGTGGCGCTCACCGCCAACGCCCTCCAAGGCGACCGCGAAGCCTGCCTCGCCGCCGGCATGGACGACTACATCACCAAACCCATGAAGCTCCAAGAAATCGCCGCCAGCATCCAACGCCTCTTCGCGCCCCCCGCCGACCCTGCCTGATCAGCAAAATCCCCTCCCGACAGTAGCGGGAGCATCCTGCTCCCGTCCCTTGTGCTTAATTGCAGAAATAAGCGATATCCTGACGGGCGTTTTGGCCGGGGCCGGTGTTGTCGAAAAGGGCATGCGCCGCGCTGGCACACCTCCCTTTTCGCCGCCTTGGCCGCAGCCAATAATCACTCCGCCATTTTATCGCTTACCTCTGCAATCAAGCACCAGAACTCAGCCCGCTGCCCGAAATGTTACGAACTCCCGCAAAAGGATAATAAACTGGACGCCCACCGGGCGTCTCCGTGCATCGCGCCCTACCAGCCGATGCCGCCCACGGACACCGTGACCCTCATGCCAAGCCAGACCCTGGAACTCCGGAACGATCTACGCGAGATCACCGTGCTCTCCGCCTGGGTGGATCACTTTGCCGACGAAATCCACCTCGGCGCTCTCCGACGCGGCGAACTCCAGATCGCGCTCGAAGAGGTCGTCATCAACGTCATCAAACACGGCTACGGCGAAGACATGGATCGACGCCTGACCGTCTCCCTCGCCACCGACGAAACTTTCGTGATCGCCACCGTCAGCGATGATGCGCCCGCCTTCAATCCCCTCGACCGCCCCGAGATCGACACCGATCTGCCCCTCGAAAGCCGCCCCATCGGCGGACTCGGGGTCCACATGGTGAAACAGCTGATGGCCTCCGTGCACTACGAGCGGCGTGCGGCGCAAAACGTGCTCACCCTGCGTTGCCGACGCGCCGACCAAGAATCGCCCTCCGCCGCGTCCCTCTGATCCTGCCCCCGCCCGTTAACCGACGATTCGAGCGCAGCCATTTTCAACCATGCAAATTACCAAATCCGAACAGAACAACTGGGTCGTGCTGACCTTGGTAGGCAAACTCGACAACACCGGCGCGGAGCAGCTTGAAAGCGAACTCGCCCCCCTGCTCACCGGCGGTGCCATCGCCCTGGATTTTAAGGAAATCGAATATGTCACCAGCTCCGGCTTCCGCGCCCTCATGATCGGCCTGAAAAAACAGACCGCGCATCAGGGCCGATTCGTTTTGGCCAACCTCACCGAGCCCGTTCGCCGCTATTTCGACATCGCCGGCCTCGGAAGGGTTTTCACCTTCGCCGACAACCTCGACGCCTTGGTCAAAACCGAGTCCTGAACGTAACCTGAAACCCGCCCCCGCGCCCCGTCCCGCTCAGCGTGGCGCCCGACGCAGGGCGACCAGAGTGATGTCTGAAGTGGTCCCCGAAAGTTGGACAGGGGGCATCGTTAAACC
>DAIPIP010000100.1:0-10587 GCA_036770725.1 Opitutaceae bacterium
TCCTGTTTGTAGATTTGCAGGATGCGGCCGTGTTCGGCGTCGCTGGTGGGAAATATGCGCGGTGGTTCGCCGGGCAGAAAGATTCCGGTGTAGGCGCGGTGACGGTCGGTGAGGCGGCGAATGACGAGCACGCGGTGGAGGATGCACGAAAATGCGCGAAGCGCGAATGCGCGGCGAACAAGGTGCGGGTGGGCGCGCGGGGAGGATTGCGGACCGACAAGGCGGGACCGGAAAAAACGCGGGGAGTGCCGGAGGTTTGTGCTGCGCGGAGGCGGGGCGGGCGTTTGGGTGGACGGGAAATGATCAAGAAAATCTGGGCGCAACATTGGTTCGTCTGTCTTTTGCCGGTGGCGTTCGCGCTGGCGTGGTTCGTGCCCGAGATCGCGAGCAAGGGCGGGTGGTCGCGACCGGAGGTGACGACGAAGTTCGGGGTGGGATTGATTTTTGTGCTGCAAGGGTTGGCGCTGCCGATGGCGGCGTTGCGCGCGGGGGTGGGTCAGTGGCGGCTGCATGCGGTGGTGCAGGTGATGACCTATGTCGGGTTGCCGGTGATCGGTCTGGCTCTGGCGGCGCTGGCGGGGCGGTGGCTGTCGGACGAGTTGCGCATCGGGCTGGTGTTTCTCGCGGTGCTGCCTTCGACGGTGTCGTCGGCCGCAGTGTTGACGGCGAACGCGGGCGGCAACACCGCCGGGGCGATTTTTAACGCGGTGCTTTCGAGTCTGCTGGGCGTGGTGCTCACGCCGGCGCTTTTGGCGGTGGCGCTGAGTTTGCAGGGTGTGGGCGTGGGCGCGGGGGGCGGGGCGGTGGATGCGGGGACGGTGATCGTGGAGTTGGTGAAGTTGATTATTTTGCCCTTGGTGGTCGGGCAGGTGTTGCGGCTGCGGCTGGCGGACTGGGCGGGGCGGCACAAGAAGCGGCTGAGCACGCTGAGCATGTCGGTGATTTTGTTCATCGTGTTCGCGGCGTTTTGCGACGCGGCGAAGGCGGAGGTTTGGACGCGGTATGGGGCGGCGTTGCCCTTGCAGGCCTTGGTGATCGCGGTGGCGCTTTTCGTGGCGGCGACGGCGGCGACGCGGGCGGTGGTGCGGGCGGCGAAGCTGGGTCGGGGCGATGCGATCGCGGCGGAGTTTTGC
Organism: Opitutaceae bacterium; assembly: GCA_036770725.1. Lineage (GTDB taxonomy): Bacteria > Verrucomicrobiota > Verrucomicrobiia > Opitutales > Opitutaceae > IMCC26134_A. Next base: position 1,134 of record DAIPIP010000100.1, read on the forward strand.
GCGGTGCAAAAGACGCTGGCCTCGGGCGTGCCGCTGGCGGGGGTGGTGTTCGCGGGCGATCCGCGCACGGGGCTGATCTTGCTGCCGTTGCTGATCTATCACCCGCTGCAACTCACGCTGCACGGCGCGCTGGCGGCGCGGCGGGCGCGGGAGTCGGCGGCGGCGGAGATTTTAACCACAGATATTACAGAGAGGAACAGATGAGCCGAGCGCGACGCGTCGAGCCGCGTCGTCAAAAGCGGTGTCAAGCCACCGCACTCCAAAGGGTCAGAGGTTTGCGATGGCGTTGGTGACGACTTCGCAGGCGCGGTCGATGGACTCGCCTTCGTGGGCGCTGCTGAGGAACCAGGCTTCGTAGGCGCTCGGGGGTAAATAAACGCCGCCGTCGAGACAGGCGTGGAAGAAGCGACCGAAGATCTTTGAGTCGGAACTCATGGCGCTGGGGAGGTCGCGCACGGTTTGCTCGGTGAAGAAGAGGCTGAACATCGACCCACAACCCGGGGTTTGCAGCGCGAGGCCTTTTGCCTTCGCGGCGGCGGCGGCGGCGGCGCGGAGTTGCGCGCCGAGGGCGGCGAGGCGCGGGTAGGGATTCAATTCATCGAGCAGGCGGAGCTGGGCGATGCCGGCGGCGAGGGCGAGCGGGTTTCCCGAGAGCGTGCCGGCCTGATAAACCGGGCCGAGCGGGGCGAGTTTGTCCATGATGTCGGCGCGGCCGCCGAAGGCGCCGACGGGGAGGCCGCCGCCGATGATTTTGCCGAGGCAGGTGAGGTCGGGCGTGATCGATTCGAGCTCTTGCACGCCGCTGCGGGCGAGGCGGAAACCGGTCATGACCTCGTCGAAGATGAGCACGGCGTTTTCGCGGGCGGTGACGGCGCGCACGTGGGCGAGGAAGCCGGGCTCGGCCTGGATGAAGCCGACGTTGCCGATGTAGGGTTCGAGGATGACGGCGGCGATCTGGCCGGGGTTGGCGGCGAAGGCGGCGTCGAGGGCGGCGGGGTCGTTGAAGGGGAGGACGACGGTCTCGCGGGCGAAGGCGGCGGGCACGCCGGCGCTGTCGGGGTGGCCGTGGGTGAGCGCGCCGGAGCCGGCGGAGACGAGCAGGGAGTCGGAGTGGCCGTGGTAGCAGCCGGCGAATTTTATGATCTTGTCGCGTCCGGTGAAGCCGCGCGCGAGGCGGACGGCGGACATGGTGGCCTCTGTGCCGCTGGAGGTCATGCGGACCTTTTGGATGGAGGGGAAGAAGGAGACGATGAGCTCGGCCATTTCGACCTCGTAGGGGTTGGAGGTGCCGAAGGAGGTGCCGCGCGAGAGGGCGTCTGTAATGGCTTCGCGGATACGCGGGTGGTTGTGGCCGTGGATGGCGGGGCCCCAGGTGCAGACGAAGTCGATGAGTTCGCGCCCATCGGCGGTGGTGAGCGTGGCGCCCTGCGCGGAGCGGGTGAAGAAGGGCGCGCCACCGACGGAACGGAAGGCGCGAACGGGGGAGTTTACCCCGCCGGGGATCAGGCTCTGGGCGCGGGCGAAGAGATCGGAGGAGACGCGGGCGGAAGGCATAATTTTTTAAAACCACTAATGAACACTCATGGTCACTAATGTCGAAGGATGCTGAAGATCAGAGAATGATGCGCTGTCATTGAACGCGGGGGGCGGCGAAGTTCACGAGGTAGCCGACGCGTTTGCGGGTGGCTTTGAGATAATTGATGAGCTGGGCCTCGTGCTCGGGTGTGAGGGTTTTGACCGCTTTTAATTCGATGAGAATTTCGCCGATGACGATGAGGTCGGCTTCGTAGTGTTTTTTAAGCGGTCTGCCTTTGTAGTAGAGCTGGAGCCTGGGTTGGGAAATGAAAGGAATCCCTCGGTCGGTGAGTTCCATTTCCAAGCTCTCTTGATAAACCTCCTCCAGAAATCCGCCGCCCATTTCGTTGTGAACGGCGAAGCAGGCGTTCATGAAATCATAGCCTTCTTGCTGAAGGTAGCAGTCGTCCGGATTAGTGCTCATTAGTGATGATTAGTGGTTGATAATCAGCCGACGTATTTTTGGACGATGGGGATGCGGCGGCCTACGCCGAAGGCGAGGGGGGTGATTTTCAGGCCGGGGGCGGCCTGCTTTCGTTTGTATTCGTTGAGGTCCACCTTGCGGCAGATGTCGCGAACCATTTCCGCAGGGAAACCGCGCGAGATGAGTTCGGCGCGGCTGAGATGTTCTTCGACGTAGCCGGTGAGGAGGGCATCGAGAATCTCGTAGGGCGGCAGGCTGTCTTGATCGACCTGGCCGGGGCGGAGTTCGGCGGAGGGCGGTTTTTCGATGGTGTTGCGCGGGATGATTTCGCGGCCGGCGTTTTGGTTTATCCAACGGCAGAGGGCGAAGACCTGGGTTTTGAGGAGGTCGCTGATGACGGCGAGGCCGCCGCACATGTCGCCGTAGAGGGTGCAGTAGCCGACGGCGACCTCGCTCTTGTTGCCGGTGGTGAGGAGGAGGGCGCCGAATTTGTTGGAGAGGGCCATCATCAAGACGCCGCGGGTGCGGGCCTGGAGGTTTTCCTCGGTGACGTCGGGGGCGAGGTCCGCGAAGAGCGGGGCGAGGGCGGTCTCGGCGGAGGCAACGGTGTCGGCAATGGCAATGGTCTCGAAACGGATGCCGAGGTTGCGGGCGAGGTCGCGGGCGTCGTCCTTGGAGTGGTCGCTGGAAATGGCGGAGGGGAGCGAGACGCCGATGACGTTTTCGGGACCGAAGGCGGCGACGGCGAGCTCGGCGACGAGGGCGGAATCGATGCCGCCGGAGAGGGCGACGAGGGCGCGCTTGAAACCGCTTTTGTGGGCGTAGTCGCGGAGGCCGAGGACAAGGGCGGCGTGGATATCGCCCTCCTTCGTCGAGGCTTCGGAGGGCAGGGCCTGGATAGTCCCGGTGTTAATTACGCGGCGCTCTTCGGTGAAGGCGGGGAGGCGGGTGGTTATGGCGCCGTCGGGGGCGGCGACGAGGCTGCGGCCGTCGAAGATCAATTCGTCGTTTCCGCCGATGGCGTTGCAATAGACGACAGGGACGGCGAGGTCGCGGGCGAGGTTCGAAACGATGCGTTCGCGGAGGTGGGATTTACCGGCATACCAGGGGCTGGCGGAAAGGTTGAGAAGGAGGTCGATGCCTTGGGCTTTGAGCAGGGCGACGGGGTCGAGTTTGTGCAGGCGTTGGTCGCCGGGGGATTCGTTGGCCCAGATGTCTTCGCAGATGGTGACGCCGATGCGGCGGCCGGCGTGGACGATTATGGTCGGGGCTTCGGCGGGTTCGAAATAGCGGTCTTCGTCGAAGACGTCGTAGGTGGGGAGGAGGCACTTGCGGGCGAGTTGCTGGACGCGACCGTGGTGGCAGAAGGCGGCGGCATTGAAGGCGCGGCGGCCGGTGGCGTGCGGGTTGGCGACGACGGTGCCGACGAGGAGGGGGACGTCGCCGGTGGTGGCGGCGGCAAGCTCGGCGGTGGCGTTTTCGACGTCGGCGACGAAGCGGGTGCGCAGGAGGAGGTCGCGGGGCGGGTAGCCGCAGACGGCGAGCTCGGGGGTGAGCACGAGTTCCGCGCCGGCGGCGACGAGGTCGCGGTAGGCGGCGAGGAGGCGGGCGGTGTTGCCGGCGAGATCGCCGACGGTGGGATTGAGTTGGGCGAGGCCGATGCGCATGGACGTGTGGAAACGGCACACGTTGGGCGGCGGGGCGTGGGCCGCAACTCCGTAGGGCCTGGCACGGGCAAGACCGCCCGTGCCAGGCGGCGGGGACGGAGCCCCGCCCTCCGGCAAGGCGGCGGGCGCGGACAAGTCGCGCCCCTGCATTTCGAAGGCTTACTGCAGGATTTTGCCGACGGGTTGTCGGAGTGCGAGGGCGATGGGGGCGACGGAGAGGGCGGCGCCGGCGAGGAGCCAGCGGAGTTGCGACCAGACGGCGTCCCACGCGTAGGGGTCGATGACGGCGCGGTCGAGCAGGCCGGCCTCGAAGCCGGCGAAGCCGAAGGCGACGGGGTGGGCGGCGATGGCGAGGGAGCGGGCGGCGAGGCCGGCAAGGGCGAGGAGGAGGACGGCCTCGGCGGCGTAGCGCAGGAGGACGAGCATGGAGGGCGCGCCGAAGCTGCGGAGGAGGGCGACGATGTATCGGTTTTGTCGATACTCGAGGCCGGCGATGGCGCCGAAGACGAGGGCGAGGGCGATGCCGCCGGCGAGGCCGGCGCCGGCCTGGGTGCGGAGGCGGGTGGTTTCGAGGGCGGCGATCTCGGCGAGGAGTTGCTCGGGGCTTTGGAGCTGGGCGGTGTCGCGGCGCTCGACGAGGAGGAGGGTGCGGACGGCGTCGGCGAGGGCGCGGACGGCGTCGGGTTGGGCGGGGTCGGCGAGGATGAGGCAGAACTCGAGGTGGCCTTGGCGGAGCCAGTGGGAGGCTTGATCGTCGGGGAGGATGAGCAGGGGTTTGAAGAGCGGGAGGCGGGCGAGCCAGGCGGGCGGGGCGAGGGTGACGACGGGGATTTGCACGCCGTCGAGTTCGATGTCGAGAGGGAGGCCGGGCGGGAGGTCGGCGGTGATGTAGTGGATGGATGAAGCGGACGACACGGAGGTCGTCCCTCCCTGGAGAGACGGGGCGAGGGCGGCGTGGGTGGCGTGGCCGTAGGCGAGGACGAGGAGGTCGGTGTTGCGCAGGGGATCGCGGGCGGGGACGGGGATCTGGCGGAAGGCGACGAGTTCGGCGCGCGCGGCTAGGGGGGCGAGGATTTGGCCGAGGGGAGCGCGGTCGGTGCGGTCGGGGCCGACGACTTCGGTGAGCAGGAGAGTGCCGGCGCCGAGGCGGGCGACGCGGTTTTCGAGCGAGCGGCCGGCGAGGAGGAAGCCGGCCTGGGCGAAGAGCAGGAGGGCGGCGAGGAGCACGCCCACGAGGAGGCGGGCGAGCACGGCGCCGGGGTGCTCAAGCCAGCGCGACCAGATGTCTTTCGACAGGTAGAAAGCGATTAAAGTCCAGGCCTTCATGGGGGAGGTCGGAGAGGCGGTGATCGTGGGTGGCGACGAGGCACACGCACGAGGGGGGGAGGTGGCTGCCGAGGAGTTTCATGATGTCGCGGCAGTTGAGGTCATCGAGGCCGGAGGTGGGTTCGTCGAGGAGGAGGACGGCGGGTTCTTTGATGAGGGCGCGGGCGATGGCGGCGCGTTGTTGTTGTCCGCCGGAAAGGGTGGGGGGGAGGCGGTAGCCGGCGACGAGTTTGAGGAGGGTGCTTTTGCCGCAGCCGGAGAAGCCTTTGACGAGGGGGAGGCCGGGGGCGAAGCGGGCGTCGAAGCGGTCTAGCACGCGGACGGGGCCGTAGCCGAAGGCGAGGGCGGAGCAGACGATGGAGGCGGATGTATTCACGGAACGACTACGGCGAGGTGGGTTTCGCCGAGGGCGAGGAGGCGGGCGCCGGGAAGGGCGGCGGCGACGCCGGCTTCCCAGCCGTGGTCGCGGAAGGCGGCGGGGGCGGCGAGGATGAGGTCGATCTTGGGGACGATGCGGGCGGGTTCGTCGAGGCGGAGGACGAGTTGCATGGCGACCTGGCCGCCGGCGAGGGGGCGGGCGGCGTCGCGTTGGGCTTCAGGGAAGCGGAAGAGGTGGAAGAGTTCTTCGCGGCCGTTTTGTTCGCGGAGGACGGAGCGTTCGTAGTGGGCTTCGAGGGGACGGCGAAAGGCTGCGGTGTGGCGGAGGAGGAGGCGGGAGAAGTCGAGCACGCGCCATTCGGGGCGGCGGATGGCGACGGAAGCCTGGATGACGGAGAAGTCGCGGAGGAGGGCGAGGTCGGCGCCGAGGGGGATGCGCAGGGGTTTGCCGTCGGGCGGGGGCGGGGGGACGAGGGCGAGTTCGCCGTCGAAGGGCATGACGAGGCGGAATTCCTGAAGGCGGCGGGAGAAGTCGAGTTCCTGGGCCCGGAGTTTCAGTTCGAGGGCGCGGCGTTCGAGTTCGTTTTCGCGCGGGGTGCCGGCGTAGCGGAGGACCTCGTCGATAAGGACGAGTTGGGCGCGGAGGCGGGTGGCGAGGGCGGCGACTTCTTCGCCGCTGGCGGCGCCGGTGGTCTCGCTGGCGTAGAGATCGGCGAGGGCGGGGTCGGAGGCGATGCGGGCGAGCATGTCGGTCTGGCGGAGCAACTCGGCGCGGCGTTCGGCGAGTTCGCCGGCGGTGCGGGCGAGATCGAGGTCGAGTTTGGCGCGGTCTTTTTCCTCGAAGAAGGCGCGGGCGAGGGCGACGGCCTCGCCTTCGAGTTTGAGACGTTCGGGGTCGAATTCGCCCCAGATGGCGCCTTCGGCGAGGCGCGCGCCGGGGGCGGGGAGGCGGAGGGTGAGCAGGCCGTCGGTGGGGGATTTTACGCGGACGCTGCGGATGGGTTGCACGTCGGCGGGGAGGGTGGCGAGGACGAGTTCGGAGGATTGCGGGTAGCGGGCGGGGTCGAGGGGGGCGGCGGGGGAAATGACCAACGACCAATGTCCGATGGCCAATGAGAGGATAAGGAAGTGAAGGCGCATGGTTTTAGGATTCGGGCGCGGGGGATGACGCCAGCAGGATGCTGCCGCCACTTTCCCAGTCGGGGCGTTGCCAGCGGGATTCGTCGAGGATCCAGAAGAGGTGTTCGAGGCGGGCGCGTTCGAGGAGGAGGGAGGCGCGTTGTTCGTCGAGGCGGAGGAGACGGTCGAGGTTTTGGCGGACGCTGTCGGGGGATTGGGTGAGGGGGAGGGTGCGGAGGCCTTGAAGGCGAAGCTCGGCGATGCGGAGGCGGCGGGCGGTGAGGGCTAGGGCGTCGCGGGAGGCGGAGAGGCGTTGGAGGGTGATGTTGAGTTGCTCGGCCATGCGGGCGAATTGGAGGTCGCGGGCGCGGCGGGTCTCGCGGAGCTGACGGGAGATGTTGCCCTGGATGTCGAGGGGGACGGAGGTGTTGGCGGAGAAGAGGACCTGATCGACGTCCCAGGAGGAGGTGTTGCCGCCGGCGTATTGGTAGAGCGGGGGGCTGCTGAGGCTGAGGCGGAGGTCGGGCCAGTAGCGGAGTTTGACGCCGCGTTCGCGGAGGTGGATGGCCTCGACGTCGAGGGCTTGGAGCTGGCGGAAGAGTTGGCCGTAGCGGGTGGTGTCGGCGTAGTCGGGCGAAGCGGTGGCGTAGTCGAGGTCGGGGAGGTCGGAGAGGTCGGGTTGCCAGAGATGGGAGTCGTCGCCGATGAGTTGGGCGAGGGCGAGCTGGAGGGCGTCGGCCTCGGTGCGGAGGGAGTAGAGGATGGATTCGCGTTCGATTCCGCGGGGGTCGGCCTCGAGGCCGGCGAGGGGTGAGGCGGCGGTCTCCCATTGGAGGGAGGCGAGGAGGGAGCGGCGGCGGGAGGCGAGGAGGTCGGCGCGGAGGAAGGCTTCGCGGAGCTGGACGGTGAGTTCGCGTTCCTTGAGTTCGCAGGACCAGCGGGCGCGGATGAGTTCGAGGCGGGAGGCGTAGTGACGGAGGCGGAGCTGGACGAGGCCCGGGACGTTTATGTATGCGAAAGCCGAATACGCGAGGTCGGTGCGGGAGAGGTTGGCGAGGTCGGTGACGGAGCGGGAGAGACTGCCGGTGAGGTTGGCGCCGGGGAGGAGGTCCTTGTAAACCTGGCGGGCGTTTTCCTCGGCGGAGATGATGGCGTGGCGGGCGGCGAGGAGGTCGAGGTTGCGCTCGCGGAGGGAGGCGAGGGCGTCGGTGAAAGTGAGCGGGGCGGGAGCGAGGGATTCGCTGCGGACGGCGGCTTCGCGGTAGGCGTCGGCGCGGGCGGTCTCGCGCTCGGCGAGGCGGGCGGAGGGGGAGGCGCAGCCGGCGAGCACGAGGGCGAGCAGGGCGGCGGCGGGGAGAGGGAGGCGACGGTGCGGAAGGAGAGTCACAAATTCAAAAAACCCTCCGCGCCGGGGGGCGCGGAGGGCTGGGTTAGCGGACGACGGACGTTGGGAGGCGAAGGTCAGGGGACGTTTACGTCGAGGGTGTAGGTGACTTGAGTGGTGCGGGTGCCGGTGCGGACGGAATAGACGGAGAGGCTGAGGGGCAGGCCGTTTTGGGCTTTTTGGATGGTGATGGTGTCGGCCACGGCGGGGTTGTCGTTCGGGCGAAGCTGAGTGTAGGTCACGGTGGTGCCTCCGTCGGCGGAGAAGTTGAATACACCAACGAGGTTGGGGCTGAGCAGGTCGCCGTTGTTGGAGAAGGTGAAGGTGATGTCTTCGCCTTGGGGGAGGAATTGGACGAAGAGATCGGCGCCGGAGGGGACGGTGTCGGGGCCGACCACGTTGGAGACGCGGGCGGTGAAGCCGCCGCCGACGTAGGCGCCGTTGGCACCGATGCCGATGCTGTTGTAGCCGCCGCCGCCGGAGGAGGAGGATTCGTCGGAATACTGGCCGTAGAAGGGGGTGCCGTTGGGGCCGCCGACGTTGATCTCGTTGAGGCCGCCGAGGTTGTTTTGGGAAACGGCATACCAGAGGTTTCCATCCTTAAAAATCCACTCGAGGGTATTGCCGTTAAGGAAGACGGGGTCGGTGAGGGTCTTGCCGCCGAAGGCGAGGGAGCGGGCGCCGATGATGAAGGTTTGGGTGGAATCGTCGGCGATGCCTGAGCCGGCGGTGGCTTCGAAGTAGGTGAGTTCGTAGGTGCCGCGCATGCTCTCCGGAAGGTCGGCGGCGCTGGCCTCGCCGGAGCCGCCGGAGCCGCCGCCGCCAGCGCCGGGGCGTTGATAGGCGACGAGGGTGCCGGTGACGGTGACGGGGTAGCTTTGGCCGCCGGAGCGGGCGGTGAAGCCGGTGACGTTGGGGCCGGTGCGGGTGAAGTTGGAGATGTCGAGGACGATGGGGTCCTGCACGCCGCTCACGAAGAGGGTGAGGGTGCCGGCGGTGAAAGTGGCGTTGGGCACGTAGGTGTAGGTGCCATCTACGGCGGGGTCGGCCTCGGGGAAGGGCGAGTCGGTTTCATCGTTGAAGTAGGTGAGGTTGCCGCCGGTGGAGAAGTTGACGGTGGGGTTGAAACTGATGGAGGTGCCGGCGAAGGCATCCCCGGAGGCGGGGCCGGTGGAGGAGCCGCTGTCGCCGCCGCATCCGGCAAGGGCGAGGGCGAGGAGGCCTGACGCAAAGGCTAGAGCACTCTTTAAGATATTTTTCATGAGTAAGCTGTGTATTTTTTGATTTGGATAGTGTTTCCGGGAGCAAGTATCTCGTTTTGGCGATATCAATTCAAATGCAAAAATAGCGTAATGAATAGGGGTCGCGGGGTGTATCCCCTGAACTGGTGAACGATGAATAACAGGTGGGTTTTGAGAAGTAATTTACAAGGAATTTCAGGCCGTGTCTTTTAAATAAACCGGGCCATCGCGGGCGCTCTATGAGTGAAGCGAGAAAAGGCGCCGGGCCTGCGTTGCCCTCGGCGTCACGGGCCTCTGGCCCGCCTCCGCCTCGGTCGCCTTGGCCGAACGCCTTTTCTCG
>DAIPIP010000101.1:0-10519 GCA_036770725.1 Opitutaceae bacterium
TAAAGCCCTGACATCCGTTCCTGTATTCGTCTCCGTGCTCTTCGTGTCCTCCGTGGTTCAAGCTCTCCGTCCCGTCGCCCTGCTTCGCACGCCGTTTGCGGAAAAGTTTGGCGTGCCGCGCCAGTCGGGGCTCGTGCCTGCGGCCGAGGGGCGGGTGGAGTTTTTGCCGGAGTTTGCATCGCCGGATTTCACGCGCGGGATCGAGGCGTTTTCGCATCTTTGGCTGGTGACCGGTTTTCATAAAAATCCTTCGTGGGAGGGTGCGGCCACGGTGCGGCCTCCACGTCTTGGCGGCAACGAGCGGGTGGGGGTCTTCGCCTCGCGCTCACCGCTGCGGCCGAATGGACTCGGTCTCTCGCTGGTGCGTCTGCTCGCGGTCGAGCGAGGAGCGTTGCGGGTCGAGGGTATCGACTGCGTGGACGGCACGCCCGTTTACGACGTGAAGCCCTACCTGCCTTATTGCGAGGCGAAGCCGGAGGCGCGCGCGGATTGGGCGGGGGCCTCGCCGCCTGCACGTGTGGCGGAGCAGATTCGCATACCAGGCGAAATCGCGGCGGCGCTGCCGACCGGGGTGCTTGCGCTCGTGCGGCAGTTGCTCGCGTTGGATTTGCAGCCCGCCTACCAGGTCGCGGAGGCGGGACGTGTTTACGGGATCAGCGTCGCGGGTTGGAATGTGCGCTGGCGCCACGCGGGCGAGACGGTCGAGGTGGTCGAGGCGACGCGATCGTAGGCCGCGTTATCGCGAGAGGAAGCGGGTCAGCCGACGTGGCCGAAGAGGCCGCGCTTCTTGATCGCGGCGGCGACGGGCGCGGGGACCATTTGCTCCCAGCTCGTATCACCGGCGCGGATACGTTCGAGCACGTCGCGGGAGAAGATGTTCAGGATGTCGCGGTTGTAGCCGACGATGCATTCGAGGTAGCGGTTCTCGAGGAGGTGTTCGTAGAGGTTGCGGAGGTGGGGGGCGACCTGGACGTTGCGGGCGTTGATGAGCACGTCGCGGGCGAAGGGCGAGCCGGCGTGGGTGGGCATGCCGGGGAAGGGGGCGGTGGTGGCGTGGTGGCCGGTGTCGAGGTAGCGGTCGTAGGCGGCCTGTTGCATGGGATAGACGTAGAGGCGCACGCTGTTGCGGAAGAGGCGGCCGAAGTTTTCGAGAATGCCGCCCTCGAGGTGCTCGTAGTATTTCTCGTTAAAGATCTCCAAGAGGTTGTTGATGCCCATGGCGACGCCGATCATCTCCTTGGTGTAGCGGCGGAAGTAGGAGGTGAGGCGGTAGTATTCGCTGTAGTTGGAAATCAATACGGTGCAGCCGATGTCGCCGAGCATGTCGACGCGGGAGAGGAAGTCGGCGGCGTCGAGTTCGCCGCCGGCGAGGAGGTTGTTCATGGTTATTTCCATGAGCACGATCATATCCTTACCTTGGACGGCGGGTTCTTGCATGAACTGGGCGCAGGCGCAGTTGAGCATGTCGATGTTGACGTGGGTGACGGGGCGGAAGCTGCCGCGTTCGACGAGGATGGCTTTTTTGTAGAGGACTTCGGAGGGCTGGAGCACGTCGCCGCCGGGGCCGAACATGACGGCGTTGGTGAGGCCGTGGCGGACGAGGTGGAGCGACATGAGGCGGTTGTCCACGTCGGCGAAGGCGGGGCCGGAGAACTTGAGCATGTCGATCTCGATGCGGTCGGAGCCGAGGTTGTCGGCGAGGGATTCGATGAATTTCTCCAGGTCGTCGCGCAGGTAGAAGGCGGCGTAGATGAGGTTGGTGCCGACGATGCCGATGGCCTCCTGTTGGCGGAGGTTGTCTTTGTCCCACATGCGCACGTGGAGGACGATTTCGCTGGGTTCGGGTTCGCCGGGGGCGGATTGAAAACGGACGCCCATCCAGCCGTGGCAATCGTTGCCGCCTTTGAAGGATTTGGCGGCGACGGTGTCGGCGAAGACGAAGAACTTGGTGGTGGGGCCGCGTTTTTCGCCGAGCCGGTCCACGAGGAGCTGGTATTCGTGGTCGAGCATGGTGACGAGGCGTTCGCGCGAGACGTAGCGCGGGGCCTTGCCGTAGATGGCGTCGCTGAAGGTCATGTCGTAGGCGGACATGGATTTGGCGATGGTGCCGGCGGCGCCGCCGGCCTGGAAGAACACGCGGGCGACCTCCTGGCCGGCGCCAATCTCGGCGAAGGTGCCGTATTTGGAATCGTCGAGATTGATGGTGAGGGCCTTGCGGTTGGTGGTGAGGAGGGTGGCGGCGTTCGGTTCCATGGAGATGAGCTGAACGCAAAGCAGGTCGCGTGCAAAGGGTGTAACGGTAAAGTCACGGTTCGCGCTCAAAGCGGGGGCGGCGAGATGTTGACGCGACTTTGGCGGTGTCGGCGGGGTGTCGTGCAAATGCGGCTCGCCGCGCGCGCGAGGCGCGGCCTACGGTGCGGGTAATTTTTCCATGAAAGCTTTCTTCGCCTCGTTTGTTGGAACTTTGCTCGGGTTGGCCGCTTTTTGCTTCCTGGCCTTTGTTTTTGTCGTCGGCGGTTTTGCCGTGCTCGCCTCGCTTGGCGAGAAGACGGTGGCGCGGGTGGAGCCGGGGTCGTATCTGGTGCTGAATCTGGACGGCACGAATTTGACCGATGCTCCGCCGCTGGTGGAGGAAAGCGGTTTGGACTGGGTTTTGCGGGGCGACGCGCCGAGTCCGCTGGCGTTGCGGCGGGCGACGGAGGGGCTGCGACGGGCGGCGGCGGACGAGCGCATCGCGGGGGTGTTTTTGACCGGGCGTTTTTGGCCGGAGGGTTATGGCACGGGCTTCGCGGCGCTGGCGGAGCTGCGCGACGCGTTGCAGGCGGTGCGGGCGGCGGGCAAGCCGGTGCGCGCGTATTTCGACGAGGCGGGAACGGCGGAGTTTTACCTGGCCTCGGTGGCGGACGAGATCGTGTTGAATCCGTTTGGCCTCGTGGTGCTGCCCGGGCTGGCGAGCGAGCCGATGTTTTTCGCGGATGCTTTCGAGAAATGGGGCGTTGGGGTGCAGGTGACGCGTTCGGGCAAATACAAGGGGGCGATCGAGCCCTTTTTGCGAAACGATCTGAGTCCGGAAAATCGGGAGCAGTTGACGGAGTTGCTGGTGGATTTGTGGGCGGCGCTGCGCGACGACATGGCGACGGGGCGCGGCATGACGCCGAACGCGTTGCAGGCTTTGGTGGACGCGGAGGGTCTGATCGGCCCGGAATCGGCTTTGGGGGCGGGGCTGGTGAGCAGGCTGGCCTACCGGGACGAAGTGTTGGCGGGTTTGCGGGCGGAGACGGGCGTCGATGAGGGCGAGCCGTTTCGGCAGGTGGCGTTTGCGGATTACCTGAGGCAACCCGCCCCGGCGCGGGCGAGCGGGGGGACGGTGGCCATCGTTTACGCCGAGGGTGAGATCGTGGACGGGGAGGGGTTTGAGGGCGAGGTCGGCGGGGCGGCGTTCGCGCGCGAGCTGCGGGCGATCCGGGAGGACGACACGATCGCGGCGGTGGTGTTGCGGGTGAATTCTCCGGGCGGGTCGGCGAGCGCGGCGGAGGAGATTTTGCGGGAGATGCGTTTGTTGAAGGCGGCGAAGCCGGTGGTGATCTCTTTTGGCAGTTACGCGGCCTCGGGGGGCTACTGGATTGCGGCGTTTGGTGATCGCATCTTCACCGAGGCGGCGACGGTGACGGGGTCGATCGGGGTTTTTGGCGTGCAATTCGACGTGGAGAAGCTGGCGGGCTCGGTGGGGTTGACCTGGGACCGGGTGCAAGTGGGCGAGAAGGCGGGCATGCTCACGGCGGCGCGGCCGAAGACGGCGATGGAGCTGGCGGTTTTTCAGCGCATGGTGGACCAGACCTATGATCGTTTCCTGGATCGCGTTTCGGAGGGGCGCACGTTGGACAAGCGCGCGGTGCATCTGATCGCGCAAGGGCGGGTATGGTCGGGGGTGGAGGCGGTGGGCAACGGTTTGGCGGACGAGATCGGCGGGTTGGACGCGGCGATCGCGCACGCGGCGATGTTGGCGGGAATCGTCGGCGCGCCGGATTTTTACGAGTTCCCGGGCACGCGTCCGCTCGGCGATGTTTTGGCGGACATCCTGCGCGGCGGCACGTATCCGGAGACGAAGGCGGGCGGGTTTATCGCCGACCTGGGCGGCAGGCGCGGGCCGGCCGGCGGAATGATGCGGCAGATCGGCGAGCAGGTGGGCTTGCTGGATCGTTTCAACGATCCGCGCGGCGTGTATGCGCGGCTGCCGCTTGACCTCCGCGTGCGTTGAGGGAAACGAAGGAACGAACTTTTTAATCGAACAAAATGAGCAACACCCGACTTCTAGAAGACGTTCCCGCGACGCTGATCCCGGCCGGCACGCCGACCACCTTGGGCGCGGGCGAAGGCGTTCACATCGTGCAGACGCTCGGCGGCAATGTGACGGTGCGGACCGACCATGGTTTGTTTCGCATCGCGCGCGAGCACGCGGAGGCGATCGCGGGGCTCGATTTGGAAAAGCTGGACGCGGAGTCGGGCGCGGGGGCGACGGCGGCGGGCGGGTTTAGCGAGCAGGCGGTGTGGGATGCGTTAAAGGGCTGTTTCGACCCGGAGATTCCGGTGAACATCGTCGATCTCGGGTTGGTGTATGACCTGTATGTCGAGGACTCGCCGTCGGGCGGCAAAAGCGTGGATGTGAAGATGACGTTGACCGCGCCGGGCTGCGGCATGGGGCCGGTGATCGCGGAGGACGCGCGGCAGCGGGTGGCGGCCTTGCCGGAGGTGACGGAGGCGCGCGTGCATATCGTGTGGGACCCCCAGTGGGCGCCGCAGATGATCTCGGAGGCGGGGCGCAAACAACTGGGCATCGAGTGAAGCTGGCACTCGTCACGGAAACCTACCCGCCGGAAGTCAACGGCGTGGCGATGACCCTGAGCCGCATCGTCGGCGGGCTGCGCGAGCGCGGCAACCTGGTGGAGGTGGCTCGGCCGCGGCAGAAACACGAGCGCGGGCCGACGGAGGACTTTTTGGTGCCGGGGGTGGCCATTCCTTTTTACGACGCGTTGCGGATCGGGTTGCCGGCGGTGGGGCGGTTGGAGGAGCGGTGGCGGCGGTGGCGGCCGGATGTGGTGCATGTGGCGACGGAAGGGCCGCTGGGGCTGGCCTCGCTGGCGGCGGCGAAGCGGCTGGGGGTGCCGGTGACCTCGAGTTTTCACACCAATTTTCACGCGTATGGCGGGCACTACGGGGTGGCGGCTTTGCGCGACGCGACGCTGGCGTATCTGCGGTGGTTCCACAATTCGACGCGCTGCACGCTGGCCCCGACGCGGCAGATGACGGCGGAGCTGGCGGCGAGCGGATTTCGCGGGCTCGGGGTGATGGCGCGCGGGGTGGACACGACGCTTTTCGACCCGGCGAAGCGAAGCGCGGCGTTGCGGGCGGAGTGGGGCGCGGCGGAGGGTGATCCGGTGGTGGTGTATGTGGGGCGGCTGGCGGCGGAGAAAAATCTCGGGGTGGCGGTGGACGGGTTTTTGAGGCTGCGCGAACGCGAGCCGCGCGCGCGGTTCGTGTTGGTGGGGGACGGGCCGGCGCGGGAGCCGCTGGCGCGTTCGTATCCGGAATTTCATTACGCGGGAATGCGGCGCGGGGAGGAGCTGGCGGCGCATTACGCGTCGGGGGATTTGTTCATGTTCGCGAGCGTGACGGAGACGTTTGGCAACGTGGTCACGGAGGCGATGGCGAGCGGGCTGGTGGGGGTGTCCTACGACTATGCGGCGACGCGCGAGCATGTGCGCGACGGGGTGAACGGATTCGCGGCGGAGTTTAACCGTGAGGAGGCGTTTTACGCCACGGTGGAGCGGGCCTTGGCGGAGCGGGGGCGCTGGCCGGAGATTCGCGAGGCTGCGCGAGCGACGGCGCTGGGGCTTACCTGGAAGGCGGTGGTGGCACGTTTCGAGCGCGATGTGCGGACGGCGGCCAGTCTGGCGCCGGTGCGGGGGTGAGGTGTAAAACCAAAACAAAAAAAATCCCCGTTCGCCGGTGGACGAACGGGGGTTTGTTCGGTGGTGCTGGTGGGTCGCCCGCGAGTTTCGGACTGGGGCAGGACGTCCGATACCGGGATACTTTGATGCCAATCACCCGATGCTTTTAGACTTCTGGGCGCGATCTGTAGGCCAGACCGCTGGTCTGGCTTCGCTCTTGGGCAGCAGCCCGACCACCGGTCGGGCCTACATCCTAAAGTCCAACTGCAATAGGCGTATGGTATAAGATTCCGGGTGGCGCGGGTTGACCCCAACGTGCTTTGAGCGGGGCGCGGCGGGGCCGCGTCACCGCGGTGGGGACAACGCGTTCGACCTTTAATCAGGAGGATTGGGCGGGACGCCCATGGGACGGACGGGCGGGCGGTCGGGTGCGGCTTCAGGTGGCCGGAATCAGGGGGCGAGGGTGTCGGCCTCGGCCTCGGCGCGGAGACGGTCGATCTCGGCGCGGATCTGGGCGTTGGCGATATCGATCTGTTTGTAGTAGTGGGAACGGCGTTTGTAGTCGCTGAAAATGATCTGACGCTCGCGAAGATTGGACTCGAGCCGAGCGGTGGCGGAGGCGAGGGCGGCTTCGCGTTCTTCGGCGATTCGGAGGGCGGCGGAGCGGGCGGCTTCGCGGTCGGCGGCCTCTTTGGCTACGGCTTCCTGGGCGCGGAGTTTTTCGAGGGTGGCGAGGCGGGCGGTCTCGGCTTCGGCGGCTTCGCGCTGACGTTGCTCGGCGAGGCGGATGGCTTCGGCGTCGGCGGCGGCGCGGCGGGCGGCGAGGGCGGCCTCGCGCTCGGCGGCGAGAGCGGCGGCCTCTTGTTCGGCGGCGAGGCGGGCGGCGGTGGCGGCGGCTTCGGCTTCGCGGAGTCGGGCAGCCTCGGCGGTGGCTTTTTGGGATTCGAGGCGGGCTTGTTCGGCGGCGAGGCGGGCGGCCTCGGCGGCCTGGGCGGCGGCTTTTTCCTCGTTGGCGAGACGGGCGGCGTCGAGGTCGGCGATGGCCTGCTCGCGGGCGGCGTCGAGGTCGGCGGCGTAGTCGTCGGGGGCGGAGGCCTTGCATCCGCGCATGCTGAGCAGGGCGATGGCGATGAGGAGCGCGGCAATGAGCAGGGGCCAGAAGATGGCGAAGCGTTTCATGATTAAACTAGGTAGAGCGGCGAGGTGATGGGCAAGTTCCGTTGGTGGCTTGTCAAATCACGCGGTATCGAGGCATCAGCGAGTTCCGTGCCTGTTGGCGCCCGGTTTGCGGTAGAACAAATACTGGGAAAGAAAAGAGAGGCCGGAGAGGCTGGCGAGGGTGCGGACGTTGCTCATGGCGCCGACGACGTGGGTGAGGGAAGAGGCGGCGGGTTCGCGGATGGTGAGAAGGAGCCAGCCTGCGATGATGGCGAGCAGGGGCTGGGCGAGGAAGCAGGCGTGGTAAACGGCGAGGGCGTCGGTCTGGCGGGCGAGGAAAAATTCAAGGATGGCGCCGCCGAGCACGGGGGCGATGGCGGCGAAGAGGGAGCTGGCGGCGAGGTTCATACCGAGGGCGAGGTTTCGCGCCGGGACGGGGAGGAGTTTTAGCAGCAGGGTGAATTGTCCGAGAAAGAAGCCCGCGTTGGTGGCTCCGCCCCAAACCCACATCGGGTAGAGCCATTCGGCGTTTTCGGGGGTGAGGAAACACCAGCCGAGGTTTTGCACCTGCCAGAGGGCGAGGGAGACGACCATGACGCCCTTGTTGCCATAGCGGTCGAGCAGGGCGCCCCAGGCGGGCATGGAAAAGGCGGCGCCGGTGGCGGCGCAGACCGCGAGGGTGCCGACCTGGAGGGCGGAGAGGCGCAGCTCCTCGAACATGAACACGTGGTAGAACGGGCCGAAGATGTTTGCGGCGAAGGACCAGACGGCGCCGAAGGCGATGAAACGCAGAAAGGGGCGGGCTTGTTTCAAGGTGGCCAGTTGCGCGGAGAAGGTGGCGCCGCGCGAAGGCGGGGCGGCGCTGGCTTCGGTGGGCATGCGGAGCGACCAGAGAATGGAGAGCACGCGGAGCAGGAGGGCGAAGGCGACGAGGAGTTGAAAGGCGGCCCGCGAGTAATCCCACGCGGCGAGGACCCAACCGGCGAGCAGGAGGAAGGAGAGGGTGGAGAACTGGAGAAGGCGGTTGCGGCGGCCGAAGTATTTGCCGCGCAGGCGGCCGGGCACCCATTCCTGAACCCAGGCGTTCCACGACACGCCGGTGATGGCGCCGCAGAAGCTGGAAAAGAAAAACCAGAGCCCGACCCAGAGGCCGGCGGCGGCGGGATCGTCCTCGGGGAGGAAGCCGAGCATGATGCAGAAAAACGTCCAGGAAACGGCGTGCAGGCTGGCGGCGGTGAGGGTGATGGTCTTGGCGGCGAACCAGCGCGCGAGCAGCGGGGTGAGGCCGACCTGGAGAAAGTTGCAGACGAAGGGCAGGGCGCTGATGAGGCCGATGGTCTGGTTGGGCAGGTGGAGGACCTTGGTGAAGAGCGCGGCGAGCACGACGTTGACCGGGAGGGTCATGATGACGAGCGGCATGGCGACGAGGCCCTCGCCGGTGCATAGACGGAAGCTCTGCCGGAGATTCTGTTTACGGGTGCGGACGGCGGTGGGGATTGCGTTCACGGCGTGGAGGCGGAGATAGGTGGAGGACATGAATCCGGGCGTCGAAGCGAATCCATGGGCGGGACGTGAAACGGTTGTAATTGCTCGCGGGTTGCTGGGAGCGACGTTGGTGAGGCGCATGCCGGACGGTGCGGTGCGGAGGCTGCGCATCACCGAGACGGAGGCTTACCACGGGCCGGAGGACAGGGCGTGCCACGCGAGCAAGGGGCGCACGGGGAGGACGGAGGTGATGTTTGGTCCGGCGGGGTGTTGGTATGTTTATCTCTGTTACGGGATGCACGAGATGTTGAATCTGGTGACGGGGCCGCGCGACTGGCCGGCGGCGGTGTTGATCCGCAGGGTGGAGGGCGTGAGCGGGCCGGGGCGGGTGACGCGAGCGCTGGAGATCGATCGTGGGCTGAACGGAGCCGCCGCGGAGGCGTCGAGCGGTTTATGGATCGAGTCGGCCGAGCCCGGAACAGTGGGCGAGGGCGAGATCGTTGTCGGGCCGCGGGTGGGCGTGGATTACGCCGGGCCGGAGTGGGCGGCGAAGCCGTGGCGGTTCAGATGGATGGCGCGCTGGGCGCCGACGCGGCCGCAAAAGCGGGGGCCAGGGTAGGCGAAGCGGGTTCAGTCTGCGGCGGCACGTAGTGGACGAGGTCGGCGGTGACGGTGCCGAAGCGGCCTTTGACCTCGATGCGAAGGGGGAGGCGAGCGGGGGAGTTTTCGAGCCAGATTTTCATGGAACCACCGCGTCGGAAAAGGCCGCCCGGTTTGCCCACGGGTTCGGGGGTGACGACGAGGGCGGAGAACTCGCCGCGTTTGGTGCGGAGTCGCTCGATGGCGCCGGCGCGGAGGAGGAGCGGGTAAAATTTTTTGTCCACTTGGACGAGGATTTCACGGGTATCGCCGGGGGCGAGTTGCCAGCGGCGGGCGGTGACGAGGCTGGTGACGAGGTCAACGGGATCGCCTTCCGGGAGCGCGACGGTGGCGTTGCGCTCGGGTTCTATGGCATCGGTGTAGTGGGCGACTCGGGCGGCGTAGTCGAAGGTGAGGGAGCGTTCCTGGCGTTTGCCGCGGGAGCGGGCGTGGTAGGAGGCGGACTGCATGAAGCCGGTGTCGGCCGCGAACAGGGTTTCACCGGCGGCCTCGTAGCGATAGAGGCGACCGATGGTGCCATCGGTGGCGATGCGCACGGTGACGAGGCGTTCGGCGGCGTCGGTCCCGGGGGTTGGCGGAGCAGCGGAGATATCGATGCGGCCTGCGCGTGGGAAAATGCCCCAGCTCGCTTGAAAACCAAACGCCTCGCCCGGGCCGAGCATGGCGGCCGTTTCGGTCGGGACTGGGGCGGGCGACTCTCCGGCGTGGGACGCGATGGTCGGCGCGAGGAGACCTAGAATCGCGATACAGACGGTGGTGAGACGCATGGAGAATGGGAGAGCGGGACGGGCGAAGTGTTCCCGCAAAACCACGTGTCAGGCACGGAGGCGAACCTGGATGTAGGCGCCACCGGTGGGGAGTTGGGTTTTGCGAATCTCGAAGAGGTCGATGGCGGCGAAGAGGTCGCCGAGTTTGGCGAAGCCGTGGTTGCGCGAATCGAAGGAGCCCTGGTTGTTGATGTGCGAACCGACGCCGCCAAGGGCGGCCCAGCCGTCGGCGTCGGCGTGGGCCTCGACGGCGTTGCGCAGCATGGTGATGAGTTTGGCGTCTTTTTTGAGGTGGTCGGCGGTGGGTTTGGCGCGCGGGGCCTGGACGTTGGAGCGGGCTTCGTCGAGATAGAGGAAACGGGTGCAACTGGCGACGAAGGGCGGGGCGGCGTTTTTGCCGCCGAAGCCGATGACCTGGCGGCCCTCGGCGCGCAGGCGGAGCACGAGCGGGGTGAAATCGCAGTCGGAGGAAACGAGGCAGAAAGTGCCGACGTTTTTGGT
>DAIPIP010000286.1:0-2350 GCA_036770725.1 Opitutaceae bacterium
GAGACGGGTATGTTGACGGTTTCGACGACCTGGCCGACGACGAAGAGGTGGTCGGCCTCCACGTCGTCGGCGTCGACATCGGGGTCGGTGGGAAGGGAGTAGAGGTTGAGTTCGAGGGCGTCGGCGCCGGCCTGTTCGAGGCGGCGGGCTTGGTCGATCCAGCCGCCGGGGCGGTGGCCGTTGAGGGAGGCGATGACGGGGATGTCGAGGGTGGCCTTGAGGCGCGTGAGCTGGCGCACGTAGAGGTCGGGGGTGAGGGCGTAATCGTCGTAGTGAGGGAAGTAGTTTTGGGCCTCCGGGTTGCTGTCGCCGATGCCGTCGATGAGTTGGAAACGGGCGTTTTCCTCGAATTCGATCTGCTCCTCGAAGAGGGAGTGCATGACGAGGGCGGCGGCTCCGGCGTCTTGCAGGCGTTTGCAGAAGTCTAGGTCGTCGCAGCAGGGGGAGGCTCCGATGATGAGGGGATTGCGAAGGCGGAGGCCGAGGTAGTCGGTGGAGAGGTTCATGGTGGGTGGCGTGGCGGGTTAGGCGGCGGGGGTGTTGGGCGTGGACGCGGGGGCGGTCGCGGCGGATGCGGGAGCGGATGCCGGAGCGGGCGGCTCGGAGGACGAGGCGAGGTGTTGGTAAAGGGCGTAGCGGGTTTTGATCGCGGCCTGGGCGGTCTCGGCGAAGGCGTCGGCGCGTTGGGGGGCGATGGCCTGAAGCATGCCGAAGCGCGTTTCGCCGGCGGTGAATTTGCTGAGCGCGACCTTGGGTGGGGGAGAGTCGAGGTGGAGGGCGGGTTCGCCCTTGTCGGCGCGGCGGGGGTCGTAGCGGAAGAGCGGCCAGTAACCGGTATCGACGGCGAGTTTTTGCTGATCGAGTCCGTGGGCGATGTTGTAGCCGTGGGCGATGCAGTGGCTGTAAGCGATGACGAGGGCGGGGCCGTCGTAGGCCTCGGCTTCGCGCAGGGCTTGGAGGCTCTGCGAATCCTTGGCGCCGAAGGCGATGCGGGCGACGTAAACGTGGCCGTATTGAAGGGCCATGAGGGCGAGGTCTTTTTTGCCGGTGGCCTTGCCGCCGGCGGCGAATTTGGCGACGGCTCCCATGGGGGTGGACTTGGAGGATTGTCCGCCGGTGTTGGAGTAAACCTCGGTGTCGAGGACGAGGACTTTGACGTTGGTGCCGGAGGCGAGGACGTGATCGAGGCCGCCGTAGCCGATGTCGTAGGCCCAGCCGTCGCCGCCGACGATCCAGACGGATTTTTTGACGAGGTCGTCGGCGACCGCGGCGAGGCGCGCGGCTTCGGGGTCGGGGGAGAGTTTGGCGAGGGCGGAGCGGAGGAGGGCGATTTTTTCGCGGCGCGAGGCTAAGTCGGACTCGGTGGTGGGCGTGGCGGCTCCGAGGGCGGCGACGAGGTCGTGGTCGATGCGCGGGGAGAGTTTATTGAGCAGGCTGCGCGCGGTGGCGTGGCGAAGATCGGCGGCGTGGCGGAGGCCGAGGCCGAACTCGGCGTTGTCCTCGAAGAGGGAGTTGGCCCAGGCGGGGCCGCGACCGTGGGCGTCCTTGGCGTAGGGCGTGGTGGGCAGGTTGCCGCCGTAGATGGAGGAGCAGCCGGTGGCGTTGGCGATGGTGAGGCGATCGCCGAGGAGCTGGGTGAGGAGCTTGAGGTAGGGTGTCTCGCCGCAGCCGGCGCAGGCGCCGGAAAACTCGAAGAGGGGCTTGGCGAACTGGCTGCCTTTGACCGTGGTGAGGTCGAGTTTTGCGCGGTCGGGGGAGGGGAGTTTTTCGAAGAAGTCCCAGTTGGCGCGCTCGGTTTCCATGCGCGGGGCGGCGGGAACGAGGTCGAGGGCTTTGTGGCGGGGGTTGGATTTATCCTTGGCGGGGCAGACCTGCACGCAGAGCGAGCAGCCGGTGCAGTCGTCGGGCGCGACTTGGAGGAGGTAGCGGCGTCCGGGGTGTTCGTTGGAGCGGAAGGGGACGGTGGTGAGCGACTCGGGCGCGCCTGCGAGGTCGGAGGGCGCGGTGTGCGTGGCGCGTATGGCGGCGTGAGGGCAGACGAACACGCACTTGTTGCACTGAATGCAAAGGGACGCGTCCCACTGGGGGAGTTCGAGGGCGATGGAGCGTTTTTCGAGCTTGGTGGTGGCGGTGGGCCAGCCGCCGTCCACGGGCATGGCGGAGACGGGGAGGAGGTCGCCTTCGCCGGCGAGGAGGCGGGCGGTGACGTCGCGGTGGAATTTATCGGTGAACGCGGCGTAGCGGTCGGGCGCGGGGGCGGCGTCGGCTTCGTCGAGCGTGGCGGGGAGGGTGACCTCGCGGAGGCCGGCGAGGGCGGCGTCCACGGCGGCGTGGTTCATCTGGACGACTT
>DAIPIP010000102.1:0-10489 GCA_036770725.1 Opitutaceae bacterium
AGGTTGGGCTTGGAGGTGTCGGGATCGACTTGGGCGACGAGCTTTAGGAAGAGACGGAGCTTACAGATTTCGACCGCCTCGGCCATGATATCGACGCCGTAGAGGTTGCGCAGGATGATTTCTTTGAGAACGAAGTAGCGGCGGGTGGGGTGCTTGGCCGGGTCGTTGACCTGGGAGAGCACGCGTTGGAAGGTTGTTTCGGCCTTCTCGGCGGGCGCGGGCAGGTCGGCGAGGGCGGTGGCGGGCACGTCGAGCCCGGCGTCGCGGAGGAGCTGGTCCATGCGTTGGAGCACGCCTTCGTAGAGGGGCTGCAGGAGGTTGAGGCCGGCGAAGAGGAAGGCGCCGGAGCCGCAGGTGGGGTCGAGCACGGTGAGTTCTTGCAGGGCGTGCCAGAGGTGGCGCAACCAGCGGGGCTCGGGGCAGCGGGCGATGAGATCGGCGAAGAACTGGCGGATATCGAGGTTGAGGGTGATGAAGTCGGCGATGCCGGTGACCTGGCCGGTGGAGAGCTTGGCGTGAACCTCGGCGTAGCGTTGGCGGCGGGCGACGACCTCGCGCCAGATTTCGGTGGGGAGGGCGTAGTCGGCGGGGGCGGATTTTTGCCAGGGGCGGCGCAGGCGGATGGTGGCGAGGTCGTTGATGGACCCGACGGCTCCAACGGGGTGTTGCAGAGTGGCGGGTGAGACGCCGGCGGCGATCTCGGGCGGGAGGGGGTGCGGGGTGGCGAGGGGGGACTTGGCGTGGTAATCCCACGAGACGCCGTGGCGGAGGGCTTGGTAAATGTAGGCGTCAGGGTTTTCCTGGAGGAGGTCTTGCCAGTAGGTGGTGAAGGCGGCACGGTCGGCGGGGGCGGTGAGGTGGGTCTCGACAAACTGGAAAAGCCAGGGGAGGACGCAGTTTTTGGAGATGTAGTCGGTGATGTCCTCCTTGGTGTAGTAGGCCCCCATCTGTTTTTGGTTGATGTATTTCTCAAAGATGTAGCCGAGGACATCGGGGTTGATCTCGCCCTGTTCGCGGAGGGGGCGTTCGTCGAGGTGCCAGCGCCATTCGCCGAAGAATTTAAAGAGGCGCTCAAAGGCCTCGTCGGGGATGACGATGGAGGGGTTGTCGCGTTCGAGGGCATGGACGTCGAACAGGCCGCCGTTGAGGTAGGGCACTCGGCCGATGAGGGCGGAGAGCTGGGCGTCGAATTTGCGCTCTGGTTCGCGTTTGCCGAGGCCGTCGTGAAAGAGCCGGAGGAGGAAGCCGCGATAGAAGGAGTGAAACTGGTTTTTGCCGGCGAGGGCGCGGACTTTTTCGAGGCGGTCGGCGAGGTAGGTGGTGTTTTGGTCGAGGAAGCCCTTGGCCTGGATGAAATAGACGAACATCAGGCGGTTGAGCATAACGGAGGCATACCAGGAGCGGTCGCCCTCGGCCTGGATGCCCTTGATGAAGTCGGTGAAGGTTTCGCGCTCCTTGGCGAAGCGGTCATAGAACTTTTTGGTGACCTTTTCGGCGACGGTGGCGCTTTCGAGGCGTTGGACGACGTCGATGACGGTAAGGGCTTCTTCCTGATCGAGGGTGAAAATGAGGCGGTCGAGGCGCTGGAGCAGGGCCTCGCCGGAGCCGGAGAGATCGAAGCGGTATTCGGGACGGCGCACGGGCTGGCCGGGGCGGCGCAGGGAGGTTTGCAGGATGACCTGGGTGCGGGAGGCGTCGGTGAAGAGGATGACGTGTTCGAGAGGGCCGGACTTGGCGGTGGCGGTCTCGATCTTCTGGCGCAGGGCGGAATCGGGGAAGGCGGTGCCAGCCGGGGCGGGGCAGTGGTAGGCGACGACGCCGCGCTTATGGGCGACGGGGAGAAGCTCGAAGGCACGGTTGCCGCCCTCGGTGCGCACGACGATGGGGAGAGGCGCGGTGGAGTCGGGCCAATCCCAGCCGAGCTCCTGGGTGAAGAGTTCGGAGAAACGGAAGGCGCGGAGGTGTTCGCGGGTGGCGGTGCGGTCGAGCGGCATGAGGGCGGGAAGCGGACGGAAGCGGATGAAAGCGGACGAAAGAGGATGAAAGCGGACTTGAAAAAGGGAAGGAGCGGGGCGTTATTGGGACTTGCGACCAGTGTGGTTCGGACCTTTTCCGTTCCCGCGACTCTGTTCCCTGGCCGCATCTTTTTTTTGCTGTTCGGTAAGCCAAGCGAGCACGTCGGGCAGGGATTCGCCGGTGCGGAGGATAAGCGGGTCGAGGTGAGCGACGGCCGAGGCATCCAGCGGTTTTACGGAAAGGCCCGCTTTTTGTTCTTCCTTACGGCGAGCGGCATAAACGCAGAGGTCGCAAAGTTGGAGCGGGAGGCTGGAGGCGGAGTCGATGAAGAAGCCTTTTTCGACGATGCGGGTGAGTTTTAGGACGCCATCGGCGCCACGCAGGAGTTTGTGGGCTTTTTCCACGTCGCGAACGACGTCCTTGTTTTCGTCGGCGATGAACATGCCGAGCGGGGTGCCGGGGAGGGTCTGGAGGTGATTATCGACGGCTCGGGCGACGAGGGGAAAGGCGGCGACGTGGGGGTTGATGGCGACTCCTCCGCCGAAGGTATCGTGCAGCCAGGATTGAAAGCGTTTTTTAACGATGGCGCGGTAGATGAACTTGAGCCCGTGTCTGCGGGCGATGCCGAGCCAGGCGTCGCGGAATTCCAAACGATGGGAGATGGGGATGGTTTTGCAGAAATCGCGGGGGTTGTGGAGTTCGGTGGCGTGGACCTCGAAGTGGTCGGGGCGGGGGGAGGGGAAGTAATGTTCGATGGCGGCTTGCAGGTCGGTTTCGAGGGCGAGCCAAGATGATTCGGGGACGATGAGCGCGCCGAGGACGAAGATCGGTTGCTGGCCGGCGTTGAGATTGGTGCCGGTGTTGCCCGATTCGTCGAAGTAGATGAGGTGCATGGCGGTGCGTGGGTCAGGGAGCAGCGCGCAGGCCAAGGGTGCAGATGATTTGGGGGTCGTTTTCCTGATCCTCCTCGTGAATGACGCTGAGGCGGTCCTCCAGGCGTAGCTCAATGACGAGGTGGGCGAGTTCCTCGTCGCCGATACCAGACTTGATGCGTTTGTTGAGGAGATCGGTGGCGGTCTGTTTGAGCGGGTGGCGGTAAATCTGGTCGAGGGTGATCTTGAGTTCCTGCGTCTCGAAGAGGGGACTTTCCTTGGTGTAGAGCTTGAGGCGTTCGTAAACTTTGAAGCGGGCTCCGCTGGGGCGACCGAGGGTGCCGCCTACGTTTTTCTCCTCGCGGACGAGGCGGGCGACACCTTGGGCGGTGATGGTATGGTGCTTGGGGTCGCGGGGGAGGGCGGGGGTGTCGGGCGGGCAGGCGGCGGCGCGGAGCACCTTGAGCTGGGATTCGGAAATGTTGCGTCCCTCGCGGTCGATCCAGCCGAGCAGATCGTTGCCGTCGCTGGTCTTCATGTAAACGAGCACGCCCTCGGGGGCATCGGGGGAGGGGGCATGGGCCTTGGCGGAGTAAACGACGGCGGGGAGCTTGGGAATGATCTTCTCAAGGTCGGGATTGGCTTTGAGGGCTTGGTGCCAGATCTCGTAGGCGAAGGAGGCGAGATCGACCTCGCTGTCGGTGGCATCGTCGAGGATGCCGGCTTTTTCGTGGTAGAGATTGGCGATCAGCTCGGGGACGTCCTCTTTCTCGAAAAAGGTTTCGTCGGAGCCGACGACCTCGGCGTTTTCCTTGAGGCGTTGGGCGACGCGGGAACGAAGGCGGATGATGCGTTCGACGCCGTTGGCCGGGATGAAGGAGTAGCAGTGGATGGTATCGGCCTGCTGGCCGATGCGGTCCACGCGGCCGGCGCGCTGGATGAGGCGGATGATGGCCCAGGGGAGGTCGAAGTTTACGACGATGGAGGAGTCTTGGAGATTTTGGCCTTCCGAAAGGATGTCGGTGGCGAGGAGCACGCGGATCTCGGAGCCGGGAGAGAGGTGGGCGAGTTTGTCGTTGCTCACCGGACTGAAACGCCAGGCGAGCGCAGTGGGATCGTGGCTGCTGCCGGTGACGCCCTCGACGAGGCCGGGGACGGCGGGGCGCAAGTGTTTCGTGAGGTAGCGGATGGTGTCGGCGAACTGGCTGAAGAGCAGAACTTTTTTGTCGGGATGCCGGTCGCGGAGAAGGGTGATGAGTTCTTGGAGTTTGTGATCGCGGTCGGGCGTCCATTCCTTGGCTCCGGCGAGCAGGGTGCGAAGGGTGGCGGAGTCTTCGCGGAGGTCTTTGGCGAGGGATTTTTTGAACAGTCCGCCGCGTATCCAGCGGAAGCGTTTCGCGATGGTCGTGGCGTAGGTGCGGTAGATATCGGCGGCGCGCTGTTTGAAGTGTTCCTCCTCGAAAATGAAGCCGGTGCCGTCGTTGGGGACGGGGTTCTCCTCGGATTCGTCGATCAATTCGTCCTGCGCGGTGTCGTCGGCATCCTCGTCGTAGAGTCTCGAGTCGAGAAACTCGGCGCCCTGGCCACCGATCGGGAGCGGCAGGTTATGGTCCAGGGCGTGGAGGAAGACGTAATTGCGAAGGAGGTGGCGCTGGATGGATTGGTAGAAGGCGAACCCCGAGCTTTCGAGGCGTTTGAAGAGGCCGATACGGCAAAAGCCCATCAAACGTTTGCCGGCCTTGGATAAGCCATCGATGAGCAGTTGTTCGGATTCGGAGGCGACGGTCTTGGGCTTGGGGTCGATGTAGTTTTGGAGACCGTAGCGAGGAAGGTTCAGGGCGTTAATTGTTTGGACCACGGAATCGGAGTAGAGGCGCGCGTATTGGTCGGCGGGGTCTTGGTCGTCGATTTTGAAGGCAAGGGTGCGGGGCTGGCGGATGGGGAAATAGGAGCGGCGTCCGTCGGAGAAAGTGAGGAATTTTCGGCCGCGAACGGGGTCGTCCTGGGCGTAGTTTTCTAGAATAAAGGAGCGGGTGCGGCGGATGAGAAAGAGCCGCATGAGTTCGCGCCAGTCGTCGGCGTCGGTGCTGGCCTCGAACGCGGGCAAGGTGCGCGGCGAGCATTGGTGAAGACGGCTGAACTCCAAATCGCCGACTCGCTTGAGGTAGGCTTCGGGCCGGATGCCGAGATTCCGGTCCTCGGGCACGAAGAGCCGGAGCTGGGCGGACAGATCGAGGTAGGTTTTATTGTATGGGGTGGCGGAGAGCAGGATGACGCGGGCATCGCTCTGGCGGACGAATTCGAGAATGGATTTGTAGATGCGGCCCTCGGCATTGCGCAGGTTATGGCTTTCGTCGATGACGATCAATTTGAAGCGGGCGGGGATGAATGGCAGTTCGCGGATGGCTTGGGTGAAGCTGAGAACCTTGCCGCGCAGGCCGTAGGTTTCGACTTGGGTCTGCCACATGGGACGAAGGTTTTTCGGGCAGAGAATGAGGGTGCTGACGCCGGTCTCCTCCTCCCAGAGTTTGGCGAGGGCGGTGGCCATGACGGTTTTGCCCAAACCAACGACATCGCCAAGCATAACGCCCCGCCGCTTTTCATTACTCAGGTGATGCGCGGCAATCTGGACGGCCGCTTTCTGGAACGGGAGTAGCAGATCGCGGAACTCGAAAGGCACTTCAAACTGCGACTGGCCGGCCCGGGCCTCGCGGGAGAGATGGTAGGCCATCTTGAGGTAGATATGATAGGGCGGAACCGGCTGCTCGCGGGCCCAGCTTTCCTCGATGACGGTGATGAGGTCTTGAGTGATATCGATGCACCACTTATCGGCCCAGCGGTCATCGAACCACTTGGCCAGCTTTTGCGTGGCATCGTGGTCGAGGACATCGACATTGAGTTCACCTTGGTAGGCGAGGCCCGAAAGGGTGAGGTTACTGCTGCCAAGAAACCCGGTGATGGGGTTGTTATGATCCTGGCGGAAGCAGAGGTAGAGTTTGGCGTGGAGGGTGTGCTTGAGGAACAGCTTTACCACGACCTTGCCGCTGCGGAGTTGGGCGACGAGGCGGCGAAGGCCAGCTTCCTCGTCATCGGTTGGGATACCAATTGAAAGTTGTTTCCTGAAGTCATCGGCCAAGCGCTTCTTGAGGCGGAGGATGGTCTGGTTGTCGATTTTGGCCGGGTCGCCGATGCGTTTGAGATCGCGGAATTGATCTTGGGGAAGGCGCTGCATTCCGACCAGAAGACGGCATTGATGCGGGGCGATTCCGGACCACTTTTCGATCAAGGGATCTATTTGCTGCCAACCGCGCAGATTGAAATAGCCCACACAAAAATCTGCCCGTTCGGAGTTCGACAGCGTGTTTTTAAGGTGAGGCAGCAGGTGCTCGGAGATGTTGTCGAAAATGCGCGGCATACTTTGGGGAGGGCAGCGGTGTGCAGCTATCCGTTAGTTAGCCGAGTTTGAGGAGTTCGCGGCTGAGGAAGGCGGTTTGGGCGGCGGCGAGTTCGCGGATGCCTTTTTGGGCGAGGGCGAGGAGCTGGTTGAACTCGTCGCCGCTGAAGGTGGCTTCTTCGCCGGCGCCCTGGATTTCGACGAAGCGGCCGCGGCCGGTCATGACGATGTTGCAGTCCACCTCGGCGTCTTTGTCTTCGGCGTAGGGGAGGTCGAGGAGGGGCTGGCCCTTGAGCAGGCCGACGCTGATGGCGGCGACGGAATCGGTTAGGGGATTCTCTTTTATTTTGCCGGAGTCGATGAGGGTTTGCACGGCGAGGCGGGCGGCGAGGTAGGCGCCGGTGATGGAGGCGGTGCGGGTGCCGCCGTCAGCCTGGAGGACGTCGCAATCGATCCAGAGGGTGTTCTGGCCGAGCTTTTGGAGGTCGATGACGGCGCGGATGGAGCGGCCGATGAGGCGCTGGATCTCGACGGTGCGGCCGTCGAGCTTGCCGCGCGAGATGTCGCGCTGTTTGCGTTCGTGGGTGCTGTAGGGGAGAAGTGAATACTCGGCGGTGAGCCAGCCGCCGGGGACGCGTTGCTGGCGCATCCATGCGGGGACATTGTTCTCGATGGTGGCGGCGCAGATGACGCGGGTGGCGCCGAAGGAGACGAGCACGGAGCCGGTGGCGTGGGGGGCGATGCCGGCCTCGAATTTAACCGGGCGGAGTTGATCGGGGAGGCGGCCGTCGGGGCGAAGGTTTGAGGAGGAAGACACGGAAAGGGAGTGAGGGAGGGGAAGCTGGTTAGTCGGCGGAGGCGGGCGGGATGGGGGGGCGGGTGCCGGAGGCGGTGGCGAAGGGTTTGATGACGCGCTCGGGCTCGGGGGGCATCTGCGCGGCCATGTGGGCGATGAGGCGGTCGTTAAAAGTCTGGGCGGGATCGTGGCCGACGCGGCGGAGGGCCTGGACCATGGCGGCGACCTCGACGAGACGGGCCATGTCGCGGCCGGGGCGGACGAAGAGCTCGAAGTGGGGGAGCTTGATGCCGAGGATCTCGTGAAAATTTTCCTCGAGGCCGGTGCGTTCCTCGACGACCTCGGGGGTCCAGGTGCGGAGGGTGATGACCATGTCGAGGCGTTTGTCGATGCGGATGGCCTGTATGCCGAACATCTCGGCGATGTTGATGATGCCGATGCCGCGACACTCCATGTAGCCGCGGTTTAGGGCGCGGGAGGAGGCGAGGAGGTCGCGTTCGTCGATGAGTTTGACGACGGTGAGGTCGTCGGCGACGAGGGAGTGGCCGCGCTCGATGAGGGCGAGGGCGCACTCGGATTTGCCGGCGCCGGCTTCACCTCGGAGCATGACGCCCATGCCTTTGATATCGAGGGTGGTGGCGTGGACGGTGGAGGCGGGGGCGAACTCGTTGTCGATGCAGAGGGTGGCGATGTTGACCCAGTGCATGGTGATCATCTGGGTGCGGAAGATGGGGAGTTTGCGGTCGATGGCCACGGCGAGCATGGCGGGGGTGGGCTGGTAGTTGCGGGTGAGGACGATGCAGGGGATCTGGCGGTCGAGCATCTCGCCGAGGATCCGGGTCTGCTCGGTGGGAGCCAAGGTGCGGTAGTAGGTCATCTCGGCGGCGCCCATGACCTGAATGCGTTTGTTGGCGAAATATTTGAAGAAGCCGGTGAGGGCGAGGGAGGGGCGGTTGATGGAGCCCTCGCGGATGAGGCGGTGCAGGCCGTCGGCGGGCGTGAGCAACTCGAGCTTCAGCTTCTCGCCGTGGGTTTCGAGGAAGTGGGCGACGGTGATGCCGTGGATGGCTTTGTGAGGCATGGCGGGGGAAGCTGGTAGAGCTGGTAGGACGTCGGAGCGGCGGGGTGCGGCGACCCCGCCCTACAAGACTAGAGGTTGAAGTCGGCGCCGAGGTAGAATTGGCGGGCTTCGGGGTCGTTTACGAGGAAGTCGGCGGAGCCTTCCTTGAAGACGCGGCCTTCGCGGATGAGGTAGGCGCGGTCCACGATTTTGAGGGTCTCGCGGACGTTGTGGTCGGTGATTACGACGCCGATGCCTTTGGCGCGCAGATCGACGACGATTTTTTGGACTTCGGCGACGGAGATGGGGTCGATGGCGGCAAAGGGTTCGTCGAGGAGGAGGAATTTGGGCTTGGTGACGAGGGCGCGGGCGATCTCGAGGCGGCGACGTTCGCCGCCGGAGAGGGTGTAGGCTTTTTGGGTGGCGACGTGAGTGAGGTGGAGTTCGGTGAGGTGCTCGTCCACGAGGGCGCGGCGGTCGGATTTGGGAACGCCGATGGCCTCGACGATGGCCATGAGGTTTTCCACGACGGTGAGTTTGCGGAAGGTGGAGGGCTCTTGCGGAAGGTAGCCGAGGCCGAGGCGGGCGCGCTGGCTCATGCGCAGGCGGGTGATGTCGCGGCCGTCGAGCGTGACGGTGCCGCGGGTGGCGGGCACGAGACCGACGATCATGTAGAAGGTCGTGGTCTTGCCGGCGCCGTTGGGGCCGAGGAAGCCGACGATCTCGCCGGCGCGGGCGGTGATATCGACGCCGTTGACGACGGCGCGTTCGCCGTAGGTTTTGACCAGGCCGCGCGTGGAGATTTCGGAGGGGGTGCTCACGGAGTGCGGGTGGTCGGGGCGGGGGCGGGGCGGGGTGCGGCGGTGGCGCCGAGGTCGCCGATGGGCGGGCCGGTGAAGCGGGGTTTGTCCACGAGGACCTCGCGGCGACCGCGGAAGAGGGTGATGGTCTCGCCGGCGGCGGCGAAGCCGTTGCTCTTGTCGATGATTACGGGGTCTTCGCTGAGGACGACCTTGTCTTCGCGGGGGAAAACTTCGGCGCGCTGGGAGGTGGACTCGCGGTCGCCTTGGATGATGGTGACGTTGCCGGTGGCGAGGATGTATCTGAATTTCTCGACGTCGGGGATGGCGGAATTCCGGTCGCCGAGGCGGGAGGCGATGATGGTGAGGGAGTCGCAGGTGATGCGGAGGTTGGTGCCGGTGAGGATGACGTTGCCGGTGGCGATGGCGGTGGATTCCTCGTCGGTGGAGTGCATGACGAGGCGGTCGCTGCGGAGTTCGGTGGGAGCGGGAGCGGGCTCGGCGGCCCGAGCCGGAATGACCAATGACGAATGCCCGATTACCAATGACAGGAGGGCGAGGCGGGGGATGATTCTGAAAGGATTCATTTGAGGATGTCGCCGATGGCGGAGCGGAAGATGACGTGGGCGTCGCGGTTGATGACCACTTTTTTGTCGTTGTGGTCGTAGCTCCAGTCGGAGCCGGTGATGGTGAGGTCGGTGCGTTCTAGGCGGACGGTTTGGGAGCCGGAGGCGAGGAGTCGGGTGGGGAAAAACGAGGCGGAGGGGGCGGCGAGCATGGATTCGATTTGTTCGTCGGCGAGACCGGTGAAGAGGGTGAGTTCCATCTCGATGACGTCGATTTGTTCGGTCGAGGGCACGCGGGCCTCGGCGGCGCGGAGCATGAGGTGGCGGAAGCCTTCTTCGTTGAAGATGGGGAGGCGAAAGTTTTTGACCGGCGCGCGGGCGGCGACTTTGGGCTGGGGGGAAGACTGGGCCCGGGCCGGAAGGACCAATGACCCATGACCAATGATCAAGGCGACGGCGGTGAGGAGGAGTTTGTGGAAGCTTGGCACCGTGTGGGGAGGGGAAACCGAGGTGGACGATCAGAGATGGAAATCGGTGTGACCCTTGGCGGTGAGGATTTGTTCACAAACTTCCCGGACCGCGCCGAGGCCGGCGGGGCGGGTGGTGAGGTAGTCGGCGGCGTCGAGGGCGATGGGCATGGCGGTGGGGACGGTGATGCCGATGCCAGCCCATTGGAGGGCGGGGGCGTCGATGTCATCGTCGCCCATGTAGGCGATCTGGTCGTGGCCGAGCTCGAGCTCGGCGGCGAGCTCATGGAGGGCGTCGAGCTTGTCGGTGCGGTCCTGGATGAGGTGGGGGATGCGAAGTTCCTCGGCGCGGACGAGGGTGGCGTCGGAGGCGCGGCCGCTGATCCAGGCGACGGCGATGCCGGCCTTGCGGAGGCGGACGAGGCCCATGCCGTCGAGGATGGAGAAGCGTTTGGTCTCCACGCCGTCGGAGGAGACAAGGATGGTGCCGTCGGTGAGGATGCCATCGACGTCCATGG
>DAIPIP010000103.1:0-4467 GCA_036770725.1 Opitutaceae bacterium
GAGGCCGTCGAAATCGCGGGTCTCCTGCACGATCACGCCGCCAGCCTTCACGACCGCGATCTGTCGGGCGATCTCGTGGGCGATGCCGTCGCGCACGAAGGCGATGGAGTTCAGGTTTTTCAGCTCCACCTTGGTGCCGAGCTCGGTCTGGCCGACCGGGCGGATGGAGATGTTGGCGTCGCAGCGCAGCTGGCCCTTCTCCATGTCGCAATCGGAGATGCCGGCGTAAACGATGCTGGTGCGCAGAGACTGAAGGTAGGCGTAGGCCTCGTCGGCCGAGCGTATCGCCGGATCGGATACGATCTCCATCAACGGCGTGCCCGCGCGGTTGTAGTCGATGAGCGAGCCGCCGACGCCGTGGTTGAGTTTGCCCACGTCTTCCTCGAGGTGGATGCGGGTTAGCGGGATGGATTTGTGCTCGCCCAGGATGTTGCGCGCCGGACCGGGCAGCTCGATTTCCACCGAGCCGCCGATGCAGATGGGCTGGTCGTATTGGGAGATTTGATAGTTCTTGGGCGAGTCCGGGTAGAAGTAGTTTTTGCGGTCCCATTTGCAGACCGGGGCGATCTCGCAGCCGAGCATGAGCCCGGCCTTGATGATGGCATCGACGGCGGCCTTGTTCATGACCGGCAGCGCGCCGGGCAGGGCGAGCACGATGGGATCGGTGAGCGTGTTCTCGGGCGCGCCATAACCGGCGGCGACACGCGTGAACATTTTGGAACGGGTCTTGATCTGGACGTGGACTTCAAGACCGATGACGGCTTCGAACTGCATAAAAGAGGAGGATTCGGAGGGTTTAACCACGGAGGTCACGGAGGAACACGGAGACTCAGACAATTCGGCGGATGAGGCCGTCCTTGAGCCGGGGAACGTTGAAATTAATCAAAAGACCGACGCGATGGCCGGAGAGGCGGAGATAGGTAATGAGCTGTGCCTCAAAAATCGGATGCATCTCGGTAACCGCCTTCAGCTCCACGATCACCTGATTCTCCACCAACAAATCCAATCGATACCCAACTTCGATGAGGAAGCCCTTGTAGCGCACCGGCATCTCCTTTTGGCGCTCATACCGAATTTCTCTCAACATCAGCTCGTGAGCCAAAGCCGCCTCATAGGCCGACTCCAATAAACCGGGCCCGAGTTCACGATGAACCTCGATGGCCGCGCCAATGATTTTCTCGGTCAGTGCTTCGTTCTCCATCTCCGTGATCTCCGTGTTCTCCGTGGTTAAAAAATCACAGCACCGGGGTTCGTTTACCCAGCGCATGCACGGAATCATACGCATGCGCCGCCGCCAGCAGATCCGCTTCCGCAAAGGGCCGACCGATCAACTGCAAGCCGATCGGCAAACCGCTCTCCGTGAATCCGCAGGGCACGCTGATCGCGGGCAGACCGGCGAGGTTTACGCCAATCGTATAAATATCCGCCAGATACATGGAGAGCGGGTCTTCGCTCTTCTCGCCGCGCTTGAAGGCCGGGGTCGGAGCGGTGGGCGTGAGAATGACGTCCACTTCCTGATAAGCCTTGATGAAATCCTCGCGGATCAGGGTGCGAACCTTCTGCGCGCGACCGTAGTAGGCATCATAGTAGCCCGAGCTGAGCACGTAGGTGCCGAGAATGATGCGGCGCTTCACCTCGCTGCCAAAGCCCTCGGCGCGCGATTTGAAATACAGGTCGAGCAGCGTATCCGCTTGATCACTACGATGTCCGTAGCGCACGCCGTCATAGCGGGCTAAGTTCGACGAAGCCTCGGCCGTCGCGATGATGTAGTAGGCGGCTAGCGCATACTCGGTGTGCGAGAGCGACACCTCGCGAATCTCGGCACCCTGCGATTTATAAAACGCGATGGCGGCCTGCACCGCCGCGGCGACCTCGGGGTCGAGACCTTCGCCGAAATACTCCTTGGGAATACCGATACGCCACGGACGCTCGCGCGGCGCGGTGAGCGCGGCGCGGTAGTCGGGGATGTTGGCCTTGAACGAGGTGCTGTCGCGCTCGTCGTGACCGGCGATGGCCTGGAGCAACATCGCACAATCCTCCACCGTGCGGCCAAAGGGGCCGATCTGATCGAGCGACGAGGCGTAGGCGATGAGTCCGTAGCGCGAAATCAAACCATAGGTGGGCTTGAGGCCGACCACGCCGCAAAGCGCGGCGGGTTGGCGAATCGAGCCGCCGGTATCGCTGCCAAGCGTGGCCGGGGCCTCGCCGGCCGCGAGCGCGGCGGCGCTGCCGCCCGATGAGCCGCCTGGGATGCGCGTGAGATCGTGGGGATTGGCGGTCTTTTTCGTCGCGGAATTTTCCGTGGAGGAGCCCATCGCGAACTCGTCCATGTTGAGCCGGCCCCAAAGCACGACACCGGCGGCGCGGAGCTTGGTCGTCACGGTGGCATCGTAGGGCGACACGAAGTTGGCCAGCATCTTCGACGACGCGGTGAGCGGCTGGTCCTTGACCGCGATGACGTCCTTCATGCCGACGGGAATACCGTCGAGCGATCCGCGCGCCTGGCCGGCGGCGCGACGGGCGTCGGAATCAGCAGCTTGCGCGAGGGCGTCCTCGGCGTCGAAGGAGTTGAACGCCTGCACGCGATCCTCGACCGCGAGGGTGCGGGCGATGACGGCCTCGGTGAGCGCGACTGAAGTGAGCGAACCGGCCGCGAGGGCGGCGGAGAGTTCGGCAACGGTTTGGTGGTGGAGCGGCGTGGCGGACACGGGAAAGAAGTGGGGGAGGAAAAGTGTTTATGCGGACCTCAAAAGGAAGGGAATTTCAGACGGCGGCCGGGTCTACCGCGCCGATCTGCACCGGCGGCCCGTAGAAACGCGGTTCGCGCCCCAGCAGCTTCACGTCGAGCACCGCGCGCACCCGCGCCAGCGACTCGCGCACATGGGTGCGAAAACCGAAACGAAATCCCACGTCCCGCGCCGCAAAGCCCACCGCCGACACACCGTGGGCGCGCGCGATGAACACCGCCCGCATCGCGTGGTCGCGCTGGCTGACGATACACAGCTCGCTTTGCCCGAAAACATGCTTCGCCCGCACCACGGAATCGAGGGTGCTGAAGCCCGCGTAATCGAGCGCGATGCGATCCGCCGGCACTCCGCGCGCCACCAACGCATCGCGCATCGCGGTCGGCTCGTCGTAGCCCGCGCGGTGGTTGTCGCCGCTCACCAGCAGATAATCGACCCGTCCCGCCTTGAACAAATCCGCCGCAGCCGCGATGCGATGCTGGAAAAAGAGATTCGCCCGACCGTCGGCCAACACCGGCACGCAACCCAACACCAGGGCGACGCGGTGTCTCGGCACCTCGGCCACGCTGGA
Organism: Opitutaceae bacterium; assembly: GCA_036770725.1. Taxonomy (GTDB): domain Bacteria; phylum Verrucomicrobiota; class Verrucomicrobiia; order Opitutales; family Opitutaceae; genus IMCC26134_A. The sequence continues at coordinate 3,316 of DAIPIP010000103.1, forward strand.
GTGAACATGGTGCGCTTTGCGCTCGATGAGCACCCGCGCGCCCAGGATCAACCCCGCCGCGCCCAGCACACACACGCTCGCGACGAGCACCCAACGACGACGGAAAAACGAATAAAGACGGGCGCACATCGTTCAGCTTTCGTCCTTGAGTTGGCGTCCGTAGAGAAACACCGCCAGCGCGACGATGGCGTTGAAACCGGCGACTACACCGCGCACCGCGACGTGCATCTCCATAGGCGCGAACCAGAACAACACGCCGCAGCCGAAAAAAATGGCGGACGCGAGATAGCATAAAAGGCGCGAAGCACCTGCGCCGGATTTGTTTTCGGGAGAGGACATGGCGGGCGGGATAAAGACGGAAGCGGTGATAAAGGACGGGCGGGTTATTCGACCACGCGGGGCACCACGACCATGTTGTCGCGCTGTTGCGGGGCGTTGCGAAGGGCGTCCTCGGCGGTGAACAGCGCGGGATCGCGCGGTTCGTCGGCTTGGAGCACGTTGAAAATCGGCGTGGCGTGGGCGGTCGGCTCGACGCCATCCACGTTCACCTCCTTGAGCTTCTTGATGTAACCAACGATGTCGTCGAGCTGGGCGGAAAACGTCGCTTTTTCCTCCGGCGTGAGCGCGAGACGGGAAAGCGTGGCAAGGTGGTCGATGTCGATGTGGGAAGCGGACATGGGCGAAAGATTACGATAAAACAGGCGACTGCGCCCCTCTCACAAGGCTTGAAAACAAGGTTGGCGCGCAAAAGCGGCTGGGCACCTGTCGGTCGATTCGCACATTGTCGGGCCATGTTTGAAATCACCGGCACCGTTAAAAAAATCTTCGACGAGCAAACCTTCGGCAGCGGCTTCAACAAGCGCGAGTTCGTGCTCACCATCGAGTCGGGGAAATTCCCGCAGGACATCAAGTTCGAGTGCGTGAAGGACAAGGTCGCGCTCGTCGCCGCCCTGAAGCCCGACACCAAGGCCAAAGTCTTCTTCGACCTTCGCGGCCGCGAATGGAAGGACAGCTATTTTGTGAACCTCAACGCCTGGAAAATCGAGACCTTGGACGACGCGTCGGGCGCGGGCGCCCCGCCTCCCGACGACGACGGTGCTCCCTTGCCCGAGGAACCTGGCCAGTCGGTGGACGAAGACGTGCCGTTCTGAA
>DAIPIP010000103.1:4567-10408 GCA_036770725.1 Opitutaceae bacterium
GTCAGCGTGCGGTCGGCGGCGCGGAAGGTAAGCGCGTAGGCCAAGCTCTTCTGGCCCTCGGGCACGCCCTTGCCGGTGTAAACGTCGAAAATCTCCACGCCTTCCAGCGCGAAGGCGTTGCCCACCGCGGCGCGCGCCTGCTTGGCGATGGCCTTCTGCACCTCGGCGGCCGGCGTCGTCGCCGGCACCACGACCGCGAGGTCGCGCAGCGCGGCGGGTTGCAGGCTGAAGGGCTTGTAACCGCGACGATCCGCGTCAGCCGTCACCTTCTCCGACACGATGGCAAAGAAGCCCGCGTAAACTTTTCCTGTGAGGCCGAGCGCCTTCAAATGCGCGAGATCCACGAGCCCGAAGGTCGCGGTCCAGCCGTGCTGAATGTTGCCCGCCACCGCCGCGTGACCCGCCTGCCAACCGGGCGAGGACTCGCCCACCAGCGCGGTGGGCTGGCGGCCGAGCTCGACGCCCGCCGCCGCCGCTATGACCGCGGTCTGCGCCTTCGCGGTATAAAAATCCGCCGCCTCGCGCGCGCGCCAGCTGCGCTCGCCCGTTTCCTCCGCGATCACGAACGCGGCGGCAACGCACTCGGAGAGTTGGCCGTTGCGCTCCAAGAACACGCGACCGGTCTCGAAGAGACGCGACGCCGCCACGCCGCGCGCCTGGTTGAGCGCGAGCGAGTCGAGCAGTCCGCCGACGAGCGACGAACGCAGGTGCGACTGGTCCTCGACAAAGGGATTCGCCAGCGCGAGCGCGCCGACCTGCGCGGGCGAGGTCCAGGCCGCGAGTTCCCTGGCCGGGCGCAGGGTGTAGTTCACGCACTCGTTGAACCCCTGCCCCACCAGCGCGGCGGCGACGTGGCGGTTGAACAATACGATCGGGTCGTCGTTGCCCACCAGGCCGGGCGACTGGATGACGGAGGACGGAATCTTCTCGGTGCCGTAGAGACGCACGATCTCCTCGACGAGGTCGATGGGGCGCTCCAGGTCGTCGCGCCAACTCGGGATGGAGAAGGTCCAGGCCGGTCCGCGCGTCTCGGTGGGAACCTCCTCGGTGACGACGAGTTCGAGGCGCTCCAGCGAGGCGCGCATCTCGTCGGCGGGGATTTCGAAACCGAGCTTCTCGTTGATGTAGACGGGTGTGACCGTGATCTCGCGTTCCCACGGGATGTCCGCGCCGACCACGTGTATCGGCCCCGCCACTACGCCGCCGGCGTGGGCGAGGATGAGATCGATGAAGCGATGCGCGGCCTCCTCCAGGGAGTGCGCATCCACGCCGCGCTCGTAGCGATACGAGGAGTCTGAGGAGAGACCGAGGCGCTTTCCAGTTGAGCGCACAGACTGGCGTTTGAAGTAGGCGACCTCGAGCACCAGGTCGATGGTGTCGGCGGACACGCCGGAGTCGGCCGAGCCCATGATGCCGGCGATCACGACGGGCTTCTGCGCGTCGGCGATCACGAGCATGTGGTGGTCGAGCGCGCGCTCCTTGTGATCGAGCGTGACGATGCTTTCCCCCTCGGCGGCGTGGCGCACCACGATCTCGGCACCGCCGAGTTTCGCGGCGTCGAAGGCATGCACGGGCTGGCCGTATTCGAGCATCACGTAGTTGCCGATATCGACGACGTTGTTGATCGGGCGCAGACCCACGGCGGCGAGGCGACGCTGGATAAACTCGGGCGACGGGCCTACCTTCACGCCGGTGACCACGGTGGCGGTGTAGAGCGGGCAGTCCTTCGATGCTTCGACGCGCACGGATTTCAACAGGTCGTGGCGCGGGGCGGACGCGCCGGGGTAGTTGATGGTGCGCAGATCCAAGGCGACGGAGGCCGGGGTCGTGACGCCGACGCTCACTTGCGGGTAACGAAGCTCCTTTTTGAACCACGCGGCGAGTTCGCGCGCGACGCCGAGGTGACAGAGCGCGTCGGGGCGGTTGGGCGTGATCTCGATGTCGAACACGACATCGCCGGGAGGCAGGATGTCGTTGATCGGCGTGCCGACCGCAGGTTCGCCGGAGAGCAGGAGCAGACCCTGCGCGTCCTCGGCGAGGGTGAGTTCCTTGGCCGAGCACATCATGCCGGAGGAGGGCTGGCCGCGCACCTTGGCTTCTTTGATGACGAAGTCGCCGGGCAGCACCGCGCCCGGGATGGCGACGGGCACGCGATTGCCGGCATCGCAGTTGGGCGCGCCACACACGATGGTGCGCACGCCGCCGTGGGCCTCGCCGACATCGACGGTGCAGACGGAAAGCTTGTCGGCGTTGGGGTGCTTGTCGCGGGTGAGGATGTGGCCGACGACGACGTTGTTGAAGGCGGGCGCGCCGGTGCGGATGACCTGCTCGACCTCAAAGCCGAGGAAGGTGATAGCGCGGGAGATGTCGTCGTCGGAGATACCGGCGAGATCAACGTAGTCTTGGAGCCAGGAGCGGGAAACTTTCATGAGAAATGGGGATTATGTTTTAAACCACGGAGGACACGGAGGGCACGGAGAGGAGGAAATCAGGAAAGGCTGTTCTCGGTTTTACTCTCCGTGTCCTGCGTGGTCTCCGTGGTTAATCAGGATTATTTCAGGCGAACTGCTTCAGGAAGCGGACGTCGTTTTGATAAAAATAGCGGATGTCATCGATGCCGTAGAGCAGCATGGCGAGGCGCTCCAGACCCATGCCGAAGGCGTAGCCGCTCCAGACCTCGGGGTCATAGCCGACGTCCTTGAACACGACCGGGTCCACCATGCCGCAGCCGCCGATCTCGATCCAAGGCTTGTTGACCTTGGGCAGATGCGTCGCGCTGAGATCCACCTCAAAGCTCGGCTCGGTGTAGCCGAAATAGTGCGGGCGGAAACGCGTCTTGGTGTCCTTGCCGAGGAGCGAGGCGAAGATGTAGTCGAGCAGAGCCTTGAGGTCGCGCACGGTGACGTTCTTGTCCACGTAGAGACACTCGAGCTGATGGAAATTCGCCGAGTGGGTGGCGTCGGTGGTGTCGCGCCGATAAACGCGGCCGGGCGACACGATGCGGATGGGCGGCTCGCCCTTAAGCATGGTGCGGATCTGCACCGAGCTGGTGTGGGTGCGGAGCAGATATTTTTCGTGTGGTGACTTTTTGGATACGTTGCCGAAGCGCGCGGACTCGGGCAGATAAAACGTGTCCTGCGCGTCGCGCGCCGGGTGGTCGGAGGGGGTGTTGAGCGCGTCGAAGCAATAATACTCGGTCTCGACCTCGGGGCCCTCGACCACGGTGAAGCCGACCTTGCGCAGGATGCGGGTCATCTCCTCGCGCACGAGGGTGAGCGGATGGTGGGTGCCAAGGCCGCGGTCGGGCGCGGGCAACGTGGGATCGACGGCCGGACCGAGCCTGGCGGCGAGCTCGGCGGACTCGATGCGCGCGAGGGCGGCGTCGAGGTGGGCCTGGAGCGCGGTCTTGGCCTCGTTGACCAACTTGCCGACGACGGGCTTTTGCTCCTTGGGCACGGAGCCCATCTGTTTCATGAGCGCGGTGAGTTCGCCGTTGGGGCCGACGAAGCGGGCCTTGGCGGCCTCGAATTCGGGGCGCGCGGCGAGGGCCGGCAATTCGGCGGCGGCTTTGGCGAGAAGGGCGGCGAGTTGGTCTTGCATCGAGAAATCAGGTAAAAGGCGGGATAGGTGGTGGGGGACCACGGAACACACGGACTACTCGGAAGAAAAGGCCGGAACTCGCGGAGTAGGGTTTACCACGAAAAATACGGAGGACACGGAAACAGAATCGAAGTTGAACACGAGGCGGGGATGCAACAAGACGAGCCCGGCACCGAAACCGACCCGTTCCTCTTTCGTGTATTTCGTGTGTTTTTTCGTGATTTTAAAACTCCGCCCTTTCCACGTAGTTTCGTGTGTTCTGTGGGCAATAAATCAGGGGCAAAAAAAGAGGACGGCGCCTTGGGAAAAGGCCCGTCCTCCGGGGACAAAAAGTAGGCGAGCCGTGCGGGCTCGCGTTTGAGTTGACTGCTTAGGCGGCCTTTGCGGCGACCTTTTCCCTCAAAGCGATCTTGGCCTTGTCAACCAGGCTGGTGAAGGCGACCTCATCGCGGATGGCGATGTCCGACATGACCTTGCGGTCGAGCTGAATGTTGGCGGCCTTGAGACCTTCGATGAGGCGACTGTAGCTGATGCCGTTGGCGCGAGCGGCGGCGTTCAAACGAATGATCCAGATGGAGCGGAAGTCGCCCTTCTTCTTGCGGCGGGCCTTGAAGGCGTGGAGCCAGGCGTGATGGACGGCGTCTTTCGCGTAGCGATAGAGCTTCGATTTGTTGCCAAAGTAACCTTTGGCGTAGGTAAGAACCTTCTTCCGGCGACGACGGGAAGCGGCGGCATTTGTGGCACGAGGCATGTTGGATTATTTTTCTGTTTTTGGGCCGGAGGGTCGTCTCGTTAGGATCACCCGCCAGGCGGTTTTCGGTTTAAGGCTCGATCTGTGGGTTAATTACAGACCGAACGGGAGACAGCGCTTGAGCGGCTTGGCGTGGCCTTCGGCTACTTGCTTGTCCTGGGAGGCACGGCGCTTGGCCTTGGTGCTCTTCGAAGCAAGCAAATGACGGAAGCCAGGCGTGCGACGCATGAGCTTACCTTTGGCGGAAAGCTTGAAGCGCTTGGCGACGGACTTTTTGGTCTTTTGCATTGGAGGGAGGGAAGAAGGCAGAGAGTCGAAAGAAGCGATGCAAGGGCAAATTCGGCCAACCCCGTTTTTTTAGGAAAACGACGTTGACAGAGCCGCGCTCAACCGGAGTGTCCTCCTTCCCGTTTTTGGTTTCCTAGCTCAATGGTAGAGCAGTTGACTCTTAATCAATTGGTTCCGGGTTCGAGTCCCGGGGGAACCACCACTTTACGGCACGTTTATTCAAGAACGGGCTGGCTCTTTTTCAGTCCACTGCATGCGTTTAAGGGCTAAGTCGCCGGTGTAGCTCAACGGTAGAGCACCTGTTTTGTAAACAGGCGGTTGCGGGTTCGAATCCCATCGCCGGCTCCAGCCTTAGGTCCGCCAGCTTCGACTGGCGCGGCCAGGCAAGAATAACCCTCCTCTACGCGCATACATTTTATAACTCTCACTGCTCGATGGTGTAATGGTAGCACAAGCGACTCTGACTCGCTTTGTCTAGGTTCGAATCCTAGTCGGGCAGCCACTTTTCAAAGCCGCCTCTCCCCTGAGAGAGGCGGCTTTTTTATGGGCAACTGGAGGGGCGAACTCCGTGTCGTCCTCGTTCGAGGCACCGGACGGCACAGGTCCCTGCAAAAATCCAAATACAAGGTGGTTGGCATGAGCCCTCGTGCTGGGGAGACAGTCCGATGTCACAAACTATTCCAGATCAAAGAATAGCCCGCCTTTCCCAGATTTTTCGCTATTTTCACCGGGTCGAGTGGCTGGCGGCGATCACTGGATGACCTCAAAGCTGATGGAGGTGGAACTCGTTGTCCCCCAACGCGCTGGTTTTCTTCGCGATTGCGATCTGGGCGCGGCGTGCCGCGTCAGCGTATTGGGGACAATTCGCTCCACCTACCCACCGCGAGGAACCCCTTTCCTTATCTGGTCTGGCGTCTTCTGCATCGAAAAATCGGATGCCGAATACCCAAAGCTTTTGAACTTATGGTAAGGCGTGACCGCTGGGACCGCCGTGATTGATGACGATCAATCGTGCTAGAACCGGCGCGCTCTGAGGTTGCCCCGAATCGACGGACACGAGTTGAGCCACTAAAGAAAGACTCAACCGATGAAAGAAACCAAGCAGACAGAAACGAAGCCACCGAGGTATGACGAAGCGTTCCGACAGCATCACCTATGTGGAGACCGGCGAGGGCTGGTTATACGTGGCCGGGGTGCTCGAT
>DAIPIP010000104.1:0-10372 GCA_036770725.1 Opitutaceae bacterium
TCAGCGGCTGGAGTAAAAGGCGTTAATCTTGTCAGCCACGTCGCGGAAACCGATGTCGTCGCTGTAGATGAGCTTGTATTCGGTGATGGCCTCGTCGGTCTTGCCCATGCCCTCGAAACACTCGGCGAGCTGGTAGATGATGTCCTTCTTGAGTTCGTCCATCGCCGGGATCTCGCTCTTGGCGGTTTGGAACTGCTGGACCGCGAGGTCAAACATCTTCTTGGCCTTGAGCGCCTTGCCCATGCCAGCAAGGGCCGCGAGGCGAACTTTGGGAGATTTTTGCGCTTGTTGGAAGTTGGCGATCGCACCCTGCAGGTCTCCGGTTTCGAAGAGCAGGCTCGCGAGGGTGTAGCGCGCCGCGTAGTCGTTGGGATAGCGCTCCACGTAGGACTTCGCGTCGGAGAGTTTTAGCTGGCTGAGTTCGGCCAACGCGGCCTCGTGCGCTTGGCGGGCGGCTTCGTCTGAAGCGTTGGCGGCCAGCTTTTCGGCGGCATCCTTGACTCGGGATTCGAGAATATTGACCGCAAGGTCGCTTTGCAGCTTTTCGAGCGTGGCGTCTCCGGCGGCGGAGGGCAATTGGCGGGCGAGCTTCACATACTCCAAGGCGGCGGATGGGTTGTTGAGTCGGCGATAGCCATCGATCACCGCGCGGAAGTGATTCAAATTGTTCGGCTCGGCGGCCAGGCGCTCCTTCGCCTCGGCGACGAGACGTTCCGTCATGTCGCTGGACGTGATAACCTTGCTGGCTTGTTCGAGCGAGGTGGCCTGGGCCTCGTCTTTCAACTTCTCGCGGAAAGATGAGGTGGATTCCCAATTACCCTTGTCCATCGTTTGGGCGACGGAAGCGCGGCGCATGAGGGCCAAGGCGTCGCCGTCCTGAGGACGAAGTTTGAGCATGTCGTCGGCGACACGCACGGCCTCTTTGTTCATTTTGGCGGCGATATAAGCCTCGGCGAGTTTGAGCAGCGTATCGTGATCGCGAGGCTGCAAGTCGCGAATCCATTCCCACGCGAAGGCGGCAGTCTCCACGAGACCTTGCGAGGAGGAGGCTTCCGCCAAACTTTTTAGAGCGGCAATGTTGGTGGGGTCGGCGTGCAGGAGCTTTTCTGCATTTTCGAAGGCTTTGGCGGGGTCCTTTTTTCCGCCAAACATGAACCCGGCCATGGTCACGGAGCCAAGCGCCTTGGCCATGAGTTTGTTTTTACCTTCGTGGCGACGCATCAGAGCCACTCGCTGAAGCCGACGAACGGGCACGCATCCGGGCGCTTGCTTGAGCACCTGAGAGGTGACTTCGACGACATAATCATGATTGCCGCGTTGAAGCGCCACTTGAGCGGATTCAACCTGCTTTTGCAATCGGGTGTCCAAGGCGGTGAGGTGAACTTCCTGCATAGGGGGGAGGGTAAGGTTTGTTAAAATTCCCCAGCGCAACATCGGGTCAACGCTAGAGTGCTAGCCAAAGATAAGAAGCGTGAGTGCGAAATCACCCATGGCAAGGCCGCTGGTGGCAAACCCGATGGTATCAACAATTCGATGCAAGTAGCCCAGGGGGTCGCGACCACCTCGCGGGTTACTTGATTTCCAGATCGCGCCGCGCGGCGGACTCCAGCGCGTCGAGCGCGGCCTCGACCTCGGCGTCTTCACCGGCCTCGGCCAACAGTCGCAACTTCGGCTCCGTGCCTGAAAATCGCGCCATGACCCGCCCCGCCCCCGCAAGTTTGCGCTCGAGCGCGGAAATTTCGGCCACGAGCGCGGCACATTCGGCCATCGGCCGCTTGACGCGAAGGCGGAGATTTCGCGTGCCTTGGGGGAATTTTCGCAAGTGTCCGCGCAGAGCCGAAAGCGGGCGCCCCGTCGCGTGCATGATGGCGACCACCCCAAGCAAAGCCGCCAGGCCGTCGCCGGTGGGCGATGCGTCGAGGTCGATGATGTGTCCGCTGGACTCGCCGCCCAAGCGCGCGCCGGTGGCGCGCAGTCGTTCCAAAACATGCCGGTCGCCGACATCGGTGCGTTCCACGCGTCCACCCGCTGCTCGCACCGCGGCATCCAAACCGAGGTTGCTTTGCACCGTGACTACGAGGGTGTTCGCCGCCAGCGCGTCGCGCCGCAGGGCATCAAGCGCGAGTATCGCCAAAATCTCGTCCCCATCGAGCAACACGCCGGTCTCATCGCACAAAATGCAGCGATCACCGTCACCATCGTGCGCAACGCCGAGTCGCGCGCCCAGCGCGACGACCTCCGCACGCATGGCCTCCGGATGTTCGCTGCCGAAGCCCGCGTTGATGTTCGATCCGTCCGGCGAGGCCGCGAGCGCGATGACTTCCGCCCCCAGGCGCCTCAACGCCTCGGGCGTCGAGCGATGGGTCGCGCCGTGCGCGGCATCCACGACCACTTTCCATCCCGTCAGGCTGGCTGCGGAAGCGCGCGCCGACAACGCCTCGACGTAGTCCGCCACCGCATCCGCCCGCAGCGGACGGACCTCGCTCGGTGCGGGCAGGCTCGTGGACATTTGCGTCGGCAACAGCGCTTCGATGGCCGCCTCCTGGGCGTCGGTGAGTTTCTGGCCGCCGACTGCGAAAAATTTGATGCCATTGTCCGCCGACGGATTATGGGAAGCGGTGATAACAACGCCCAGCACCGCACCGCGACGCGCCACCGCGCGGGCCACGGCCGGGGTGGGAGCAATGTCGAGCATCACCGGAGTCAAGCCCCCCGCCCGCAGCCCATGCGAAGCGGCTTCAGCCAGCGCGACACCCGATGCCCGGGTATCGCGGCCGATCAAAACCTCCCCGCCCGCGAGCGCTCCGCCCGAGATCGCCCACCGGGCCGCGGCCTCGGCAAGGCGGGCGAAAAAACCTTCGTTCACGAGCGGACCGCCGTAAGGTCCGCGCACGCCGTCGGTGCCAAAATAGTTTCGGTTCATGGGTTCTCGATAAAAAATTCCCGCGTCGCCGCGATGCGCGCCTTGACCGGGCCGCCCAGCAAAAGCTCGCGAGCCTGTGCGATCGAATCACCCGGAGCCGATGCGCGACCGAGAATCCACAAGGCGACCGAGGCGTTGAGCGCGACCGTATCGACCAGCCCGGCCGGACCGCGACCGGCGAGGACGGAATCCACCACCGCGAGATTGTGAGCGAGATCGCCGCCCGCCAGTTCGGAAAAATCCGCGCGGCGCAGGCCGAAGGTTTCGGGCGCCCACGTTGTATCCAATTCTCCGATACGACCGAATCCGCGCACCCGCGTGTCGGTCGCGCTGGTGAGTTCGTCAACCCCCCGGTCTTCGCCGAGGCGACCGTGGGCCGCGAGTCCGGCGGTGGCGCCCAGGCGCCCCAACACCTCGGCCATCAAGTGGGTCCACGTCTCCGAAAAAACTCCCAGCAGCACATGCGCCGGACGGCCCGGATTGATCAGCGGCCCGAGGACGTTGAAAACCGAACGGCGCCCCCGAGCGGCGAGCAGCTTACGCGCCGGACCTATGTGTCGGAACGCGGGATGAAAAGCCGGCGCGAAGTAGAACACATAGCCAAGTTCGCGCAGCGCCGCGCGCAGTTTCTCCGGCGGAGCGTCGATGCGAAAGCCCAGTCCGCCCAGCAGATCGGCGCTGCCGCACTTGGAGGTGATGCCTCGGTTGCCATGCTTCATCACCGGCACGCCCGCGCAAGCGAGGGTGAGCACGACGAGACTCGAAATATTAAAAGCCCCGGTGTGATCGCCACCGGTGCCGACGATGTCGATCGCGGACGCCGCCAGTTCGCTCACGCCCGGATCAAGCGCTCGTTCGCGAAAAACCTTCGCGAAATCGGCGACCTCGGCCGCCGTCTCCCCCTTTTCCGCCAGCGCCAGAAGAAAGTTCGCCTTCGGCTCGTCGCTCACCGCGGGATCCGCGAGCGCCGCCGCGGCAATCTCGATTTCGTGGAGAGAAAGTTCCCGACCTTCGGCAAGGCGGGCGTTTAGGGGAGCAAACGCGTCGATCATTGGTGACGTCGAGAAATGGCGTGGCGGCAAGGTGGAGGGAAAGCATAATTTGCCGCCACCCCCGGCTTACGCGACCTTTCGCCCTCGACTGGACTGCCCCAAAAAACAACCACCGCATCCACCACCATGGAGACACCCGTTACCAGACCCCGCCGGCCAGACCTCGACAATACCCGACATCTCGCTTGACCGCGCCTCACGCGAGTCTCATTCCAATCAACTTTTCCCAACTCACAACCCGCTCGGCGCCAAGCCTGGCATCACCCTTAACTCCACTCACCATGGCCAATCCGAAACGCAAGCAATCCAAACGCCGCAGCGCCAACCGCCGCGCAGCCAACGCCTTCCAGGCTCCCGAATTCGCCAAGGACCCGACCGACGGCAGCACTTTCCGCCCCCACCGCGTAAATCCCGTAAACGGTCTCTATCGCGGTCGCCAGGTGCTCGACGTCTCCGTCTAAGCTCCCGCGACTTTTCCGGTTTGATTGAATTTTACCCCGATGGGAACGCCCACCGGTTCCATCGGACGTATCGCGATTGATGCGATGGGTGGCGACCTCGGCCCTGCCGAAGTGGTCGCCGCCGCTTCGTTGGCCTTGGCCGACTCACGCCTGTCCAACGACCTCACTCTCGTCGGGCATCCCGATATTTTGGAGCCGCTGTTAAAAGCAGGCGGCCTTGGCAGTCACCCACGTCTGCGCCTTCACCCCGCCTCCGAGGTGGTCACGATGGAGGATAAGCCCATTCAGGCTTTCCGACGCAAAAAAGACTCCTCGATGGGGCGCGCCATCGAGCTTATCAAAGCGGGCGAGGCCGGCGCGGTGGTTTCCTGCGGCAACACCGGCGCGCTTATGGCCGGAGGCACCATCCGCCTCCGCACCCTCGACGGCATCGATCGCCCCGCCCTCGCGGCCATCATTCCGCGCGCGAACGGCTACTTCATCCTCATCGACGCCGGTGCCAACCCCGAGGCGGAGCCACGACACCTCGCGCACAACGCCCTGCTTGGCAGCCACTACGCACGGGTTATCCTAGGTTCGGCCAACCCTCGCGTAGGCCTGCTCACCGTGGGAACAGAGGAAGGCAAAGGAAACGCCCTCACCAAAGAAACGCACGAGATTCTCAAGCGCGCCGACACCGAAGGCGTGCTCCGCTACGCCGGCCCCACCGAGGGATTCCAGGTGTTCACCGATCACTGCGATGTTGCCGTCTGCGATGGCTTCGTTGGCAACCTTCTCCTCAAGAGCTGGGAATCGCTCGCCAAGTTCATCACCGGCAGCCTCAAGGAAGAACTCAAGGCCAACCCCCTCCGCATGGGTGGGGCCTTGCTCGCCAAAGGCGCGTTCACCGCCCTGAAAGCCCGGATCAATCCGGAACGCTACGGCGGCGCCCCGCTCCTTGGCCTGCGCGGCAATGTTTTGAAAGCCCACGGCTCCAGCAACCGCCACGCCCTCCACGCCGCCATAATCGCCGCCGACAAGGTCGTGCGCGCCGACTTCCTCGGCAAGGTCGTGCACGATGTCGCGCGTCTCAACCCGATCGCCGACGCCGTTGCCGCCAGCTTGTTGAACAAGTCGGACGCCACCGCCTCAACCGCCGAGCAGGGTTGACCCGCCCGTCCCAGTTCCCCCCCTTTTTTTCTCGCGCCTGCTACCCTGTCCATGTCGTTCGTCCAACGCCCCGCCATCGCCATCCTCGGCACCGGTTCCCACGTTCCCTCCCGCATCGTGACCAACGATGAACTTTCGCGCACCGTGGATACCAGCGACGAATGGATTATCACCCGCACCGGAATCCGTGAACGCCGGCTTGCCGGCCCCGACGATACAACCACCGGCCTGTCCGTGGCCGCCGCCCGTGCCGCGCTCGAAGACGCCGGACTCGCGGCCGCCGATATCGACCTTCTCGTCGTCGCCACGATGACACCCGACCTGCCCATGCCGGCCACCGCCTGCCTGGTGCAAACCAAGCTCGGCCTCTCGCAAAACACCGCCTGCTTCGACATCAACGCCGCCTGCACGGGCTTCGTCTATGCGCTCGACACCGCCTGGGCCCTGCTCGAAAGCGGACGCTACCGCCACGCCCTCGTGATCGGAGCGGAGAAACTTTCCACGGTTCTCGATTGGAGTGATCGCACCACCTGCGTGCTTTTCGGCGATGGAGCCGGCGCGGTGGTTCTCGGCCCCGCCCCCTCCATCTCTCCCGAGTCCCGCATCATCGCCACCAAACTCGGCGCCATCCCCGCGACCGCCGATTTGCTGCACATCGCTGGCGGAGGAGCATCCCCCATCGACGCCGAGTCGCGTCGCTGCATCACGATGAAAGGCAAGGAAGTGTTCAAATTTGCCGTTCGCGTCATGGACGATGTTTGCCGCGATTTACTCGCGGCCCAAGGCATTAAGGCCGACGATCTCTCCCTCATCGTTCCCCACCAGGCAAACCTCCGCATTATCCACGCCCTCTCCCAATATCTGGAGGTCCCTTACGAACGCGTTTTCGTGAACGTGGAGCGCTACGGAAACACCTCCGCCGCCTCGATTCCCCTCGCGTTGGACGAAGCCCGCCGGGCCGGACGACTCAAACGCGGGGACCTGGTGTTGCTCGTCGCGTTCGGGGCGGGCTTGACCTACGGGGGTGCGCTGGTTCGCTGGTGACTTATACTATGTCTTACGTGTCACGTCGTATCGGATTTTTCATTACACTCGTCGTTCTCCTGTCCGCCGCGACCCCCGCTCTCCGCGCCGACCTGGTATGGGACCCGCAGAATGGCTGGCGCGTCGAAGGAGGCGTGCTCTCCGAGTTCCTCTCCACGCCCGACGGCCAAAACGCCAAGGCCCTGATGGATGATGCGCGCCGTGCCCAAGATCAGGGTCGCGACGGCTCCGCACTCTCAGACTACAAGAGGGTCATCAAAAAGTATCCCGGTTCCGTCTTCGCCCCCGAGGCCCTCTTCCGCTCCGCGGAAATCTACGAAGCACGGCACCAATTCACCAAAGCCTACCGCAACCTTCAGATCATCGTCTTCCAGCACCCCGCCTACGAACGCTTCAACGACGTTCTCAGCGCCCAGTATCGCATAGCGGAAAAACTCTCCGACGGCGTGCGCCCTCGCTACTGGGGCGTGATTCCCGGCTTTCGCCAGCGCGAGAAAGGCATCGAGTTCTTCGAGCGCGTCGTCTTCAGCGCCCCCTACAGCGACTATGCGCCCCTCTCGCTCATGAACGCCGCAGCCGGTTATACCCGTGCCAGCGACCGTGATTCCGCCATCGATGCGCTGGATCGCATGATCAACAACTACCCGGACAGCTTCCTCACCTCCGACGCCTACCTGAAGCTCGCCGCCGCCCAAGCCTCCATCACCCAGGGTCCCGCCTACGACCAGGCGTCCACCCAACTGGCGCTCACCTACTTTCAAGACTACTTGATTCTCTACCCAGGCGAAGCCGATGCCTCTGTCGCCACCGAAGGTTTCGCGGACGCCCGCACCATGCTCGCCGAAAGCAAAATGACCATGGGCGACTTCTACTATTTCAAGCGCTCCAACTACAAAGCCGCGAAAGTATTCTACAACGAGGCCATCACCATCGATCCGGAATCCGCGACCGCGGAACGCGCCCGCAAACACCTCCAGCGCATCGAGCGCCTGGAGGCGGGTGAAGATACCGACGGCCCCGGCGGACGCCCCGGCCCCCGCGCCAAACGTTTCTGGATTTTCTAAGGCTTCGGCCCTTTTCGTTTTCCGGTCGGCGCCACCGATCATTCGCACCGCCATCTCGCCTGTTTCCTCCTCTCTCGTCATGCCCCGCTTTGTCATCCCCGCCCTGCTCGCCGCGTTCGCGCTGTTTTTCGCAAGCGCCTGTTCGAACTATCGCCTGGGCACCGGCGTTGAGCGCGACATCGAGGCGCTTTTCGTGGCCCCGGTGGATACCGCGGGCCAACTTCCCCAGGCCTCCGCGATTCTCACCACCCACATTCGCGAATCCTTTCTTCGCGACGGGCGTATCCGTCTCGTGAATACGCCCGAGGAGGCCGACGCGGTTCTTGAGGTCTCGGTCGCCCGCTACTCCCGCGGCGCACTCACCACCACACCGAATGACGACGGTCTCGCCCGCTCGATGGGCATCACCCTCGCCACCACCGCCACCCTTCGCGACCCGGCGAACGAAAAAGTCTGGTTCGCCGACCGCCCGGTAAACATCGAGCGCCAGATCTACACCGACGACGGCACCCCGCCCGCCGCCCCCTCATTCTTGCAACCCGTGCAACAAACCCAGGCCGAGTTTCAACTCGTTCCCCAACTCGCGGAGGCCCTTGCCGACCGCCTGGTGAGCACCGTCCTCGACACTTGGTAGGAAACGGGGAAACCGGAGACTAAGGTCTGGGAATAGAGGCGAGATGCCCGGACCACCGGTCGCTCCACTCTTCCCTTTCACTCATTTCTTTCCTCCCCTTTTCTCATCTCGTGCCTGCCACCGTTCTACCCGCCGTCCTCGCCCCGTCCATTCTTGCCGGCCAGCACATCCGCTTGGCCGACAGCGCCGCGCAAGTCGCCGCCTCCGGCGCACCATGGCTGCACCTCGACATCATGGACGGGCATTTTGTGCCCAACCTCACCTTCGGCCCGCAAATGGTCGCCGAGCTGCGCCGTGAAAATCCGGATCTCTTCTTTGACGTCCACCTCATGCTATCCGAGCCGCAACGCTACGCCGAGGCCTTCATCAAGGCCGGCGCGCAACTCATGAGCTTCCACATCGAGCCCGAACTCGATCACCGCGCCCTGCTCGCCCATATCCGTGAACTCGGCTGCCAAAACGGTCTCGTGCTCAATCCCGACACGCCCGCCGAAGCGATCAAACCCTACCTCGCCGACGTCGATCTGATCCTGGTCATGACCGTGCAACCTGGTTTCGGCGGACAATCCTTCCGCCGCGACATGCTGCCCAAGCTCCAAAAAATCTCCGCTTGGCGTCGCGAGCGCGGCCTGAATTTCCGCCTCGAAGTGGACGGCGGCGTCGATTCCGCGACCGGCCGCGATTGCCGCGCCGTCGGAGCCGACACCTTCGTGGCCGGCACCGCGTTCTTCAAATCAGCCGACCTCGCCGCCTTCGCGCGCGACATCGCCGCTTGGTGAAATTGCGCCATTCGTCGCCCGCTCAAAAGTCCTGCAATCGCCGCTCGTTTTCCCCGCGCTCCGGCTCCAGTCGCGCCAGCACCTCGCCCAAAAGGTAAATCGATCCCGTGACCACGAGCACGTCGTCCGGCCCGCCCGCCGCACACATGCCCGCCTGCGGAAAAAGCTCCTCCACCGTGCCGCGCGCCATGTGCCCGCCGCCCGCGAAAAACTCCGGCGGGACCAAGGTCTCCAGTTCCTCGAACGTCGATGCGCGCGCCTGTTGCGGACGTACCAGATGCAGCTCGCGCGCATGCCTGCCCACCGCCGCCAGCAAGGGCCGCGCCCGCGCCGTGCCGAGCACGCCCGCGATCACAACCGGACGCCGCCCCGTCTCCGCCACCAGACGCGCCAGCAAACCGTCCAACACCTCCGCGCCCTCGGGATTATGCGACGCGTCGAGCACGATGAGCCGCCCGTCCGCCAGGCGCGCGCGTTGCCAGCGGCCCGGCCAGGAAACTTGGGCCAAACCCGCCGCGATGTGCGTTTCCGCAAGCCCGAAGCGCGACGCCACCGCCCGCGCCGCGAGTGTGGCGGTGGCCGCGTTCCAGCGTTGATAATCCCCCTCCAGCGCCGAACGCGGATACGATTCCAACGCCTCGCCAAAAATCTCGCGCACGCTCGTCACCGGAGACCCGTTCTTCGCCGCGATGGCACGAATGACCGCCTCGGCCTCGCCCGGCACGCGCCCCATCACCACGGGCACGCCCGGCTTGATGATGCCCGCCTTCTCCGCCGCGATCTTGGCCACCGTATCGCCCAGCAACTCGCAATGATCGAGCCCGATGCTCGTGATCACGCACACTTCGGGCGTGAGGATATTCGTCGCGTCAAGCCGACCGCCCAGCCCCACCTCGATCACCGCCGCCTCACAGCCCCTGCGGGCAAACTGGAGAAACGCCATCGCGGTCATGAACTCGAAAAAACTCGGCGCCTCGCCCGGCGTCGTGTGCGCCAGACGCTCCGCCACCGGTTCGAGTTCCGCCACGTAGGCGACGATCTCCGCCTCGGTGAGCGACACGCCGTCCACCCGCACGCGTTCCCCCAACCGCACCAGATGCGGCGAGGTGTAGAGCCCGACCCGACGACCCGCGGCGAGCAGGATCGCGCTCAACATCGCCGCGACCGAGCCCTTCCCGTTCGTGCCCGAGACATGGATCGCCGGGACCGCCCGTTCGGGGTGTCCAAGCGCGGCGGCGAAATCCCGCATGCGATCAATGCCGAACG
>DAIPIP010000105.1:0-2990 GCA_036770725.1 Opitutaceae bacterium
AGTAAACGCTGGCGCGCCAACCTAAAGTATCAAAGCAATGCGTAACTGGTATTACACCCCCCGCATGGAAGCAGACGGGAATGGTGGAGGCTTTGGGTAGGGCGGGACCGCAGGGACCGCCGCGGCGTGGGGCGGCGCGCCCGGCGGGACCGCCCTGGCTCCGGTCGCCGCACAAAATCGTAACGCGGGAAGGGTTTGCCCGGCGGTGCCGGCGGGGCCTTATGGCACGGCATGACTTGGCAACATGGGTGGGTCGTCGGGGCGGTGGCGGTGGCCTTGAGCGCATGCCGGTCGGCGGAGCGCGATCCGGAGACGCAAACGAGGCAAACCGAGAACGCGACGCCGGTCGCTGGAGCGGAGCATTTGACGCGGATCATGGCGGCGCCCGGGCCCCTCTCGCGCGAGGAGGCGCGGGCGGCGGACCGGGCCGAGGCGGCGGCGATCCGCGATCCGGAGCGGCGCTTCGCTGCGCACGAACGCCTGCTGACCGAGGCGCTGGAAGAGAATCCGCGCGAGGCGGTGGCGTGGGTGCTGGCCCTGGAGGATGGCGTGTTGGCGGCGGTGTTGATCGACCAGGCCTTGCCGGCCTGGGCGGAGGTGGACGCCGCGGCGGCGGGAGCGCACGTGGCGGCGCTGCCGGAGTCGGACTATCGCACGATGCTCGCCGGGGAACTGGCGGCGGCGTGGGCGGCCCGCGACGGCGTGGCCGCGACGATCTGGGCGGCGGGGCTCGGCGACCAAGAGGCACGCGAAGAGGCGTTGCGCGGCGCGCTGGACCGGGTGGCGGAAAAGGCGCCGCGCGAGGCGGCGGAGTTGGCGCTGAGGACGACAAGCGAGGGCGACCGCGCGGCGACGCTGGAGCGCATGATCGAGACGTGGTGGGCGCGCGACGCGGAGGCGGTGGAGCTGTGGGCTGCGGGGCTGGCGGACGTGCGGGAAAAGGAGTTGGCGGAGCGCTTGGTCGCGGCGCGCAAGGAGGCGGAGGACGCGACGACGGGGTTTTAGAAAAACCGGGAAAAGAAAACGGCGCCCGCGCGGTGAAGCGCGGGCGGCGGAGCGAAGACAGGGAGTGCGAAGCGGGAGACACCGAAGGATGCTTACTGGTAGGTGACGGTGAGCTTGGGGCGGCTGGAGACGGTGGAGGTCTCCTTGGAGCTGACGTCGAGGCCGTCGCTGTTGTTCACGTAGTCCTGGATCACGAAACCGTGGTTGGAGGATGGGGTGTTGACCCACGCCTGGACCTTGGCGACGCCGGCGGAGTTGAACGGGAAGGTCTTCACGCCGGTGGTGGAGCTGCTGACAGTGCCAAGCACGGTGCTCTCTCGGTCGCTGCTGGTGCTGTTGGCGCCGGCGGTGGACCAGTTGGTCGTGGAGGTGGCCTTGATCCAAGTGGCGGCGGATTCGGTCCAGGTGCGACGCATGGCGTAGATCTCGTAGGGCTGGGAGCTGATGTTGGTGACGTTCAGGCTCAGCGAGACCGACGTGATGGTCTTGCCCGCCGGGATCGAGGAGAGGTCGAAGCGAAACAGCGCGGCGTAGTCCGGGCTGCCGTCGATCTCGAGGGCGGTCGCGGAACCGTAGTTCATAGTGGTGGCGTCACTACGGATCTTGGTGTCGCTCGCGCCGGTGTAGCCGCTCGCGCCCTGCTGGAAGGACACCGTGGTGGCAGCGACCTCGTAGGTGACGATGAGCTTGGGGCGGAGGCTCACGTTGCTGTTTTCCTTCGAGCTGAAATCGAGTCCGTCGCTGTTGTTCACGTAGTCCTGTATCACGAAACCGTGGTTGGAGGACGGGGTGTTGACCCACGCCTGGACCTTGGCGACGCCGGCGGAGTTAAACGCGAAGGTCTTCACGCCGGTGGTGGAGCTGCTGACGGCGCCGAGCACGGTGCTCTCGCGGTCGGTGCTGGTGCTGTTGGCTCCGGCGGTGGACCAGTTGACGCCGCTGGAGGCCTGGTTCCAAGTGGCGGAGGACTCGCTCCACGAACGACGCATGGCGTAGATCTCGTAGGGTTGGGAGCTGATGTTGGTGACGTTCAGGGACAGGGACACGGAGGTGATCGTCGCGCCCGCAGGTATTGAGGAGAGGTCAAAGCGGAGGAGCGCGGCGTAGTCCGGGCTGCCGTCGATCTCAAGGGTGGTGGCGGAACCGTAGTTCGTGGTGCTGGCGTCACTACGGATTTTGGTGTCGCTCGCGCCGGTGTAGCCGCTCGCGCCCTGCTGGAAGGACACGGTGGTGCCGGCGGGAGGCGGAGGAGTGGTGGACGCGGCGCGCGGGGTGATGGTGATGACGGCGCCGTTGGCGGGCGACCAGACGTCGAGGCCGGAGGGGGCGGTGAAGGGCGCGCCGTCGCTCACGAGCCGACTGAGGTGGCGTTGTCCACCTTGACGGTGCGGACCTCGAGGCGGTCGGAGCGGACCTGAATCCAGTGAAAGCCGTTGAACGCGGCCATGTCGCGGGTGTAGGACTTGGCGTCGTTGGCGGTGCGGAGCGGAGCGCCCCAGGTGCCCTCGCCGACATAGACGGCGCCGGCGGCGTCGTCGCGGGTGAAGGCGGAGGCGGCGGAGGTGTTGCCGGTGGGTCGCACGGGCCAGGTGTGTTTCACGGTGTGGGAGTCGCTGTCCACCACGAGGGAGACGCCGCGGTCGTAGAAAGCCTGGGCCCAGGCGGAGTAGATCGCGGTGTTTTCGGACTTCGAGGAAACGTGCGGGAACATGGGCTTGTGGAACTGGGCGAGTTTCCACTTCACGCCGGCGTTGGCGGCGAGGTCGTTGGTGAGCCAGGTGCCTTGGGTGCCGCCGGGGGTGATCTCGGAGTTGAGCGTGTAAACGCGCAGGTAGGACGAGCCGCCAAACTGGAGCGCGTAGTAAAGGTTCGAGCTGGGGATATCGAACATGTCCACGAGAGAGAGGTTGTCGTCGTGGTTGCCGCGGGTGGCGACGATGGGATACATGCGACCGTCGGCGGACTTGGTGAGCTGCCAGTCGGCC
>DAIPIP010000105.1:3090-10371 GCA_036770725.1 Opitutaceae bacterium
CCACTCGGCGTTGGTGTTGGCATCGGTGTAGTCGCCGCCGAACATCACGAAGAGGGGGCGAAGCTTCGACACCATGCGGTTGGCGTTTTGGCGGGGGGTGCGGTTGTTGCGCGAGTCGCCGCCGGCGACGACGGAGAAGTCCTTGGCGGTGCTGGGCGCGGTGCGGAACCACATGCGCGGGCTGGTGCCCTGGCTGTCGCGCACGACGAAGTAGTAGGCGGTGTCGGGCTGGAGGCCGGTGAGGCGGGAGAACTGGTGGGTCATGCCCTTGGCCGTGGTGGTGCGGGACACGCCGAGGGAGTTCGGGTAGGAGGCGTAGTTGGTGCCGTGGTCGGTGGTTCCGTAATGGACGGTGGCGTTGGTGCCGCCGGACTGGCGCCAGCCGACGACCATGGTGGTGGCTGGATCGGCGCGCCAGGAGAGACGATAATAATCGGTCGCGGCCTGGAGGCCGGACGCGGACACGCCGGCGAAAAGCGCGGCGACGAGGACGGAGCGGAGGGTTTTGTTCATGTTGTGTCAGCCAAACGACCGGGTGCTGTGCATTCGCGGTGAGGCGAAAGGGGGATGGCCAAGGTCGGCCGGGGAGGCGGGGGCGGACGGGTTCGCGCGAGGGGCGGCGAGCGCGCGCAGAATCAGGAAACCGGCGAGAGGAAGCGCGGCGTGGGGCAGGCGCATGACTCCCTCGTGCAGCCATTGGAGGGAGCCTTCGGCGAGGTTGTCCCAGCGGATGAAGGCGACCGGGCGGGCAAGCGCGGTGAGCAGCCCCCAGAAGGCGGCGTAGGCGAACGCCGCGCGGTCCGCGCGTATCCACGGGATCAATACGGCGGCGACGATGGCGAAATCGAGCACGCCGGCGATCCTGAGGAAAGCGAAGGAGGCGGGTTCGGAGAGGCCGGTCGCGGCCATGGTCATGACGACCCACTCGCCGGGCACCGGATAGAGTCCGAGCGCCTTGACCCCGTGGGCGCCGAAGGTGCAGGCGACGGCGACGCGGAGCGCGACGAGGAGGCGCGGCGCGGTGAGCACGCCGCGGGCGAGGAGGACGAGGAGGAACGGCAGGGCGAACTGGCAGGCCAGGTCGAAAAACTCGCCGACGCGATACACGCGGTCGCGGTAGGAGCAGAAGGCGAGGAAGGTTAGGGAGAGGCCCCCGACGATCAGGAGGGCATGAGCCCACCAGGAGGGCGGTGTGCGGGATGGCTCGCGAGGTGGCACGGGCGTCTCGCCCGTGGTCTTTAGGTGGTGCTCGGGCACGCAGCGGAAGGCCGCATAGGCGCAGGCGAGATGAAGCACCCCGACGATTTGCACCCCCGCCGCGATGGCGGTGGCCACCGCCGGACTGGTGGCGTAGGTTTCCCAAGGGACGCCGAACAGCCCGGTGACGAGCGGCTCCATCGTCTCCTGGGACCAGAGGACGGCGCGGTAGGGTGCATCCCAGCGGAGGTGCTGCCAGGCGCGGCCGAAAAAGAGCGCGACGCAGGCCCAGCGGAGCAGATCAAAAACGAGGGGGGAAACGGCGGTCGAGGCCGGAGAGCCAGGGCCGCGGGAAGAGCCGACGGTTGAATCCGAGGCAACGGAGGGGGCTACAAAGTTCACCCATACAGCTTATTAGACAGCTGTGACAAATCCGTGGCGGCTTTGCGCCGGGAAGGAAACTTCGCCGTGAACTCGTCCGCGGGCGGTTCTCTCAAGGAGCGCGACACCCCTTTCGCCGACCGTGCGGCATCTAGGGGTTCAAAGTCGGCGACAGGAGTGTCGCCGCTCCTTGAGGGATCAGATGGCGCGGAAAACGACGGAGGCGTTCTGGCCGCCGAAGCCGAGGTTGTTGCTCAAGACGGTCGAGACCTTGGCGGAGCGGGCGACGTTGGGCACGTAGTCGAGATCGCACTCGGGGTCGGGCTCGTGGAGGTTTATCGTGGGCGCGAGGGTCTGGGTCTGGAGGGTCTTGGCGCTGATGACGCTCTCGATGCCGCCGGCGCCGCCAAGGAGGTGACCGGTCATGGACTTGGTGGAGCTGACGGGGAGGGATTGGGCGCGGTCGCCGAAGACGCGTTTGATGGCGAGCGTCTCGAACTTGTCGTTGTAGGGGGTGCTGGTGCCGTGGGCGTTGATGTAATCGACGGCGTCGGCGGAGAGACCGGCGGACTTGAGCGCGCGGGTCATGGCTGCGCCGAGGCCTTTGCCCTCGGGGTCGGGCATGGTGATATGGTGGGCGTCGGCGGTGGCGGCGTAGCTGGCGATTTCGCAGTAGATACGCGCGCCGCGTTTTCTGGCGTGTTCGAGAGATTCGAGCACGAGCACGCCGGCACCCTCGCCCATCACGAAGCCGTCGCGGCCCTGGGAGAAGGGACGGCAGGCGGTGGCGGGATCGTCGTTGCGCGTGCTCATGGCCTTCATGGCGCAGAAGGTGGCGTAGGCGAAGGGCGTGATGGCGGCCTCGGTGCCGCCGGCGATCATGACGTCGGCGTCGCCGCGTTTGATCATGTGCATTGATTCGCCGATGGCGTGGGTGCCGGTGGCGCAGGCGGAGACGACGCCGAAGTTGGGCCCGCGCGCGCCGAGGGAGATGGCGATGATGCCGGAGCAGATGTTGCCGATGAGGGCGGGTATGGTGAACGGGGAAACCTTGCGCGGACCACCTTCGTGAAGTTTGCGGAGTTGGGTCTCGTAAGTGAACATGCCGCCGATGCCGGAGCCGACGACGACACCGACGCGGTCGGGGTCTTCGTGATCCATGCTCAGGCCCGAATCCGCCCAGGCCTGCTTGGCGGCGCAGAAGCCGAAGTGGGTATAGCGATCGTTACGGCGAGCCTCCTTTGGGTCCATATGCTCCTCGGCATTCCAGCCTTTCACCTCGGCGCCCATCTGGGTGGCAAAGGGGACGGGATCGAACTGGGTGACGCGGTCGATGCCGTTTTTCCCCGCGACCAAGCTGGCCCAAAAAGTATCTGCGGTCTGGCCGAGGCCGTGAATGACGCCGAGGCCGGTGACGACGACGCGTTGGGAATCAGGTAGCTGGGACATGATAAAAGGTGGAAGGTGAAAGGAGGCCGCCGCTCAGGGCAAGGCCGGGGAAAAGGTGAAAAAACAAGACGCCCGCTCCGTGAGGGAGCGGGCGTCAAAAGTTAACGCGCGGAGCGCGGAGCGTCTCAGGCGGCGCCGGACTTGGCTTTGATGTAGTCCACGACCTGACCGACGGTCTTGAGCTTCTCGGCGTCGGCCTCGGGGATCTCGCCCTTGATCTCGTCCTTGAACTCTTCCTCGAAGGCCATGATCAGCTCGACGGTGTCGAGGGAATCTGCGCCGAGATCGTCCAAAAAGGACGCGGTGGGCGTGATCTGCTCTTCGTTAACGTTGAGCTGGTTAACGATGATCTCTTTGACGCGTTGTTCGATGGGTTTTTGGTCGGCCATGTTGGTGATAAATTAAGCTGGGTGAAAGGCTCACATCGCCATGCCACCGTCAACGGCAAAAACTTGCCCGGTTACATAGGCGGCTTCGTCGGAGGCGAAGAAGGCGACGGCGTGCGCGATTTCGGCGGCTTCGCCGAAGCGCTGCATGGGAATCAGGGCGGTCGCGCCTTTCTGCACTTCCTCGGAAAGTTCGGCGGTCATGTCGGTCTTGATGAAGCCGGGCGCGACGACATTCACGGTAACGCCGCGCTTGGCGAATTCCTTGGCGGTGGCCTTGGTGAAGCCGATCATGCCGGCCTTCGCGGCGGCGTAGTTGGCCTGGCCGGCGTTGCCCATGATGCCGGTGACGGAGGAGATGTTGATGATGCGGCCGAAGCGGGCGCGGCACATGGGCCAGCCGATCGCCTTGGTCCAGTGGAAGCAGCTGGTGAGGTTGGTCTGGATGACGTCGTTCCAATCGGCGTCGCTCATGCGGGCGAGCAGGCCGTCGCGGGTGATGCCGGCGTTGTTCACGAGGATATCGATCTTGCCAAATTCCTTTAGCAGGGCCTCGGAGGCGGCGGCCACGGCCGCGCCGTCGGCGACGTCAACGGCGAGGGCCTTGGCCTTGCCGCCGGAGGCGACGATGGCGTCGGCCACGGCTCCGCAGGAGGAGGCGGATTTGGAGACGCAGATGACGGTGACGCCTTTGGCGGCGAGGGTCTCGGCGATGGCTTTGCCGATGCCGCGACCGGCGCCGGTGACGA
Organism: Opitutaceae bacterium; assembly: GCA_036770725.1. GTDB lineage: Bacteria > Verrucomicrobiota > Verrucomicrobiia > Opitutales > Opitutaceae > IMCC26134_A. The sequence goes on from DAIPIP010000105.1 coordinate 7,253, forward strand.
GGGCGGTGCGATTGGTGAAGGTCATTGGAAAATGAAAAATCCCAAATCCCAAGCGGCCAAATCCCAAAGGATCAGCGGCGAAGAGAAACGGGATTTAGTTTGGGATTTGTAAGCTTGGGATTTGGGGTTTGCGCGGCGGCTGTTGATTCGCCGTCGCGCGGCGGATCAATAGACGTCGCGCTGGTAACGCTTATCCTTCTTCATCTGCTTCACGTAGGCCTGCGCGTCCTCGATGCTCATGCCGCCTTGCTCGGCGATGATGTCGTGGAGGGCCTGGTCAACGTCCTTGGCCATGCGCTTGGCATCGCCGCAGACGAAGAAGTGGCCGCCGTTTTTGACCCACGCCCAGAGTTCGGCGGCGTTGGCGCGCATCTTGTCCTGCACGTAAACCTTCACGCCCTGATCGCGCGACCAGGCGAGGTCGAGCTTGGTGAGTTTGCCGTCGGCCAGATATTTTTCCCACTCCTCTTGATAGAGAAAATCGGTCGCTTGTTTCTGGTCGCCGAAGAAGAGCCAGTTGCGACCGGTCGCGCCGGAGGCGACGCGATCCTGCACGAAGGCGCGGAAAGGCGCGATGCCGGTGCCGGGACCGACCATGATGCAATCGGTGGCACCATCCTCGGGCGGGCCGAAATGGGAGTTCGAGACGAAGACGGGCGTCGGGGTCTCGTTCACCACCACGCGGTCGGCCAAAAAGGTCGAGCACACGCCGTGACGCTCGCGCTGGTTGGTGGTGTAACGAACGACGGCCACGGTGAGGTGGATCTCGGTCGGGTAGGCCCGGGAGGACGAAGCGATCGAGTAGAGGCGCGGCATGAGCTTGCGCATGTGGTCCACGAGTTCCTGGCCGGTGAGTTTGGCGGAGGAGAACTCGGCCAGCAGGTCAACGTATTCGCGCTCGGCGAGGAAGGCGTTGAGTTGCTCTTTGGCCTCGGGCTTAAGCAGGGCTTCGAGCGTCGCCTTCTCGCCGGGATCGGTGGCCTTGTTGAAGAGGGTGGTGACGATCTTCGCGGTCGGGCCTGCGAGGGCGAGGCGATGGCTAAGGGCCTCGCGAAGCGTGATGGGCTCGGGGAGCTTCAGCATCGCGGGGGAGACGAGTTCGTCGCCGCTGCCGTGGATGAGGTCGATGATCTCGCCGACATCCTTGGCGGGATTGGTGGGGAAAACGCCGAGCGAATCGCCGGCCTTGTAGGTGAGATCGCTGCCCGCAAGGGAAACGACGAAATGGCGCGTCTCCTTCGCGGAGCCGGGCTTGTTGAGCAGGCGGTTCTCGGTGATGCGGGCCGGGAACGGGTTCTCTTTGCTGAATTGAGAGGTGGCGACGGGAGCGGACATAAAGTGCAACAAGTCGCGCACGTGTCCCGCTCGCGCAAGCCCTTACTTTCTCCGTCATAATTCCCGGCGCTATCAGCTTCAGTGCGCCACGCGGCGGGCCCAAAAGGATATTGGGGTTGATCCTCGTCCGAAGCTCTATTCGAGCCGGGCTCCAAACAAAAACTCCGACCCTCCCTGCACCTTTACACCGGCAAGGCCGGGATCGACGCCGCTCCTCCCAACAGGTTGTGAAATCACCAATCAGAGAAGACCGCGCGCTCTCCTGCGCCGGAGCATCACCACTCCGAGCGCCATCGCTCCCATCGCGGCTCCGTAGGTGCCAGGCTCCGGTATGGGCACGAGACGCACGACGCGAAAACCGAGATTGAGGAGCCCGTCTGTCGCGCCTGAAAAAGTTCCGGAGGTGGAACGCAGATCAATCTCGCTGGTGCCCCACGCGCCGCCGCGCCGCACACGACTGGTGCCGCCGACAATGTCTTCATTCCACTCCCACAGGTTACCTCCTTGGTCGAAGGTCCCGTAATAACTCGGCGCGTTGATGTAGGTGCCGACGGGCAACGCGCCATCGTTTCCTGGTGTGAAAACCGCGAAGTCGCCGTCGTTGTAATTTGCCCCGTTCGTATCCGTAAACGGGTTGTTCTGGCCAAGTGTATCGCTCTGGGTCGCGTGCAGCCAATAACCGCCTTCTCCACTGTTTTTTGTCGGGTCGTAATACGCCGCTTTATACCACTCGTTCTCGTTCGCAATCACCCACGTCGCGCCGATGTTGCGAGTCACCGTGCTGTTGGTTGGGTTTCTCACCCCGCCAAGGGTGTAGCTGCCAGTCTCTATGTTCGCGCTCCCCTGTCCGTTGTTCAGCCAATTCGCAAAGCGCGCCGCATCCCAGAACGACACATAATTCACGGCCTTGTTCTCAAAGCCACTCTTCACCGCATAGGTGTAAGATCCGTCGATACCGGACCGCGTGATACCGCCGGTGGCGTTCGAATTCATGAACGTGCTGTAGAGGAACAACGTGCTATCCGTGGCCGCCACCGCGTTCAGGAACTCAGCGTATTGCGAGTTCGTCACCTCGTATTTGCCAATCTCATACGCGTAGCCCACCGCGCCAAAGCCGTTAAAGTCGGCCATGTTGTTAACATCGCCAACCAACACCGTCTCCATCGTGACCGCTTGGGCCGCTCCTCCAACCATCATCGTCAAGGCCGCGAAACGAGATACTCTGATTGCAAGGTGGTTCATAAAGTAGTGTGCTATATCGTAAAGCCGGGCGTCGTTTGCCTCTCAACGCAAAACCAGAGTTCTACCGGAACATACCCAGAGCCCGCCACCACACCGCCGGATTCCCCTTCCCACCCTCCTCTCCCGGCCTGAACCCCGCGCGTGATCCAGCCAAAGGCTACTTGGCCAACGTGGCTCTTTTCGCAGGCAAGCCGACGACGCGTGCCCTGCGGGCAGGCGGTTTCTCGGATTCCCGCGTCGATGATTCCCGCGCCGATCCGGCCGCTGTTTGGCAGGTTAAAAACACAAATCCGCGCCCGTAGAAACGGAGCGCGGAAAATTGAGGAAGACTGCGGCTGATTGGCCGCGCTTCTATCCTTACTTGATTTCCTTGTGAATCGTGTGGCGCTTGAGGAAGGGGTTATACTTCTTTTTCTCAATGCGCTCGGTGACGGTCTTCTTGTTACGGAAGGTCAGATAGCGAGAGGTGGGTTTGCCCTCTTTGCGGGCTTCGGTGCATTCAAGGGTTACGAGTTCTTGCGGCATGGTAGAATTGGTTAAAA
>DAIPIP010000106.1:0-10340 GCA_036770725.1 Opitutaceae bacterium
GAGCAGGGTGCTGAAAAAGCCGATGCCGGCGATGAAGTTGAAACTGCGGCGGCGAATGAAGTCGGTGACGCCGTAAGCGACCGGGAAGGCGAGGGCGACGACAAGGGCGACGACTGGGCCGAGGCGGTCCTCGGTGCTCAGCTTGGAGAGGATGAGCGCGGGTGCGACGATGTTGCACGCGATGTTGAGGAAGAGGTTTTCGCGTTTGGCGGGAGCGGACGACATAGCGGTGAAGGCAATGGGGAGGAAGGGCGCGGCGAAAGCGAAATCCCGACTTTATCGGCGGGGTTTTTGGAGTAAGGGTGTGCGCCTCATGATTCTCCTCGGCGTGAATATCGATCATTGTGCAACCGTGCGTCAGGCGCGTTACCGCGAGTATGCGGCGACGGTGGGCGGTCCGGTGGAGCCGGATCCGGTGGCCATGGCCACGCTGGCGGAGCGGGCGGGGGCGGACGGGATCACGATCCATCTGCGCGAGGACCGGCGTCACATCCAGGAGCGTGACGTCTGGCGGCTGCGCGAGGTGGCGCAGACGCGCATTAATCTGGAGATGGCGTGCACGCCGGAGATGACGGCGTTCGCGTTGCAGGTGAAGCCGGAGTCGGTGTGCTTGGTGCCGGAGAACCGCGCGGAGGTTTCGACCGAGGGCGGGCTCGACGTGGTTGGGCAACGGGATCGGGTGCGCGCGGTGTGCGAGGCGATGCGCGAGGCGGGCATCGCGGTGAGTCTTTTTATTGACGCGGACACGGCGCAGATAGATGCGGCGGCGGAGTTGAAGGCGCCGTGGATCGAGTTGCACACGGGGGCCTGGGCCAACGCGTATCACGGGCCGAAGCGCGCGGAGGAATTTGCGCGACTCGTCGCGGGCGCGAAGCAGGCGCATGCGGCGGGGCTGGTGGTCAACGCGGGGCACGGCATCAACTACGTGAACGTGGCGGAGATTCGCACGCTGCCGCATGTGCACGAGTTGAACATCGGGCACAGCATCATTAGTCGCGCGTTGTTCACCGGCATCAAGGAAGCGGTGCGGGAGATGAAGGCGCGGATGAATCCGGCGGGCTGAGGCGGTAATATTTTTAGCGATGATAACCGGACACGTGCTCGGGCTGGGGTGCGACCTTTGCGACGTGGCGCGCGTGCGCGGCGTGTGGGAGCGGCAGGGGGACCGTTTTTTGGAGTTCACCTACACGGAGGCGGAGCGGGCGTATTGTTTGCAGATGCGCGATCCGGCTCCGTTTTTGGCGGCGCGTTTCGCGGCGAAGGAGGCGGTGGCGAAGGCGTTTGGCACGGGGATCGGCGCGGAGCTGGGGTGGAAGTCCATCGAGGTGTCGCACGACGAGCGCGGCGCGCCGGTGGTAAAGTTTGACGCGAAGGGCGAGGCCTTGCTCGCGGCGCGCGGGGCGGCGGGCGTGATGCTCACGCTCAGCCACACGGACACGATGGCGATGGCGGTGGCGGCGTTGGTGAAAAGCAGTTAGGGATGGGGAATGAAGGGCGCGTATCCGATTTTGAGTTGTGAGCAGGCGGCGGCGTTCGAGGCGGAGTTTTTTGGAGGCGACGAGGCGCACGAATGGACGGCGATGCAGGCGGCGGGGCGCGCGCTGGCGGCGGCGGTGGCGGAGGATTTTGGCGAGATAGGCGGCTGGCCGACGCGCGAGGCGCGCGTGTTGGTGCTGGCGGGCAAGGGGCACAACGCGGGCGACGCGTTGATCGCGGCGGAGGCCTTGCACGCGCGCTTCGGCGCGGTGGCGGTGGATGTGGTGTTTGTTTTTGGCGAGGAGGCGTTGCGGCCGCTGGCGCGGAGGGCGTGGGACGAGTTGTCCACCCGGGCGCGGGCGGTGCGGGCGGATGCGAGCGACTGGGCGGCGGGCTATGATTTGTGCATCGACGGCGTGTTCGGGTTTCAGTTTCGCGCGCCGCTGGCGGGGGGCGCGGCGGAGTTGCTGGCGCGGGTGAACGCGTGGCCGGTGCGCATGCGCGCGGCGGTGGATTTGCCGAGCGGGCTGGGCGAGGCGGCGGCCTTTCGCGCGGATTTTTCGTATGCGACCGGGATCGTGAAGACGCCGCTGCTGGAGTTGGCGAACGCGGGGCGGGTTCGGTTTTTGGATCTGGGTTTTTGGGGCAAGGGAGCGGGTGGCGGGATGGAAAAGTGTAACCAATTTGGTTACACTTTGCTTGGGTTGGGCGAGGGGGTGTTGGCGGGGTTGGGCGGGTGGAGGGCGGCGCGGAGCGACAAGCGGACGTTCGGGCATTTGTTAATCGTGGCGGGGTCGCGGCGGTATCCGGGCGCGGCGTTGATGGCGACGGAGGCGGCGTTGCGCGCGGGGGCGGGGCTGGTGACGGCGGCGGTGCCGGAGTCGCTGGTGCCTGCCTTCGCGGCGCGCTTGCCGGAGGCGATCTGGCTGGGCTTGCCGGAAACGCCGGAGAGCGGACTGGCGCTGGAAGGATTTGGGCTGGTGCGGGAGGCGTTTGGGCGGGCGACGGCGGTGTTGATGGGGCCGGGGCTGGGGCGCGAGCGGGAGACGCTGGCGCTGGCGGGGGAAATCGCGAAGGCCTCGCCGAGGCCGCTGGTGATCGACGCGGATGCGTTGCAGTCGGAGATCGTGGCGGCGGGGGCGGCGGCGCGGGTGTTGACGCCGCATGCGGGGGAGTTTGCGCGCATCGCGGATGCGATTTCGGCGGGGGCGGTGACGGTGCGGAAGGGGCCGATCACGCGCATCGAGACTGGCGGTGGCGCGACGGCGGGCGGCGTGGCGTATAATAGTTTCTTTGGCGGGCCGGTGCTGGCGCGCGGGGGGAGCGGGGATTTACTCGCGGGGTTGATCGGCGGCTTGCTGGCGCAAGGGCCGGAGGACGTGTTGCTGGCGGCGGCGCGGGGCGTGGTGTGGCATGGGATGGCGGCGGACTTGCTGGCGAAGTCGCGCGGGGCACAGGCGGTGCGGACGACGGAGTTGCTGGACTTTCTGGGGTCGGCGCTGCGCAAATGTGCGGCATGACGAGCGGACTCACGGAGAATCAGGCGTTTCTGGTTTTGAACGCATTGCCCGACATCGGGCCGATCACGACGAATCGGTTATTGGAGGCGTTTGGGGACGATCCGAGGAGACTGCTCGAAGCGCCGCAGCGGGAGCTGGAGTCGGTGCGCGGGGTGGGGCCGAAAATCAGCGCGAATCTGCGCGGGTGGCAGGCGTTGGTGGATTTGGAAAAGGAGGAGGCGCGGTTGGCGCAGGCGGGGGCTGTGTTTGTGAGCCGACGGGACGCGGGGTATCCCGGCTTGTTGAAGGAATTGGCGGACGCGCCGTTGGGGTTGTATCGGCGGGGTGAATACACGCTGGACGCGCCGTGCATGGCGATCGTGGGGTCGCGGCGGACGACGCTTTACGGGCAGGCGACGGCGAAGAAGCTGGGGCACGATCTGGCGAAGCTGGGGTTTTGCGTGGTAAGCGGGTTGGCGCGAGGGATCGACACGTTCGCGCACGAGGGGGCGCTGGAGGCGGGCGGGCGCACGGCGGCGGTGTTGGGCACGGGGATCGACATCGTTTATCCGCCGGAAAACCTGGGGCTGTATCGGAAAATCGAGGATGGCGGCGGGGCGATTTTGACGGAGTTTCCGTTTGGGCGGCGGGCGGACAAGCAGTCTTTCGCGATGCGCAACCGGATCGTGGCGGGCATGAGCCGGGCGATCATCGTGGTGGAGAGCGACGTGAGCGGGGGCTCGATGATCACGGCGAAATTCGCGGGCGAGCAGGGGCGGCTGGTGTTCGCGGTGCCGGGGCGGATCGACCAGCCGAGCAGCGCGGGGTGTCACCAGTTGATTCGCGACGGGGCGACATTGCTGACGAGCGTGGACGACCTTTTAAGCGAGCTGAATTATCTGGAGGGATTTGGTCCGGCGGGGGTGGCTCCGATTTCAGAGGACGGGGAGCGGGCGACGGCGGCGAAGGCGGGGGAGCGGGCGGTGTTGGCGGCGGGTTTGAGCGCGGACGAGACGCGGGTGTTGGATGTGTTTTCCGGGGGCGCTATTTTGGGGCTGGACGAGTTGTCGGGGGCGACGGGTTTGGGCGCGGCGCAGATCTCGGCGGCGTTAATGATGCTGGAGATCAAGCGCGTGGTGGCGAAGCGGTCGGACGGGCGCTTTGAGGCGCGGTGAACTATTGCCGGGTGACGCTGAGGCGGAGAAAGTGGCGCGGGGAGGTGTTGGAATCGACGGGCGAAAGGGCGCGGACGGTGACGCGTTCGCCGCCGGCGAGCGGTTCGCGGGAGATTTCCTCGGTGAAGGTCGCGCCGCTTTGCCAGGGGGCGACGAGGTCGGCGCTCCACTCGGCGAGGTAGGCGAGGTCGGGGCGGTCGGCGGCGTGGAAGTAGGAAAGGTTGAGGTGGTTTTGGGCGTCGAGGGTGACGGCGGGGAGGCGTTCGGCGGCGGTGGCGGGGGAGTCGGCGGAGAGGGGCTCCAGGCCGAAGGCGTATTCGAGGAGGTTGACGATGCCGTCGCCGTCGGGGTCGGCGGTGTCGCCGGAGACGAGCGGGTCGGCGAGTTGGGCGGTGGAGAATCGGGCGAAGCGCCAGGCGGAGTAGGGGCGGGCGTGGAAGGCGAGCTTGTGGGTGTTGGCGGAGGGATCGGGGGCGGAGGCGAAGTCGGCGGCGAGCGTGGTGGAGAGCGTGGTGGAGGGGGCGTCGGGATCGGCGGCGGGGACGGGGTTGATCGTGAACTCGGCGGTGGTGACGTTGGGTGCGAAGGTGAGGGAGGCGGGTATGGCAGGAGTGTAGTGGATTCCGGATACGGCGTTGCCGGACAGGGAGAGCGGGACGGTGAGGGGGAGGGAGAGGTCGCCGCCGGCGCGGGTGAAGGTGAAGGTCAGCGGCGTGGAGTCGGAGCGAAGGACGTTGGCGGGGGCGTTGGTGACGAGGGCGACGGTGGGGGCGGTGAACCAGGCGAGGGAGTAGGGGATATTGTTGGTGGGCGTGGTGACGATCAGGATGTAGCGGCCGGGGGCGAGGTTGGGTAGGTAGAGGTGTTCGACGTTGTCGACGGGGCTGGCGCTCTCGGCGATTTGTGCGCCGACATTGAAGTTGGAGGCGGAGTGGAGGCGGAGGGTGAGATTACGGTTGATCGCCGAGTAAGTGCCTAGAAAAGAGTTGTATGTGATTTGGCGGTGCCAGGCTAGGGTCGCGCTAAATCGCGATGCGGTATTGTTGGTGGGGATTTCGAAGAAGTATGTGCGGCCAGGGGAGTTATTGGTAGTGGTGTGTAGATCCCAGCCACGTGCGGGATGCGTCGTGGAGGCCGAGAATGCGCGCTGGCCGGAGGTAAGTGTGCGATGGGCGTTGTAAACGTTGAGCTCGCCGGCGCCGTAGCGGAGGTCGAGGGGGCGCGTGGAGGTTTGGGTCCACTCGGGAAATTTGTATTTGGAGGCGGTGGCGAGGAGCAGGGCTTTGAGAGCGCGGGGATCGGCGGCGAGTGCGAGGTTGGCGTCGGCTTCGGCGGTGGCCCGGAGGAAAAGTCCGGCGGAGGCGATAATGGGGGTGGCATCGCTGGTGGTTCCGGCCGGGGCTACGATGTCGGGTTTTATGCGACCGTTACCTGCAAGCGTGGTAAAGCCGGCGGAATGTTGACCGTCACTGCGACCAACGGTGACCAAGTTGTAGCCTTGGCCGAGCAGTTGGGGGAGGATGGTTGAGTATCCGTTGTTCATGCCGGCGGCCACAAAGGTCTGATTCTGTTGAACGACGTAGTCCAAACGTCGATACACGTCTTCGGCGGCGGTGATGTCCGCTGGGTTAGTCCCGAATGAACCAATCCAGCTGTGGTTAAGGGCCGAGGATGAATCCGAAATCGGCAAATCTCCGGTGCCACTGCGCAAGCCTCCTGAGCCGAGCCATGTATTGGCGCTCCATGAGTGAATCGACCCGATCTCGGGCGAGAAACTTGAAACCAGTCCGTAGTAGCGGACGCCGACGCCGGTGGCGTGACCGCTCGGGGTTCCGTCGGTCGGGTTGAGCGTGAAGGTTTTTCCGGCGAACTGCGGGTTGGTCGCATCGGGAGCGAAGTCGTTGGCTTCCGTGGTGATGACGGCCTCGACTTGGCCCGCGATCAGATCGCTTACGCTAGCAACGCCACCCACCTCGTTTTTGAGACGGTTATAGCCAGTGATTTCTAGGTGTGCGGTCTGGGCTAGCGCGAGGTTCGCCGACGCGGCGAGACACAGCATGAATTTTCGTGTCGTGCGGGCGAGGCGAGGTAAGGGAAGCGTAGATTCCATTACGACAAACACTATGTAAACTGGCTAATTTTTGCTTTGTCGCAACCTGGCGCGAGGTGTCGGGGTGTTCCGTTTATTTGGAGCAGGCGGGACGCCTGCGCTGCTTTTAACCAGGGGGCCAGGTGAGCTGGCGGCCGGCGAGGAGGTGAACGTGCAGGTGGGGCACGGTTTCGCAAGCGTCGGAGCCTTGGTTGACGACGAGGCGGAAGCCGCGGGCGAGTTGTAATTTTTTGGCCACTACGCCGGCGGCGAGGAGGAGGCGGCCGAGCATGGCTTGCTGGTCGGGGGTGGCTTCGCCGACGCGGGGGATCACGACTTTGGGAATGATGAGCAGGTGGACGGGGGCCTGCGGCTCGATGTCGTGGATGACGATGCAGTGTTCGTCTTCGTGCTCGATGCGGGCGGGGATTTCGCGGGCGATGATGCGTTCAAAGAGGGTGGGCATGGCTGGTAGCTTGGAGCGGGGGGCAAGTAGCGTGGAGTCGGAAATGAAGAGGACGTTGATCAGAGAAAGAGCAGGCGTAGGTCGGCGTCGGGGCGTGTGCGGGCGGCGGCGAGGTCGCGCACGTAGGCGAGGGCGTCTTCGTATTCGCGGCGGCGGCGGGCGGTCTCGCGTTGTTCGGGGGGAAGCAGGGCGGCGCGAAGGTTGGTCACGAGCACCGTGGACTCGGCGTAGGGCGCGAGGCGCTTGAGGCCGGTCATGAGTTCGGCGCGGGCGAAGAGGGGCGTGGCCGAGGTGAGCGTGCTGAGAGCGTCCCAGTGGAAAAAACCGTGGCCGGTCTGGCCGGCGAAAAATGATTCGAGCAGGCGGGCGGCGGCGGCGGTGAAGGCGGCGTCGTAGAGCGCGGCGGATTCGGGGCGGGCGCGGGTTTGCTCCTCGAGTTCGGCGAGGCTGAAGGCTATGGCCTCCTGAATCTGGCGGGCGAGGTAGAGGTCGTCGCCGGTGACGCGGGCGAAGAGCGCGTTGATGAAATGCAGGCGGCGGAGGTCGTCGCGGGCGGGGGGAACTGACATCGGGCGACTCAGGCGGGGTTCTCGGGTTTGTGGCCGAGGTCTTTGATTTCGGCGACAAACTCGGCGACGTCGCGGAATTCCTTATACACGCTGGCGAAGCGCACGTAGGCGACGTGGTCGATTTTGCGAAGCTGTTCCATCACGCCTTCGCCGATGGCCTCGCTGGGAATCTCGGTGTCGTGGCGGGCTTCGAGGATGTCCATGACGTCGTCCACCAGCATGCTGAGGCGCTCGGCGTCGATGGGGCGTTTGTGGCAGGCGGCGCGAACGGAGCGGGTGAGTTTTTCGCGATCAAATTCTTCACGGCGTCCGTCGTGTTTGAGGACGACTATGCCCTCGCGCACGAGGGTCTCGGTGGTGGTGAAGCGGTGGCCGCATTCGAGGCATTCGCGGCGGCGGCGAATGGTGTTACCCTCGCGGCTGATGCGGGAGTCGATGACTTTGTCCTCGATGGAAGTGCATTTGGGGCAACGCATGGTTGGAAAGGGGCGGGCGGACGGCTCAGGCGTGGTCGAGCTTGAGGAAGTTTTCGAGGATGCGCATGCCGCCTTCGGTGGCGATGCTCTCGGGGTGGAACTGCACGCCCCAGATCGGGAGTTCCTTGTGGCGCAGGCCCATTATCTCGCCTTCGGCGGTCTCGGCGGTGATGGCGAGGCAGGTGGGCAGGGTGGCGCGCTCGACGAGCAGGGAGTGGTAGCGGGTGGCGGCGAAGCCCTGCGGGAGGCCTTCGAACACGTCGGTGTTTTGGTGGAGAATGGGGGAGGTCTTGCCGTGCATGAGGCGGTCGGCGCGCACGACGCGGCCTCCGAAATAGTGGCCGATGGACTGGTGGCCGAGGCAGACGCCGAGGATGGGTTTTTTGCCGGCGAAGGCGCCGATCATGTCGAGCGAGACTCCGGCCTCGGCGGGCGAGCAGGGGCCGGGGGAAATGAGCACGCGGTCCGGGTTGAGCGCGAGGGCCTCGGCGGGCGTGATCTCGTCGTTGCGGAAGACGCGTTGTTCCACGCCCAGTTGACCGAAGTATTGGACGAGGTTGAAGGTGAACGAATCGTAGTTGTCGATGACGAGGAGCACGGGCGAAGGGTTTGAACCGGTTACACTGAGGTGACGCGGGTCGCGGGGGCAAGCGCGGCGCTGGGGCGGGATAAAATCGTGCGATTTACGTCTTGGACGGCGGAGCCCGAACGCGAAATGGTGGCCGGATGCCCGTTCCGCACTTTGACCTGCTCAAAACCGATACCGCCACGGCGGCCCGCCGCGGCCGGCTGCGCACGCGCCATGGCGTGATCGAGACGCCCATCTTCATGCCGGTGGGCACGCAAGGCACGGTGAAGGGCGTATCGCCCGTGCAACTACGCGAATTCGGCGCGCAGATCATCCTGGGCAACACCTACCATCTCAACCTGCGCCCCACGAGCGAGCTGGTCGCCGAGCTTGGCGGGTTGCACAAATTCATGGGCTGGGACGGGCCCATCCTGACCGACAGCGGCGGGTTCCAGGTCTTCTCGTTGGCGAAGCTGCGCAAGATGCACGACGACGGCGTGGAGTTTCAGAGTCATCTCGACGGGAAGAAACTTTTCCTCGGGCCGAAGGAGGTGATGACGATCCAGAAAAATCTCGGCAGCGACATCGCGATGGTGATCGACGAGTGTCCGCCCTGGCCCTGCGAGCGCGACGCGACGGCGGAGGCCTGCGCGCGTTCGTTGCGCTGGGCGAAGCGCTGCAAGGAGATCGCCACGGACAACGGTTTCCTTGCCGCGGGGCATCATGTCTTCGCCATCGTGCAGGGTTCGACCTACGACGATCTGCGGCGCGAGGCGGCGGAGCAGTTGGCGGAGCTGGATTTTCCCGGTTACGCGGTGGGCGGCGTGAGCGTGGGCGAGCCCGAGCCGGAGATGTTGAAGCAAGTGGGCGCGACGACGCCCTTCATGCCAGTGGACAAGCCTCGCTACACCATGGGCCTCGGCACGCCACCGCAGTTGTTGAAAATGGTCGCGCTGGGCGTGGACATGTTCGACTGCGTGCTGCCGAGCCGGGTGGCGCGCAACGGCCTCGTATTCACGCCCGACGGTCCGCTTAACCTGAAGAACGAGCGCTTCCGCGCCGACCCCGCTCCGATTCATGGCGAGGTGAGCAACTACGCGACAAATTTTTCGCGGGCGTATCTGCGGCATTTGATGGTGGCGGGGGAGATTCTCGGGTGCACGCTGCTGACGATCCATAATCTGGCGTTTTATCTGGATCTCATGGCGCAGGCGCGGGCGCACATCGAGGCGGGGGACTACGGCGTGTGGCACCGCGCGTGGGTGGAGCGTTACGAGAGCGGCATGGCGGCGCGGTGAGGTGTCGCTTGCCCCATGCTGTTCAGGCGAAGGGATCGAGCAGGTTGATTCCGGATCGTTCGAAGTCGGCGAGATTGCGAGTAACTACGGTGAGTTGATGCACCAGCGCGGTGGCGGCGATGAGGCCGTCCGAGACGGGGAGCGTTTGGTTGGGAACCAGGCGGCCCCAGCGGTCGGCGATCTCGGCGGTGACGGGCAGGATGCGGTCGGCGTAGTGAGTTTCCAAGCCGCGCAGCCAGCGCTCAAGTGCGCCGGCAGCCTGGACGTCTTTGGCGCGGTGCAGTTCGATGCCCCGGCGGATTTCGCTCACGGTGAGCACACTTAAGAATGTTTCGTCGGGACAAAGGCCCGCTATCCAAGCGACTACTTTGGGATTGGCGCGAGGCTTGCGCAGTTCGGAGAGAACACAGGTATCGAGCAGGTAGCCCATGATTCAGAGTTCGACCGTGCGGGGCAGATCGGAGGCGCGGGGAAAGTCGATGATCTTGCCGGGCGGGATAGCGCGCAGGTAGGCGAGAAAGTTTTCCTGCGGATCGGGCTGGTTCCCGAGCAAGGCGGCGCGCAAGAGGCGGCGATGAGCTTCCTCCATGGAGACGCCCTGCGCCGCCGCGCTGCGTCGCAGACGGGCTACCACGGCGGGCTCGATGTCGCGGACGAGAAGTTGGGACATGGCGGCAATGTGCTATCAATGATAGCGACAGTCAAGGGCGAGAAACCCGTGGCT
>DAIPIP010000287.1:0-2295 GCA_036770725.1 Opitutaceae bacterium
GCGCACCGGGTGCTTCGTTGGGTGCCTCGCGCATTCGAGCAACGCTTCGCTGCTGGGCGAGATGTACGGCCTGCCACTTCCCTTGGTGCGGCTCTGCGAGCAGGTCTTTGAGGCCCTGCCCCAAGCAAGCCGCCCGGTCTTCTTCCGCGAGGTCGGGCAGGCTGTCAGGCGCGACGGGAAAGACCTCACGAGCGTCCATTGGCGCTTTCTCGGGTCGCTCTTGCGGCGGCGACCTTCGGACAGGCACGCCGACGCTGTGATCGCAGGTATGAACCTGCGCGCGCGGGGGGGGGGATGGCTGGCGGCGTGGGCAGAGTTGTGGGCGGAGATGCGGTTCCTCAGGATAGAGGAGGCGGGGGCGGTGGCCAGGGCGGCGGTGAGGGCCTCGGCCTCGGCCGAGGCCGAGGCGGATGCGTGGGCACGGGCGGCGGCGAGGGCGACGGAAATCCAGCAACAGCGCGCCGACCTCCTGCGCTTCATCACCGAGGCGCCCGTGGTGCAGCCATGAGCGATGATTTGGTGGATCAGGAGAGAACGATGGAGCGCCGCTTGTCCCTCGAGCCTCTTGGAAGAGAGGAACATCACGCGCTGGCAAAGCAGTTCGTCGAGAAGGAGATGAACAAATGTTGACGATCAACATTGCCAAGATGCGCGCGGAGATCGAGACGCACATCGCGGCCGACGCTGTGCGCGGCGGGCCCTACTGGGACGAGGGGACGCGCACCGGATGCTTTATCGGGTGTCTCGCGCATTCCAATAGCGCTTCGCTGCTGGGGGATCTGTACGGCCTACCACTTCCCTTGGTGCGGCTCTGCGAGCAGGTCTTTGAGGCACTGCCCCAAGCAGATCGCCCGGTCTTTTTCCGAGAGGTTGGAGAGGCTGTCAGGCGCGACGGGAAAAACCTCACGCGCGTGCATTGGCGCCTTCTTGGATCGGCGCTGCGACGGCAGCCTTCGGACAGGCGCACCGACGCTGTGATCTCCGGTATGGACCTGCTCGCCCGAGGGGAGGAGTGGCCGGAGGCGGCGGTGGCGGAGGCGGCGTGGGCTGCGCCGCGGGCGGCGAGGGCTGCGGCGCGGGCGGCGAGGGCTGCGGCGCGGGCGGCGAGGGCTGCGGCGGATGCGGCGGCAGCGGAGGAGGCAGCGGAGGAGGCGGCGGCGGAGGCAGCGGCGGTGGCGCTGGCGGCGTCGGTGGCGGCGGACGAGGCGGCGATGGCGGTGATGACGGCGGCGGAGGAGGCGAGGGCGGCGGTGGAGGAGGCGAGGGCGGCGGAAATCCAGCTTCAGCGCGCCGATCTACTGCGCCTCATCTCCGAAGCGCCGGTAGGGGAGGCGCGGGCATGAGTGAGGATCTGGTGAAGCGGGTGAGAACGATGGAGCGCCGCTTGTCCCTTGGGCCTTTTGAAAGAGAGGAACATCACGCGCTGGCAAATCGGTTCGTCAAGAAGGAGATGAACAAGTGATGACCATCACACTGACACTTGCCGACATCCGTGAGCACGAGCCGTGCCCTCGTGGCTGGGCGAGGCTCCTGAGCGCCCTTGGGGAGCCCAAGCGCAAGCCGGACTTGGGGCGCGTGATCGGCCTCGGCGATGTGCTGATCGCCAACGGACTCCAGGACGCGCACTGGTGCCTTCGGGCGATCCGCGATCCCCGGCAGCGCGTGTCGCTGGTCATGCCCGCGGTCAAGCGGGCAAGCGCGCACACGACGGATGCCCGGGTTCACTACTGCATTGCGGAGCTGGATCGGTGGCTTGCCGGCGACGATACGGTCGATCTGCGGGCGGCGGCGAGGGCGGCGAAGGCGGCGAGGGCGGCGGCGGTGCTGATGGCGGCGAAGGCGGCGGCGGTGGCGGCGGCGTCTGCGGCGGAAGCGGCGGCGCAGGCGGTGGGGGCGGTGAGGGCGGCTGCGTGGGCGTCGGCGGCGGAGGCGTGGGCGGTGACGGCACGAGCGTCAATGGCACGAGCGGAGAAGGCCGACATCCTGCGCCTGTCCCCGCCGCTTTGGCTCATCCCCACGGATGCACGGGGGGCGGTGGAATGACCTCCGAGTTCATCAGCGCTCTCACGGACAAGCAGCTCCGCGAAAGGATCGCCGCAAAAGAGCGCTGGATCGCGGCCATTGAGGTCGAGTACGGCAAAGGCGTCCGCCCCGATTGGGTGGGCGAGGATATCGGGTCCGAACTGATTTGGATCAATCGCTACCAGCAAGAACTTGACCAACGCAAAGGAGACAGCAAGTGACCGACAACCTTCTCATGACCATCCCCGGCCTGTTCCTCGGAGCGAGCGAGCA
>DAIPIP010000107.1:0-10250 GCA_036770725.1 Opitutaceae bacterium
GACTACGGGCGCGGCATCCCGCTGGGCAAGCTGGTGGACTGCGTGTCGATCATCAACACGGGCGCGAAATACGACTCGGAGACCTTTCAAAAATCCGTCGGTCTGAACGGCGTGGGCCAGAAGGCGGTGAACGCGCTGGCCTCGCACTACAAGGCACAGGCGATCCGCGAGGGGCAGACGAAGATCGTGGAGTTCGCGGCGGGCAAGCTGGTGAAGGAGACGAAGGTCGTCGCGGCGGAGGCGGGCGCGCGCAACGGCACGCTGGTGGAGTTCACGCCGGACACGGCGCTCTTCGGCGCGGAGTTCAAGTTTCGCACCGAGTTCATCGAGGAGATGCTCTGGAACTACGCCTACCTGAACCGCGGGCTGACCTTGGTTTTCAACGGCAAGGCCTACAAGTCGGAGCATGGTCTGCGCGATTTGTTGAACAAGAAGCTCACGGGCGAGCCGCTGTATCCGCTGATCCATCTGGAGGGCGAGGACATCGAGGTGGCGATCACGCACGCGGGTCATTACGGCGAGGAGTATTACTCGTTCGTGAACGGTCAGCACACGACGATGGGCGGCACGCACCTGGCGGCGTTTCGCGAGGCGCTGGTGGCGACGCTGCGCACGTTTTTCAAAAAGGATTTCGACGCGGCGGACATCCGCCAGTCGATCGTGGCGGCGGTGTCGATCCGGGTGCAGGAGCCGGTGTTCGAGTCGCAGACGAAGACGAAGCTGGGCAGCGCGGACGTGGGTCCGGGCGGGCCGAGCGTGCGCAACTTTGTATCCAGTTTTCTGGGACAGCAGCTCGACAATTTCCTGCACCGCAATCCGGAGACGGCGAACGAGCTGAAGCGCAAGATCGAGGAGAGCGAGCGCGAGCGGAAGGAGCTGGCGGGCATCCGCAACCTGGCGCGCGAGCGGGCGAAGAAGGCCTCCCTGCACAACAAAAAGCTGCGCGACTGCCGGGCGCATCTGGGCACGAAGGACAAGCGCGCGGAGGAGAGTTCGCTCTTCATCGTGGAGGGCGACTCGGCGGCGGGCTCGTTGACGGCGTGCCGCGACGTTCACACCCAGGCGGTGTTCGCGTTGAAGGGGAAGCCGCTGAACACCTTCGGGCTGACGAAGAAGGTGATCTACGAGAACGAGGAGTTTCACCTGTTGCAGAGCGCGTTGAACATCGAGGAGGGCATGGACGGGCTGCGCTACAACAAGGTGATCATCGCGACGGACGCGGACGTGGACGGCATGCACATCCGGCTGCTGTTGATCTCGTTTTTCCTGCAGTTTTTCCCGGAGCTGATCACGCAGGGGCATTTGTTCGTGTTGGAGACGCCGCTGTTTCGCGTGCGCAACAAGAAGGAGACGCGTTATTGCTACTCCGAGGCGGAGAAGCAGTCGGCGTTGCACAAGCTGGGTCAGAACGCGGAGATCACGCGCTTCAAGGGTCTCGGCGAGGTGAGTCCGGGGGAGTTCAAGGATTTTATAGGCGAGAACATGAAGGCGGAGAAGGTGACGCTGGAGCATCTGCACAACAGCGCGGAGCTGCTGCAGTTCTACATGGGCAAGAACACGCCGCAGCGGCAGGAGTTCATCATCGGGAATCTCCGGGTGGAGAAGGATCTGGTGGAGGCGTAGGCGCGGGCGGAGACGGAATTGTTTAACCACGGAGGGCACGGAGAACACGGAGGAGGGACAGGAGCCTTTGCCGGAGGGACGACCTCCGTGTCGTCCGGGATCGGCTGGTGTTATCTGCGCTCTCTGCGAAATTTGCGGTGATTTTTTGACCACGGATAACACAGATTCGCACAGATCAAGGCAGGGGATCGGAGGCAGAGATTTTTAACCGCGGAGAAAGGCAGGAAGGGACGCGAAGGACGGAGAGGGGGCGGACGGCGGATAGGAACTTCGCGAAACTTCGGTTTTTTTCGCGGTTAAAAAATTCCGGGGCTTGGGGTGTGGTTATTTTGGATAGCGAAAGGATGCGAATGGGCGGTAGGGATTGGGGAAAAGGGACAGAGAACGGACTTTTTAACCGCGGATTACGCAGATGGGCGCGGATAAATGCAGTATCGGAGGGATCGGGCGGTTCCGGTATCTGTGCGTATCTGTGTGATCTGTGGTCCTCTTTTTTGACCGTGTTTCGAGCGTGGCGATAGGTCTGACATGGACGCGAGGGGTCGGGAGAACCTACGAGCCAACGGACAGGAATGTCCGTTCTCCTCAGGCGTCTTGTTTATCTGCATGCTTATTTGTGCGAGACAACACTAGCGGGGCTCGCGGCGCACGCGGTCTTTTTCCTCTTCGCGCTCCTCGTCGAGGCGGACTTTTTCGCGGGCGAGTTGGACGCGGATCTCCTCGGCTTGGTCGAGTTCGCCGCCGACGAGGGCTTTTTCGAGTTGTTCTTTGAGGAAGACTTCGCGCTCGGCCCATTTGCCTTTGTAGAGGGTGTCGAGTTCGGCGAGCCGGGCTTTTTGGGCGGCGCCGAGGGGTTTTTCTTTGGGGCTCGATTTGTCGAGACGTTCCATCGCGAGTTCGTAGGCGCTTTTCATGGGGGGCACTCAAACGACGCGCAGGCCGAGCACAAGCACGAGCCCGAGGGCGACCCAGGGCAACCAGTAGCCGCCTTCGCGGGGGCGCCAGCCGCGGGTGTAGCCGACGGCGAGGAGGGCGAGCAGGCCGGCCATGGCGGCTGGGCCGATCCAGGGCGCGGCGAAGGTGGCGGGCCAGGAGTTGCCCGGCACCTCGAGCGACAGCCGGACCAGGCCCTCCATGGCGGCGAGGACGACGATGGCGGCATGGTTGCAGAGGCTGGCGACGGGGGCGAGGCCGAGCAGGCCGCCGACCATGGAGCCGACGCCGGCGAAGAGCACGAGGCCGGCGGTCGGGACGAGCAGGAGGTTAACGAAAAAACCGCCGGGCGTCATGAGGCCGAAGAACGTGACGGTGGCGGGCAGGCTGACGAGGGTGGCGGCGAGGCCGAGGGCGAGCACGCTGATGACGATGAGAGGCGGGGTGGTTTCCAGCCATTCCCTCCAGGCGGGGCGAGTGCCCGCGGGGAGACCGGGGCCGGGTTGCCAGGCGGCGGTCCATTTTTCGGACAAGGGGACGCCGTAGAGCAGAAGGGCGCCGACGATGCCGTAGCTCATCTGGAAACCGGCGCCGAAGAGTTGATGCGGGTCGAGGACGAGGACAACGAGCGCGGAGGCGGCGAGGGCGGCGAGGCTGTTGCCCGGCAGGCGGAGGCGATGAGCGGCGAGGAGGCAGGTGACCATCCAGAAGGCGCGGACGGCGGAGGGGGCGCCGCCGGTGGTGTGCACGAAGATCCAGAGCAGGGCGGTGCCGATCGCAAAGCGGGCGAGGGGAGGGATGCGGACGAGGGCGAGGAGGGTGTTGAGGGCGACGGCGATGCCGGCGATGTGCAGCCCGGAGATGGCGAAGAGGTGCATGGTGCCGCTGCGCATGAACCAGTCTTTGCGCTCGTCGCCGAGTTCCTGTTTTTTGCCGAGCATCATGGCGACGTAGAGGTCGGCGAGGGCGGGTTGGTCGGCGAGGCCGGTGCGGAGGATGGCCTCGAGGCGCAGGCCTGCGGCGGCGCAGAAGCGGGACCAGGGGCCGGCGTCTTTCGGGGGGCCTTCGACCCGGGAGCGGGAGAAGGTGAAATTGGCCCCGGAGTCGGCGATGAATTTGTCGAAGTCGTCGCCGTCGGGGCCGATGCCCGGGCGGGCGGGGACGGGGCGCAGGAGGCCGAGGGCGGTGAACTCCGTGCCTCGGAGCGGAGGGGGCGCGCCCTCCGGCCATGTCGTGAAAAACTGGATACGCTGGCCGGCGAGGTCGCGCAGGTGGGGTTCGGCGGAGACGATGCGCGCGAAGCCGCCGGCGGCGGCGGGTTGTTCGCCCGGGGCGGCGAAGAGGCGCTCGACGCGCAGGGTGAGGCGGGCTTCGCGGGGCGGGAGTCGGAGGGCGTCCCACTCGTGGAGGCGGGCGCGTTCCTGGCCGGTGCGGAGGGCGCCGGCCGAGGCGACGGCGAGGGCGAGGCCGGCGAAGAGGGCGAGGCGTCGCGCGGCGGGGCCGGTGGCGCGTCCGACGAACCAGGCGAGGGCGAGGCCGGCGACGGCGAGGGCGGCGGGGAGCGCGCCGGTGTGGTGGGGCAGGAGGCCGGTGTGCGAGGCGACGGCGCCGAGGGCCCACGCGACGACGAGGCCCGCGAGGGGCGCGCGGTGGGCGAGGGAGCGTGGGCGCATGCCGGAGCCAAGCGGCCGGGCGCACGCGATTGCGAGCCCGCGTTTTGGCGGGGGCTTCGACGCGAGAATGACGGGTGGTGGTGAAACGCCGTTGCCATGGGCGGGGCGGCGGAGACGCTGCGAGGCGTGCCTCAAAAACGCCCGTCGAGTGTTCGTGGTTTCAATCCCTTCGAGTTGCCCCGGATGGTGATCAATCCGTTTCGCAACCGCGTTCAGTTCGTTATTGAGCGACTGTTGTTGAGCGGGACGTTTGCGCGGCTGGCGGTGGGGGCGTTGTTCATGGCGGCGGTGGCGTTGTTCATGGGGGTGGTGGGGTATGTGGTGGCGCGCGGCACGGACCAGTCGTTTCGCAACCCGGCGGAGGCGGTGTGGTGGGCGTTTTTGCGGCTGACCGACTCGGGGTATCTCGGGGACGACGAGGGCACGGGGCTGCGCATCGTCTCGACCGCGGTGACGATCGCGGGGACGGTGCTTTTCCTCGGCGTGCTGGTGGCGGTGCTCACGCAGGGTTTGAACGAGTGGATTCGCAAGCTGGAGATGGGGCTGACGCCGATCAGCGCGAGGCATCACGTGATCGTTCTGGGCTGGTCTTCGCGGTTGCCGGGGCTGGTGCGCAACATGCTGGAATCGGAGCAACGCCTGCGCCGCTTTCTCGCGGGCATGGGGGCGAAGCGATTGAAGCTGGTGCTGCTTTGGGAAGCGGTGTCGCCCGCGCAGACGGCCGATTTCATGACGCAGCTCGGTGCGTCGTGCGGGACCGGCCGGATCATTTTGCGCTCGGGCTCGCCGCTGCGCCTCGACCACCTGATGAGGGTGGATTATCTGCGGGCGGGAGCGATCGTGTTGCCCGCCGAAAACCATCGGTCGGCGGAAGGGGCGAGTCGTTCGGACAACTCGACGTTGAAGACCATTTTTTCGATTTCGCAGAGCCTCGGGCTGGCGGATATGGCGGTGGCGCCGCCCTTGTTGGTGGCGGAGCTTTTTGATGCACGAAAGATACCGATCGCGTTGAACAATTATCGGGGGCCGATCGAAGTGGTGGCGGGGGACGAGGTCGTGAGCCGGATGCTCGCGCAAATGGTGCGTCACCCGCAGATCGGCCAGGTGTATCGCGAGTTGTTGACCCACGGTTTGGGCAACGAGTTGTTCGCGCGCGGCTGCGAGACGGATCTGGCGGGGCGGGCTTTTTGGCGGGTGGCGGAGGCGAGGCCCGACGCGTTGTTTATCGGGGTGTCGCAACTGGACGGGAGCGGGGTGCGTTCGGTGCTGAATCCGCCGACGGACTATGTGTTTAGGCCGACGGACCGGGTGGTTTACGTTGCCCGGTCATGGGAGGCGGGCGGTCCGGACGCGGGCGGGGCCGGGCGGCATGGGGCGGGGGAGGCTTGGCCGGCTCCGCAAAAACGGCTGGAGGCGGCGCGTCGCGATGATCTGCGGCTGTTGGTTTTGGGGTGGTCGCGCCGGATACCGGCGTTCGTGCAGGAGCTGGAGTCGTATTCCAACCAAGGTTTTGAGGTCACGATCGCCAGCCGTTGCGTGCTGGCCGAGCGCGAACGCCAGTTTCTGGTTTACGGCGGACGAAGCCAACGCGTGCGGTTGCGGCAGGTGGAGACGGATTGCACGGTGCCAAATCAGCTGGCGGCGCTGGATCCGGCGGCCTTCGACGTGGTGTTGTGTCTCGCTTCCGATCTCGCCGCGACCGACGAAGAGGCGGATGCGCGCACGCTGGTGGAGTATGCTATTTTGCAGGAACTCTGGGGGGCACCCGACGCCCCCGGTGCGGCGGACGCAGGTAAGGACGCGGGGGCTGGAACAGACGCGGGTGAGGACGCGGGGACGTCGATGGGCGCGGGGATGGGTTCGGACGCGAAGGCGGGGGCGGCGGGTTCGGGCGTGAAGGCGAGGATAAAGGCCGGGTGCAAACGACCGCGTCTGGTGCTCGAATTATTGGACGAGCTCAATGTCGCCCTGATCGATGCTAAGCGCTGCGAATATCTGCTCTCGCCGCAGGTGGTCAGCCACATGCTGGGCCAAGTCGCTTTGCGGCGGGAGTTGAACGCGGTGTTCGAGCAGTTGTTCAACTCGGGCGAGACCGAGATCACGTTTCGCGATGTGACTCGTTACGGGGTCGCGCCGGGGGAGCGAATTGATTTCACGCGCCTGCAATCACTCGCGCGGCTGCATCACGAGGTGGCGCTCGGCTATTTCCCGGTCCTGGGCGAGGTCGATTCGACGTTGGAAGACGACGGAGCCAACCCGGACGGCGCGACGGAACCGCTTGCGGGGCGACTGATGTTGAATCCCGGCCCGACCGCCGCCTGGACTGTTCGGGCCGGTGACCGCGTCGTGGTGTTGCGAAACTAAAACGGGGGCGCGCGTTGGCGCGGATCGAACGCTCGGCGGATCGCGTTATAGTGTTTCAAGGGTGTGACGAAGGGCGGCGAGAAACGAAATGGCGGGTCTGTGTCCAGTGGCGGCAGATTCGGTTGCGTGTTTTTCTGCGTTTTATTGGCAACAAAAACACATGGGGTTGGATAAATTCCGGTAGTTTTGTAGCTGGATGAAGATATTTCATCGGGAAATTTAGGCACTTAAAACATGCCCATTTCCTTGCCCTACGCGGGCTTGTCAGAGTGTGCCAAAACGCCTGCGAATTTTTTTTGGCTATTTTTAGAAAGCGATTTGACGCTGTCTGAGTATTTTCCCATCCGTAGTGGCACGATGGGCCCGTTACCACTACCCATAGTGGTGAATGATCTGTCAGTAAGTTGCGGTAACTCGGGATTGCTCGTGACTTAGGCTTAGGTTCTTCCTTCGGTTTCCCTTTGTTGGTCAGGTCCAAATTTTACCCTTCCTCCTTCGCTTCGCTTAAATTTGCCCTTCCCTTATATTCGTCGGTGTCGCCCCACATAACGGGCTCCTGCGTCTTCCACTTTTTCGTTTCGTATATTCTACCTTCGCCCTCCACATGCAAAAAACCTTCACCGTCGGCTCCAAGACTTTCACCCTCGACCAAGAAAAGGCCGAGGCCGCGTTCGCGGGCAAAAAGGTCATCAATGGTCACCAGACCATGTGCTTTAACCTGCTCCCCCTGAAATATCAGTGGGCCTACGAACTCTACCGGAAGATGAAGGCCAACCACTGGGAGCCCGAGGACATCCCCATGGGCAAGGACATCGAGCAGTGGCGCGACGCCGCCCTCGTCTCCGACGCCGAGCGCTGGATCATCCGCATGGGCATCGGCTACTTTTCCGCCGCCGAGGGCATCGTCGGCGACAACATCCAGCACGTCGTCCGCGAGCTCGTCACCGCCCCCGAGCTCAAGCTCGTCCTCGGTCGCCACGCCCACGAGGAAAACATCCACGCCGACTCGCTCCTCTACATGATCAGCTCCCTCGGCATCAACCCGCACGAGTGCGAGGCCATGTTCGAGGACGTCCCGACCATCGTGCGCAAAAACCAGTTTGTGACCAAGATCTCCCGCGACCTCCGCCGCGACATCGACCTCACCCAGTCCGAGAACAAAAAACTCCTCGCGAAAAACATCTTCGTTTTCGGCCAGTGCATGGAAGGCACCCAGTTCTACGGCCTCTTCGGCATGATCCTCTCCCTCTACCGCCAGAACAAGTTCCGCGGCATTGGCGAGATGTTCCGCTACACCCTGCGCGACGAGAGCAACCACATCGAGGTCTTCCGCAACCTGTTCATGGACCTCGTCGAGGAGAACCACGAGATCTGGACCCCCGAGTTCAAGCACGAGCTCCGCGAGACCATGCGCGAGGCCGTCACCCTCGAAAAAGAGTTCATCCGCGATTGCCTGCCCGTGAACGCCGTCGGCCTCGCCGTCGACGAGTTCGTCACCTACATCGACTACATCGCCGACCGCCGCCTCGAAGGCGTCGGCCTCGAGCCCCTCAACGCCGGCATCAAGAACCCGCTGCCTTGGCTCGCCGAGATGATGGACATCAAGAAGGAGCAAAACTTCTTCGAAGGTCGCGTCACCGAATACCAAAAAGCCTCCGCCCTCACCGAAGGCGTCGTCGACGACGACCTCTAAGGTAGCGCAGGCGTCCCGCCTGCATCCGGTCCGTTCACGTCGGAATCTTTTCCTCTGTTTCCGTCCGCTTTCGTCCCGTCAGTCCCCAGAACCACCACGCGGCCCCGCTCGCTTACCGAGCCGGGCCGCTTTTTGCCCCTCATACTGTTCCTGCCCGTCCCCGCCGCGCACCACTCACCACCACCTCGGCCTCCGCCTCGGCTCCCAGCATCACGCTCCCAGCTCCCGACTCCCAATGAATCCCGTCCTCCGCCACGACCTCGCTCTTAAAAAAGCCACCCACACCCCCCGCGACCAGAAGCCCGCCTACGCCTGGACCGACTGCATCCCCTCCGACGCGCCCCTCCTCCCCGAGATCACCATCCTCGCCCCCCACGGCGAGAGCCGCTTCGACCTCGCCGAGATCGCCGACTCCCTCGGCCACGCCCTCGTCAACGTCCACCTCGCCCGCGGCGACCAGGGCAACGTCTTCACCCCCGAGTCCAAAGGCTTCGTCGGCCGCATCGTCAAAGCCGTCGCCGCCGCCCTCGCCTCCGAGGCCCAGCGCACCTCCCCCCTCCGCCTCTCCCTCAACGACCTCTACCAGCTCATCGAGCGCACCCTCGTCGAGGCCAAGGCCTACGACGTCGCCAAGAGCCTCCTCCTCAACCGCGGCCGCAAACTCTCCGGCCCCGCCGCCACCGCGACCGCCATCCGCGTCATCCGCCGCAACAAACAAGTCGTCCCCTACATCCCCCAGAAGGTCGAACTCGCCATCCGCAAGGCCTTCCTCTCCCTCCAGCAAGACTCCCGCGCCGCCTCCTCCGTCACCGAGGCCGTCACCACCCGCGTCCTCGCCTCGAAGCAGGCCTTCGTCCACATCGAGGAAGTCCAGGATATGGTCCAGGAAGAGCTCATGAAGTCCGGCCACTTCAAAGTCGCCGAGGCCTACATCCTCTACCGCGCCGCCCGCAACGAAGTCCGCGCCTCCGACATCGCCGCCCGCGGCCCCGACTACGTCTCCGACCCCCTCGCCGGCGCCTCCTCCGCCTCCGGCAGCACCGCGCAGCCCACCATGTTCATGATCAAGAAGGCCGACGGCACCAACGAACTCTGGACCCGCGAAGACCTCCGCCTCCGCATCGAGTTCGCCTCCATCGGCCTCGACCTCTGCCTCAACGCCGAGCAGATCGAAGCCGAGCTCACCCGCTCCATCTTCGACCAGATCTCCCAAAAAGACCTCGATCAGACCATCATCCTCAACTCGAAGACCCTCATCGAGAAAGACGCCGACTTCGCCAAGTTCGCCGGCCGCATCCAGCTCACCTACATCTACGAAGAAGTCCTCGGCTGGGACATCGTTCGCGACGGCATCTCCAAGCTGAAACAGTTCCACGTCGATGCCTTCAAAAAAGCCATCGCCCACGGCATCTCCATCAAGCGCTACACCCCCCGCCTCACCGAATACGACCTCGACGCGCTCGCCGCCCAGATCGACCCCACCGCCGACCTCGAATTCGACTTCCTCGGCGTCCAGACCCTCTACGACCGCTACCTCATCATCGACAAAACCCAGAAACCCGCGCGCCGCCTCGAGACCCCCCAGTTCTTCTGGATGCGCGTCGCCATGGGCCTCTTCCTCGACGAAAAAGCCGACCGCGAAAACCGCACCGTCGCCCTCTACGGCCTCTACAAGAGCCGCCGCTTCTGCTCCTCCACGCCCACCCTCTTCAACTCCGGCACCCTCCACAGCCAGCTCTCCTCCTGCTACCTCTACTACGTGGACGACAGCCTTGAAGGCATCATGTATCGCGGCATCGCCGAAAACGCCCAGCTCTCCAAATGGGCCGGCGGCCTCGGCGGCTCCTGGTCCGCCGTGCGCGGCACCGGCGCCTACATCGGCGGCACCAACGGCGAGTCCCAAGGCGTTATCCCCTTCCTCAAGCTCCACAACGACCAACTCGTCGCCGTCAACCAAGGCGGCA
>DAIPIP010000288.1:0-2274 GCA_036770725.1 Opitutaceae bacterium
CGCCACCTTCTTCGTCTTCATCCCTGGGTCAGGATGTATAGGGGCCTGTCTGGATCGTGGAAGGCGAGGCCTTGACCCGGCTCACCAATACAAGAAAGACTTGAACCCTGCAAAAATGCAGGTTTTATTGCAGGCATAATGAGCATGCTTACTCGTCGCCCCAAGACAGCCAAGTCCCCCAAGGCCGGCCTCGTCGCCTTTCGCTTCAAGCACCGTGGAGCTACTGATTACGCTGGTTTGCTCAAAAACTACCGTGCCGAGTTCCACGTCACGCAGGCACAGCTCGTTCGCCTCACCGGTTTCTCGCCCCGTTCGGTCGCCAAGTGGGGGCAGGGTGAGACGCCTTCGCCCAAACAGGAGAAAGCGTTGGTCGAGATGGATCGTTTGTTCGACGGCCTCGCCCGCGTGATCGAACCGGCGCAAGTGGGTCGTTGGCTCACGCACCCCAATCCCGCCTTCGACGGCTCGACGCCCTTGCAGGTGGTGGAGCGCGGTGAGTTAGACCGTATCTGGCGCATGCTCTACGACCTCGAGTCCGGCCAGCCGGGTTGATTGTTCGCTTTCGGCTGAATCACTGAGCGCGGAGGATATGATACCTCCAGGCTGCTGATCCCTCTTCGAGCAGCTACCAGTAATTAGTGGCGCAATACGGGAGCCAAGTAACGCAGAAGCAGAAGATTGAAGTCCTCGTCACGCCGAATGGCTTCGTTCTGCAAGCGCGCCTTCACCGACGCCGCGAGGTTTTTAGAGGCTGTGCTCATGTCAGCATTTCCAGATAGGGACGCATCACGTGGCTGACACGGCACACGGCTGCGGCCTTGGTGATGTCCTGCATCGAAAACTTCCTGTCTCGCCAGCCTTCCCGCAGCGCTTCGATCGCGACATCGATGCCGTATTTTTGGCGATATTTAAAACAGTCGGCCACGGTTTTGGCGGGTGAATAGACCCGCACGGTTCCACCGGCAACGGCGTGTTCCTGAATTCCGAAGGTGTAGGCATCGCCGGAAAATCGGCAAAAAAGCAGCGGCAGATCAACGATCCGGGGGCGGTTGCCGCCTCGCGGCAGCGCGAGCCACACCTGATGTGGCGACTGCGTTCCGATGTTGTGGAATCGCAGTGCGGAGAGCAGGCAGGCAACACCACGCGGCACACGTTTGGTTGCTTCCACCAGCGTCTGATGTTCATCCCCGTCAAAATCTGCCGAGGAATAGAGACCGCGTCCGAGTTGGTGCACCAGATACTGACCCACCAGACGACGCAGATACTCTCGCGAGTAACCGGCGGCGACCATATCGCGCGCACGAAATATCCCCAGGCGGCTGGCGTGATCGCTGGCGGCCTTCAGGCGAGGGGATATGTTACGGTTAGAGTCCACTTATTTATTTATGGTATCTAAGCGTAACAAAGCTCAAGCCGAATTCTCGTTTTCGCGCCAAGCGCGACTTCATGAAATGGACCAAGTTCCGCCGCATCCCTTACCACCGTGTCGGCCACTTCGTTTATTTCGACCCGGCCGAGGTGGCACTGCACATCAGCACTAAGCTGAAGGTGCCCGCCCGTGGCTGAAAAATTGCCCGCCATCGGGCGGCGTGACACCCGACATTACGCGCCGGCCAGTCTTCGCCGAACTCGCCACGCCGCCGGACGAGGACTCGCCGCTTCCTGATTTTTTCCGCGCCGGTTTTCTGAGGGTAAGGCGGCGGCAAGGTGTTCTCGGCGGCGAACTGCGCCGCCTGCGCTCCACCTTCGCGTTCGGCCCTTCGCGGCTGGTATCGTGCCGGATGGCCGCGCCGATCACGTTACCGGTTTCCCGATCCGCCCGAACGCACCCTTTCGCACGCGCGACGCAGCAAGTTTCTCCAGTTCTGCCATCGCGGCCCGCACCGCCTGATCGTGCAGCGCCAAAATGCGGTCATCCTGATAAAGACTGGCCACCAAAACACTCTTCGGCGGACGGATCGTGAAATCGTAAAACACGCGCCGGTTCGCCTGCTCACCGCCTATTGCTTCCCGTCGCACCGAGTTCAAACGCTGGGTCAGCCGCTCGCCCGTCTTCGGATTCAGGCCCTCGCAAGGCGCCAGAAAATCCGCCTCGCCGAGCGCCCTTGATAGTCCCAACTGGTCTGCCGCTAGGCCGAGGCACTCGCCGCGCACCTGCGCCTCCACCGAGTAGTAGTCGCCCACGCTCGGATGCTCACGAAAGTAAGCGTTCGCATGCTTCAAATTTATTTGTGCCTTGGGACTCAGCATCGCCCAAGGCGCGAGTTGCGCGCG
>DAIPIP010000108.1:0-10204 GCA_036770725.1 Opitutaceae bacterium
GTAACGCGTGCAGTTGCTCGATGATGCCCGCGAGCTGCGCGCCGACCGGAGTCAGGCGATACTCAACATGTAACGTCGCGCCTTCGGAGTGGTCCTCGCGGGTGATGAGCCCGTAATCGAGCAGCCTGCGCAGGCGCTCGGTGAGCACCTTGGTCGAGATGCCGGGAATGTAGCGCTCCAGTTTCCCTGGGCGCGTCACCCCGCGCTGGATCGCGCCCACCACCGCCGCCGACCACTTGCAACCCACGACGTCCTCCAGCCGACGGTAGGCGGAGCGTTCGCGCAGCGTGAGGTGTTTCGCTTTCATGCGCGCAGGCTAGCGGGCCGGCGGCATGCGCGTCCAGCGGGCACAAAACGGTGCCCGGTTCCCGTTTCATGCCCTCTGACGCCCGTGACGCGCGTAGGCTATGCTATGGCCGGTCGGTTCGCCTACGCGGGCCGCCACACAACAAAACCGTAACCCAAGAAAGACCCGCCATCATGAAAACCACCGCCAAATTCTACCACGCCGGATGCCCCGTTTGCGTCGAAGCCGAGGCCGCCGTCACGCGCTACCTCGACGCCGCCAAGGTCGATCTCGAAGTCGTTCATCTCGGTTCCGCCAAGAACCGCGTCGCCGAGGCCGAAACCGCCGGTGTGCGCTCCGTGCCCGCCCTCGTGATCGACGGTCGGGTGTTGCATCTTAACTTCGGCGCCGACCTCGCGGTCTTGAAGTAAGGCGCGCCGCAAAGATTCCATCGCCCTGTGGCGGGAGACGGGTTTTGTGACACGTTTCCCGCCCCATGCGCCTTCGCCGTCTTACCCTGCAAAACCTCCGCAACATCCCGTTGGCGGAGTTTTCGTTTTCGGGGCGGCAACAGTTTTTCGTCGGTCAAAACGGCCAGGGTAAAACCAATCTGCTCGAGGCCGTCGGCTTTGTGACCGCGCTGCGCTCTTTTCGCACCGCCGACACCTCGCTCCTCATCGCCCAGGGCAAACGGGAGGGAGCGCTCGCGGCCGAATTCGAACACGAAAAATTCGGGCCCAGCCGCGTCGTCATCACCCTGCGTTCCGGCGGCAAGGAAGTGACCTGTGATGGTGAACGCATCACGCGCTTGGGAGATTTTCTCGGGCGTTTTCCCACCGTCGTTTTTTCGTCGCAGGACCAGCAGCTCATCCGCGGCGCGCCCGCGCTGCGCCGCCGTTGGATCGACCTCGCCCTCGCCGGGACCGACCGCGCCTATCTTGACTCGCTGACGCGCTACCACCGCGCGCTCGACGGGCGAAACCAGCTGCTCAAGCGCCAGTCGCCCGGCGCCGAGCTGGCCGCCTTCGAGGCTCCACTGGCCGAGGCGGCCGCCGCGCTTGTCGCCGCGCGTAGGGCAGGCGTGGATACGCTCGCGCCGCATGTCGCCGCCGCCTACGCGGCGATAAGCGCCGACGCCGAACCGGCCACGCTCGCCTACGAGGCCGACACGGTGCCCGGTGCGGGTGACGCCGTTGCGTGGCGCGCGCATTTCGAGAAAACCCGCCCGCGCGACCTGCAGTTTCGCTCCTCGCTCTCCGGTCCGCATCGCGACGACCTCGCCCTGAAAGTCGGCGGTCGCGTCGCGCGCGACTACGGCTCCGAGGGGCAGCAACGCTCGCTGGTGCTCGCCCTGCGTCTCGCGCAGGTTTCGCACATCCGCGCGGCGACCGGGGTGGAGCCGGTGCTGCTCGCCGACGACGTGCTGGGCGAACTCGATCCTGCGCGCCGCCGCCGCTTCTGGGCGGCGCTCGGCGAAGAGCGCCAAGTGTTGGCGACCGGCACCGAGCTGCCCGACGCCGAGCTGGGCGCGTGGGAGGTGTTTCGCGTCGCGGCGGGCGCGTTCGCGGCGGCAAGTAGCGCAGGCGTCCCGCCTGCATCGAAACCCCAAACGGCAGGCGAGACGCCTGCGCTACCTTCAGAATGAGCTTCGACACCTCCATGTGGCTGCTCGCCGCCTTAGCGGCCATGATCGTCGGTCTGGCGAAGACCGGCGTGCCCGGCATCGGCATGCTCTTCGTGGCGATTTTCGCCAATCTCATGCCCGCCAAGGAGGCGAGCGGCTTCGTGCTGCCGCTGCTCATCTTCGGCGACATCGTTGCGGTGGCTTCCTACCGCAAACACGTCGAATGGATTCACCTTCGCCGCCTCTTTCTCTGGACCGGAGCGGGCGTGGTGCTCGGCGCGCTGGCCATGCGGGCGATTGATAACCGCGAGGCCCAGCTACTCGTCGGAGGCATCATTCTAGCGCTCGTGGCCCTGCACCTTTGGCGCAAACGCTCGGCCGCGCTTGCCGACCCCGCCGCCGTCGTTTCGCACGGCGCATGGTTCGCGCCGACCATCGGCGTGCTGGCCGGTTTCACCACGCTCGTGGCCAACGCCGCCGGGCCGCTCATGGCGATTTACCTACTCTCCATGCGCGTGCCGAAGATGGCGTTCGTGGGCACGAGCGCGGTGTTTTTTCTTCTGCTCAACTTTTTCAAGGTGCCTTTCATGGTCGGGCTCGGACTGATCACGACGGACAGCTTTCAATTTAACCTTCTTCTCGCGCCCGCCGTTCTGGTCGGCGCGCTGATCGGGCGGTGGATTTTGCCCAAGGTCTCGCAGGCGTGGTTCGAGCGCCTCGCGCTTGCGCTCAGCACGGCGGCTGGACTCAAGCTCATCCTTGGCTGAGCTTCGCGAACGAAACGACATGGCCACCAAAAACGTGAGACAACTGTGGGCCGCCAAACTGGCGGGCGGCGCCGCCGGCAAGAAGTCCGGCGCTCTCTCGGGTCTGCCGGTCGGCTCGTTGGTATCCATATCGGCCCTGCGCGGGACCGCCGCCCCGGCGACGCATCCGCTCAACGGCACGCAGCGCGTCACGTTCTCCGGCCAGGTGCTAGGCATAGATCCTTCGCTGCGCGGCACAGGGCTTGCGCTGATCGAGTTTACGCCCGGTCGCGAGCCGATCTTGTTGCGCTGCCAGACCGTGCGCGTGCATCCGAAGAAGAGCATGACCTTCGCACTTGGCGAAATCTCGTCGGCGGTGACGGCGTTTTTGAAAGATTTCGAGGTTCGTCACGTGGCCTTGGAGCAGACGATCTACGTGCAGAATTTTCAAACCGCGCAGATCCTCGGCGCGGCGCGCGGCGCGGCCATCGCCGCCGCCGCCATGCACGGGCACGAAGACGTGTGGGAATACCCGCCGCTGCGCGTGAAACAGGCCGTGGTCGGCGCGGGCCGAGCGAGCAAAGAACAGATGGCGCGCACCGTCATGGCCCTGCTTGGCCATGGTCGCATCCTGGCGAGCGACGAGGCCGACGCGGCGGGCGTGGCGCTATGTCATGCGTTTACGTGGCGCGGGTAGGGTGGCTCAGGTTTCAGACCTCGGAGTTGAACGGATCAGCCGCACGTAAAGTTGTTCGACCTTGGAGCGCGCCCAAGGGGTTTTGCGCAGGAAAACGAGCGACGACTTCACGCTCGGATCGTGGGTGAAGCAGCGGATGTCGATGTGCGCGGCGAGTTCATCCCAGCCAAAGTGCTCGACCAAGGTGGTGACGATTTGTTCGAGCGTTTTGCCGTGCAGCGGGTCGCGGGCGGTTTGATCCATAACTTGCTCAGCAAAGCGGAAGCCCGGCGCGGGTCAATTGGCGGCACGGCCTCGGCGCGCGAGTTGGTCGAGGTAAAGCGAGCGCGGCTGCAAGGTGTCTCCGCGGCCGACGCCCTCGACGTGGTCGGAAGAATCCACCGCCGAGGCCGGACCGCGCGTGCCGATCACGTAGCCGTCGCCGAATTGGTGCGAATACACCACGACCCGGCGCTTGGGCGGGTAGCGCAGACCGTTTGTGTTCCAGAACACCGATTGCGTGGTGGTCACGCCATGCATGGGCTCGCCCCATGGTCTGAGGGCTCGCGCTTCGAGGAAGTCTCCGTCGCAGGTTACGTTGTCCAGGAGATTGGCGAGCGAGAGAAACATGTGGAAATCCGATGCAAGCACGCCGTCGCGGGTGAGGCAGTCGAGGAGCACGTTTCCACTGGCCGCCATGGTCCCAAAGTCGAAGTTGTGCCGCCCGCCCTCGGCCTGCGAATCGCGCACCAGACAATCCTGACCGTTCAGGGTGTAGAGGTAGCCGTTGCCGCCGCCGCCGCGGTATTGCGGATGACGAAAATCACAGTCGGTCACGGTCACGAGCCGGGTGCGGACGAGGCGAAGGCCGTTGGACAACAGATGGATGTTCGCGGGATTGCCCGGCGGCGCGCGCGATGCCACGCGCCGCACCCAGCCGTTTTCGACGTGCTCCAGATGGAGGGCGGCCGAACCGTGCGCGGCGTGTCCTGTCGTTCCGGGGCGGGCGTGGTCCTCCTCCGCCAGCCCCTCGCCGGGCGCGACGGCCATGCCGATGGCGAGATCCTCCACGCCCACCTCGGCAAGCATCTCGCCCGTCATCCGAACCACGCGCGCGCCGTCGGCGCGGAACAGGAAGCCGCGCGCCGGGATGTCGAGCGTGATGGACCGGACCTCCGTATCCACCGAAAGGATACGTCGGCAATAGGCGAGGGTGCGGTTGCGCGACTGGCCGGGCCGCCATTTTCCGGTCATGCCGAGGCGTTCTATAAACGATGCCGTGAGGTCGTTGCGCAGCACCACGAGGTCGCCGGCAACGAAACCGGATACGTCGTCCAGCTGGACGGTGCTACCCGGTCCCGGCAGGTCGGCGGCGAGGGCGATGCCGGGCGTGGCGACGCCGTCGGCATTCCACGAAACGTCCTTCCGCGGGGCCACCCGCAGGACGGCTTTGCCGCGCATGTCCGACGACGTGTTGAACAACAGTGTGCGGTCTGTTCCGGCGCCCCGCAGCACCACGCCCCGGTCGCGCAGAAAAAGCGCGGCGGTGGCACCGTTCCGCGGGGCCACGCGATACGTGCCGGCGGGAAGGAACACCACGCCGCCGCCCGCGCGCCCGGCGGCGTCGAGCGCGGCTTGAATCGCGGCGGTGGAGTCCGCCACGCCGCGCGGATCCGCACCGAAGCGCGGTTCGCTCGCGTCGAAAACAGGCCCCGCGATGTGTGGAATTCCTTTTTCCCCGCGTTGATAACCGGCATGGGAAAAGTCGTGGAGAAAACGCCCGTCCTCAGCGCGGTGCGCGGGGTGCCAGTCTTCCGGATAAAGCTTTGATCGCCAGGTTTCCGCCGCCGCCATGACCTGCCCGAGAGTAAACAAAAACGACAGAACGACCCGAAACGCGTGCGAGGGTGGGGTGGGCATCGGAGGGGTTTAGGGTTTCACGCCACTCGGCAGCGTCCATCTCGTTTCGAGTCGGCGCAACGGCTTCGCTCAAATCGCTCAGTTCCTGTCGGGTTCTCCAGCTCCTTATATTCCGTCGGCCATGTCCGTGATCATCTTCAGATAACGGACGGCAAACGAGAACACGGTGTAGGCCACCATCGCGATCACCCCCGCGAAGAGCAGGCCGGGGTAGAGCATAGAAGCGTAGCCCAGGGCGCGATCGGCGGCGCCCTGATGTTCGGCGGCGAGCGCGAGCAACACGGTCTCCAAGCCGCCCGTGCGTTCGCCTGTTTGATACCGCGCCACATAGGTCGGGCTGAATACGCCGACGGCGCGCAGGTGTGCTCCGGGAGCGCGCCCTTTTTCGATCTCGGCCTCGATTTTGCGGGCGGCGGCCACCATCGGAAGAGAGCCCGAGACATCGCCCGCCGTGCGCCAGGCGAGACCGATGGAGACGCCGCTTTCGAGCAGCAGGCCCAGCGCGAAGGAGAAATCGGCAAGGGCCTGGTTGCGTCGATATTGGCCGATGGCCGGCAGGCGGTCGAGCAGCGCGAGCACCGAAGGATTTTTTCGGGGCGCGATCCAAAAGCAAAAAACGGCCAGCCCCCAAATCGGCCCAAGGATGAGCGCGACTCCGCCAAGGTATGCGGGCCACCCGCCGACCAAGCCCCGCTCGAAATCCATCATGCGCAAAAGCGGGAGAACGAGCGCGGCGAGGTGAAAAACCCCGATGGAGTAAAGCGACGCCAGCAAGACGCGGCGGTGCGTGGCTTCCAGACGTTCGTGGCGTTCGGCCAGGCGTTGGAGAACCGTGGGCAAACGGCCGGCCACCGCCGCCGCATTGATAAAGGGTCTGTCGTCGTCCGGGAGCCAATCGCCCGCGCTCGCCATCACCTCGGGCACGTCGCGGCCCGCCTCGGCCAGGGCGGCGAGGCGCTCGGTGTCCTCGCCCGGCGCGGGAGACTCGGCGCGCAACGCCTGCGCGAGGGTCAGGCCCGCCGCGAGTTGTTCGCCGAGCTGGTGGTAAAACACCGCGATTTTCGCGTGGGGCAGGGGCATGAATCAGCGACGTTTTTCCGGCACGGGCGCGAATAGTTCGGCCAAGAGCGGCGGCAGCGCCTCGCCGAGATCGGTCGAGCGCGCGACAAATTTCGTGCGCGTGGCGGTGGCGTAGGGTCGCACCTCGCCGGGATCGTGCAGGCCGACGCGAAGATAGGTCATGTGTTCGCCGAAGTCCCAGCTCCAATGGTCGTCGTAGCGCAGGACGGCTTGCGCGCTCGGCGGAAGCAGAGTCAGCGGGCCGCTTTCGGCGACAAGGCCGCGCGCGCGCAGGGCGACGACGAGGTTTTCGGCGAGGCGGCGATTGTCGTTGAGGTTTTTGACCACAAACACTTCGCGCAACGCCGACGGATCGCGTTCCGGCGCGACGGTGCGCTCGATGCTTGCGCAACCAATCAGGCCCAGGAGCGCGGGCAGGAGGCATGCGACCAAAATGAGGCGGCGAAAGGGAAGAGCGCGAGAGGGCACGATGCGCGATGAAGCACGGTTTGGCGGCTGAGGCACGAAGTAAGCACACGAACGCGGCTTACTGGTGCGCGTCTTTCGGGTCGTTCGCTTCGCGCAGGAGACGGTTTTCTTCGCGGAGCTTTTCCAGTTCGGCGGCCAGCTCACCTTCGGTCGGGGCGAGTTTTTTGCGTTCACCGAGAAAGAAACTCGCGATCACGCCGCTCATGGTGCCGAAGAGGCCCACGCCTGTGAGCATGAGGCCGACCGCGATCATGCGGCCGGTGGTCGTCACCGGATAGAGGTCGCCGTAACCCACGGTCGTGATGGTGGTGATGCCCCACCAAAGCGCATCCTCGGCGGTGCGGATAAGGGAGTCGGGCGCGCGTTCCGCGACCAGAATGCCGGCGGTCGAGAGCGAGAGAACCAGGAAGGTGATCATAAACACCGATGCGACGCCGCCCTGAGTGCGGTTGAGGTAAAACAACTCGAAGAGCAGGCGCACCGATTTCACCGCGCGGATCAGGCGCAGGATGCGAAACACGCGAAACAAACGCCCCCAACGCAGCGCCTCGATCTCCGGGATGCTGGCAAGCAGGTCGATCCAGCCCCACTTCATGAATTGCAGCTTCGATTCGGCGCGGCGGAAGCGAATCACGAAATCGATGAAAAACAGCCCGCACACGATGTTGTCCACCCAGCGAAGCACGCGCACGGTTTCGGGCGGGAGATCGAAGAGCAGCTCTATCGCCAGAAGACTGAGCACAAACAGCGACAGCACCAAGATGACGAGCTGCAGGGGACCGAGTTCGTGCAGCGGAGTCGGTTTCTTCATCGACGGTGACGTTTTGGCCGCGTGTCCGGTAGGTCAAGCATGCCAAGGAGCGGCGAAAGGAGTGTCGCCGCTTCTTGGGACCTCACGCCGCGTCGCCGCGCAGCGCCTGGATGCCCGCGATGAGGCGGTGAACGTTTTCCGGGGCGATGCGGTCGGTGATGACCGAGCGCGGGTAGTTGTGCTCCACGTCCACGTGGATTCCGTCCTCCGCGCCCGGGCGCACGAAATCCGCCACGAAATCCATGCCGCCGCGCGGGCGCATGAAGCGCACATACGGATCGGGGTCCTCGCTTTCGATCACGATGTCCTGGTGCAGGAAAATATTGCAGTAGAGGGTGAGATCCCGGAATGACGCGAACCACGTCGGAGGGTTAACCAATTGATCGCGGATGATGAGCGTCATTTGGGAATCCCTCCCTAGCATTTGCTTTGCCAGCCCGGCGCGAAAATCACCGCGAAACTCGGGGGTTGGCGACGACCGGTTTTAGCGTTCGGCTGCACGACTCTTTCTTCACATCACATGAGCACCGCGCACAAACCTGTTCTTCTCATTATCCGCGACGGCTGGGGCCGCAACACCGACCCCGCCCTGGCCCAATACAACGCCGTCGCCCTCGCCAACACGCCGACCGACGACGCCCTGCAAGCCTCCGCGCCGGTCTCGTATGTCTCCGCCAGCGGCCTCGATGTCGGCCTGCCTGATGGCCAGATGGGCAACTCCGAGGTCGGCCACGAAAACATCGGCGCCGGCCGCATCGTGGACCAGGAACTCGTGCGCCTGAACAAGCTCTTCTCCGAGAAACAACTCGTGGGCAACGCCACCTGGGACGGCGTGCTCGCCCGCCTCCGCGCCAACCCCGCCGCGCGCCTGCACCTCATGGGCATCGTGTCCGACGGCGGAGTGCACGGCATGTTGGAGCATCTCTACGGTTTGCTCGCCCAGGCCAAGGAAGACGGCATCGGCGCGGATCGCGTTTTCGTGCACGGCTTCACCGACGGTCGCGACACGCCCCCCACCTCGGCCATCGGCTACATCCGCCAAGTCGAGGCCAAGATCGCCGAACTCGGTCACTACGGCCGCATCGCGAGCATCACCGGTCGCTTCTGGGCCATGGACCGCGACAACCGCTGGGAGCGCGTGCAAAAAGCCTACGACCTGCTCACCGGGCGCAACGTCGCCGCCGTGTCGATCTCGGCCGAGGCGGCGGTGCAAAGCTACTACGCGAACCCGCTTTCCGAGACGCAAAAGGGCGATGAATTCGTGCCCGCCACCGCCATCGTGGACCCGCTCACCGGCCGCCCGCTCGCGCACTTCGCGGACGGCGACGCGGTCGTGTTCTACAACTACCGCGGCGACCGTCCCCGCGAGATCACGCGCGCCTTCGTGATGGACGATTTCACCGGCTTTGATCGCGGCCCGAAGCTCGATCTCTACTACGCCACCATGACCGAGTATGAGGCCGGCCTGCCGGTGAACATCATCTCGCCCAAGCCGCCGAAGTTGAAAAACATCCTCGGCGAAGTCGTATCCAAAGCGGGGATACCGCAGTTCCGCTGCGCCGAAACGGAGAAAAATCCGCACGTCACGTTCTTCTTCAATAACTACAACAAGGAGCCCTTCCCGCTCGAGGATCGCGCCTGCCCGGCCAGCCCCAAGGTGCCGACCTACGACATGCAGCCCGAGATGAACGCCGCCGAGGTCACGCGTCTGAGCAAGGAGGCGATTCTCTCCGGCAACTACGGACTGGTGATCGTGAACTACGCCAACCCCGACATGGTGGGCCACACGGGCAGCATTCCCGCGACGGTGAAGGCCTGCGAGGCGACCGACGCCGGGGTGGGCGAGTTGCTCGCCGCCGTCAAGCAGATGGGCGGCAAGGCGGTGGTCTGCGCCGACCACGGCAACGCCGAGCAGATGTGGGACCCGGTGCTCAACGGCCTGCACACCGCGCACACCCTGAACCCGGTGGAAGTCTTCGTCGTCGGCGAAGGTTTCACCAAGGCCACCCAGATGCGCGACGGCGGCCGTCTGGCCGACATCGCGCCGACGGTGCTGCATCTCATGGGCATCGAGAAGCCCGCCGAGATGACCGGCGTGAGCTTGATTGCCGGCTAAGGGGATGGGGGCGTTTCGCTGATTCGTCGTCATAGGGCCTCACCATGCGTGAGGCCCTTTTTGTGGGTTTCGGTTGGTTCGAAAAAACGGGGAGGGCGGACACTCCTGTCCGTCAGGTCGGGCGTTTTGAGCACACGAGCATGCTAAGCAAAAAACAGACAAGGAATGTCCGTTCTCCCGAGACTGCAGCGGGGCTTTTTCGTCTCCGATACGGCAACATTATGCGACGTCGCCGATGTCCAAAACAGGGTTGCGCCGCCGGGGCAGGCACGCGTCGTCGTTGGTCTTCGGTTCGCATGAAATTTGGGGCAAATAGCTCGGCTGAATGGAGCCGCCGACGTTTGAGCGGCGGGTCGTGGGATTGAGCATCGCCGGGCACACCATGCTTGCGGACGGGCGATGCGAGAGTCGAACTTTCGGCCATGGTTAAAATCACCGGCACTTACGATGGGTCCTTGCGCTGCACCGCCAAACACG
>DAIPIP010000003.1:0-41379 GCA_036770725.1 Opitutaceae bacterium
CGCCACCTTCTTCGTCTTCATCCCTGGGTCAGGATGTATAGGGGCCTGTCTGCGACGAATCGAAATCACGCTTGCTTCCCTTTTTCCGGGTCGGTGTGCTCGAACTTCTTTCCTTCGAAAAGAGCCTAACAAAACAACAAACACACAACCCACATCCTACAGATCGCAAGGCGGCCCTCAGGCCGACCTGTGTTATCCGAACGATACATAGATCCCATGCAAGTCTCCGCTAAAGACCTCCTCGACGCCGGCGTTCACTTCGGTCACCAGACCAAGCGCTGGAACCCGCGCTCAAAGCCCTACGTTTTCGATCATCGCCAGGGCATCACCATCATCGATCTGGGCAAGACCCATGATCTCCTCGCCAAGGCCTACTCGTTTATCGAGGACAAGGTCGCCTCCGGCGGCAACGTGCTCTTCGTCGGCACCAAGGAACAGGCTCGCGAGATTGTTCGCGAAGCAGCCATCTCCACCGGCATGCCCTACTGCGTTGACCGCTGGCTCGGCGGCACCCTGACCAATTTCGCCACGGTCAAGAAATCCATCGCGAAATTCAAAAAATATCAGCAGCAGGAGCAAAACGGCGAACTCGCCAAGCTCTCCTCCAAGGAAGAAGCCTCCATCAAGCGCGAGATGGTCCGCATGACCAAGAACTTCGCCGGCATCATGGAAATGCCCGAACTGCCCACCATCATGTTCGTGGTTGACGCCAATCATGAGGATATCGCCGTCGCCGAGGCGAAGCGTTCCAACATCCCCTGCGTCGGTCTCGTTGACACCAACTCCGATCCCACCCAGCTCTCGCACCCAATCCCGGGCAACGACGACGCCGTGAAGTCCATTCGCATCATCGTGGAGACCATCGTCGCCGCCGTGCAGTCCGGTCTTTCACAGCGCGACAGCCGCCGCAGCCAGCGTGGTCAGGCCGATTTGAAGGCCGCCACCTCCGCCGTGGCCGCCGCCGCCGGCATCGACGAGTCCGCCCCGGCCCCAGAGGCCGTCGAAGGCGAGCCCTCCGCCGAGGCCCCCGTCGCCACCAAGAAGCCCGCCGCGCGCAAGAAGATCGCCGCCCCGAAGTCCTGAGCAGATCCTGTATCCAGTTAACCAATACTAAAAACTTAATGAGCACCGCCACCACCATTTCCGCCACCATGGTCAACGACCTTCGCGCCCAGACGGGCGCCGGTCTGATGGACTGCAAGAAGGCCTTGGTCGAGACCAACGGCAACGTTGAAGAGGCCATCACCATCCTTCGCAAGAAGGGCGCGGCCAGCGCCGCCAAGAAGGCCGATCGCGACACCAAGGAAGGTGCGATCGAGAGCTACATCCACCTCGGTGGAAAAGTCGGCGTCTTGATCGAGGTCAACTGCGAGACCGACTTCGTCGCCCGCAACGACGACTTCAAGCAGTTCGTCAAGGACCTCTGCCTTCACATCGCCGCCGCCGCCCCGGTCTGCGTTTCGCGCGAACAGGTGCCCGCCGCCGACGTCGAGAAAGAGCGCGAAATCGCCGTCTCCCAGGTCGCCGGCAAGCCGCCCGCCGCCATTCAGAAGATCGTCGAGGGCAAGCTCGACAAATACTTCTCCAGCGTCGCGCTGCTCGAGCAGCCCTTCGTCAAGAATCCCGAGAAGACGGTGAAGGAGATCCTTGCCGCCACGATCCAGAAGACGGGCGAGAATATTCAGATCCGCCGTTTCACGCGTTATCAGCTCGGCGCTTAAGCCGAAGCGGTTCGCGCGATCCAGGAGATCGTTTCAGAAAATGGGCGCTTCCCTTCGCGGGGAGGCGCCTTTTTTGTGCTTTGATGAAGTTCACCGTCACACGCGGGCAGATTACGGTTCGAGGGCTTGCGAACCGCTGCCCGAACTGTGGCGCGCGCTCGCTGTTCGAGCCGGGAAAGCCCTTCACTTTGGCCGGTGTCTGCGGTGCGGGTTGCGGCTTAAAGTTGGAGCGCGAAGAGGGGAGTTTTCTCGGAGCGATGTCGCTCAACTACGGAGTGACCGTGTGCGGGTTTCTCGTGCCTGTGTTGATCGCGTATCTGATGGGCTGGTTGTCGGGCACGACGGCGGCGTTGCTTGCGGGCGCGGGGGCGGTCTTGTTTCCGGTCGTGATTTATCGTTCGTCGCGCAGCTGGTGGTTGATGAATTACTATCTGGTGTTGCCGCATCATCTGCCGGCGAACCAGCGAGAGGTGGCGGCGAGCGAGGATGCGAACACCTAGGCGGAACCGGGCGGGGGCAACGGAGTAGCGCGATGAAAAACATCCGTTCGCACTTTGGGCTTCCGTTCGGCGGCGGGCTTTCTACGTTGCTCCCTTCGCAAACGGAGAGGTGGCAGAGTGGTCGATCGCGCCGCACTCGAAATGCGGTTTACCGAAAGGTAACGAGGGTTCGAATCCCTCCCTCTCCGCCACTTTAACCGCTGCATTGCAGCGACTTAATGAAAGCAGACTTCGGATTTGCCAGTTGACGTGGCAAATCCCAAATGGCCCAGGTCTCAGCGTTCATCATCTCAGAATTCACGAATTCCTCCGGGGAGATCATCCACCGCGTCGCCGGTTGGCTCGACGGCAAGCGCATCCGAAAAAATTTCGCCGCCCGTGCCGAGGCCGCCGCCGAGCGCAGAGCTTGGAACTCCAACTCATTCAGGGCGAGACCGGCGTCCGCGCCGCCGCGACTCGCCTCACCGACGAGCAGCTCCACGAAGCCGAGGCCGCGTTTCGTCGCCTCGAAGGTGCGCCCAAGTTGCTTTCGTTCTACCTCGACTAAGCCCTCGCCAACTCCCCCCAGCCCGAGCACGAGATCACGGTCGAGCTGGCCACGGCCGCTTACCTCGCCACCAAGAAGCAGGAGCACGAGCGCGGCTTGCTCTCCGCCTGTCCATTGAAGGACATTCGCCTTCGTCTCGAAGACCTCGACAAGGCTTTCCTCGGTCGCGTGCTTTCCACGCTCTCGCGCGAGGCCCTTCGCCCAGCACTGCCAGCGCGGTAACCCGAAGCCGAAGTCCTCCAACAACCGTCGCGGCATTCTCTTCACCTTTCTCAAATTCTAACCTTTAGCGATCACGCCACTCCGGCCAAGGCGCGGGTTCTTCATATGTGCGACCGGAGGTTTGCGTGTGAAAACGCCATGATTTCATGTGTTGCTTGGGTTTCGACGCCTTCGTAAGCACTAGATTCCGGTCAGACATCATGTGCGACTGCCCAGACACTTTTACGATATGCTTCTGATGGGCGTCGCGCTGGACGCGTGGGGTGAAGGGCGCATGGTGGTTGCTTATGAAAATTGTCCTTACCGGTTGCACGAAGGGTTTGGGTCGCGCGCTTGTGCATGAATTCGTGGCGCAGGGGCACACCGTTATCGGCTGCGGGCGCAATCCCGAGGCGGTGTTGGATCTGCGCTTTTCGGTTTTGGCTCCGAGCACGTTCGACGTGCTGGATGTGGCGGAGCCGATGAAGGTGGCGCTGTGGGCGGAGCGAATGCTCACCGTGCATGGCGCGCCGGATTTGGTGATCAACAACGCGGGTTTGCTGACCGATCCCGCGCCGCTTTGGGAGCAGGACGCGGCGGCGGTCGCGAAGTTGTTTCAGGTGAATCTTACCGGCGTGGTGCACGTGATCCAGGGCTTCGTGCCTGCGATGATTGCGCGCGGTTCGGGTGTGGTGGTGAATCTTTCCTCCGGCTGGGGGCGCTCGGTCTCCGGCGAATTTGCGCCGTATTGCGCGAGCAAGTGGGGC
This sequence comes from Opitutaceae bacterium, assembly GCA_036770725.1. GTDB lineage: Bacteria > Verrucomicrobiota > Verrucomicrobiia > Opitutales > Opitutaceae > IMCC26134_A. The sequence continues at coordinate 3,737 of DAIPIP010000003.1, forward strand.
ATCGAAGGCTTGACGAAGGCTCTTGCGGAAGAGTTGCCCGAGCCCTTGGCGGCGGTGCCGCTAAGCCCGGGCGTGATCGACACCGCGATGCTGCGTCAGTGCTACGACGAGGCGGCGGGCGAGTATGCGAAGCCGGCGGAGTGGGCCAAGGTGGCCGCGCCGTTCATGCTCGGGCTGGGGCGCGCGCAGAACGGGCAGAGTTTGACCGTGCCGGGGTTTTGAGGGCGGAGCGGCGGGGTGCGGCGACCCCGCCATACACCCGAAGGCGAGCGCGCGGCCCTTAGCGGCGGTTGAGCTGTTTGGCGCCGATGTCGCGGCGGAAGACTTTGGTGGCGCACTCGATGGCTTCGCTGGCGGCGTAGGCGGCGTCGGCGGCTTTGCGGAGAGTGGGCGCGAGGGCGGTGACGCCGAGGACGCGGCCGCCGTTGGTCACCAGTTGCCCGGCGGCGTTGCGGGCGGTGCCGGCGTGGATGACGTGCACGCCGGGAGGCAGCGCGGCGGGAATGCGGATGACGTCGCCCTTCGGGTAGGCCTCGGGGTAGCCCTTGGCGGCGATGACGACGCAGAGCGCGTGTTCGGGGCGTTCGGGGGCGCGACCGCTCGCGGCGAGGTGGCCGGTGGCGGCGTCCCAAAGGGTGCGCAGGAGGTCGTCGGCGAGGCGGGGGAGAACGACCTGGGTTTCGGGGTCGCCGAAGCGGGTGTTGTATTCGAGCACGCTCGGGCCCAGGGGCGTGAGCATGATGCCGATGAAGAGGGTGCCTCGGAAATCGATGCCCTCGGCGACGATAGCCTCGACGGAGGGTTTGACGATTTCGGTTTCGATCTGGTCGAGCAGGGCGGCGGTGACGACCTCGGCGGGCGAGTAGGTGCCCATGCCGCCTGTGTTGGGGCCGGTGTCGCCGTCGCCGATGCGTTTGTGGTCCTGCGAGGTCGGGAGGATGAGGTAGTTTTTTCCGGATACGACGACGAGGATGCTGGTCTCCTCGCCGTAGAGGCAGTCCTCGATGAGGACTTGGGAGCCGGCGGAGCCGAATTTGTTGCCGGCGAGCATGTCCTGCACGGCGGCCTCGGCCTCGGCGGTGGTCTGCGCGACGATGACGCCTTTGCCGGCGGCGAGGCCGTCGGCCTTGACGACGATGGGGGCGGGGCGGGAGCGCAGGTAGGCGAGGGCGGGCTCGATCTCGGTAAAGATGCCGGCGGGGGCGGTGGGGATGCCGTGCTTGAGCAGTAGTTGTTTGGTGAATACCTTGGAGGCTTCGAGGCGGGCGCCGTCGGCGCGCGGGCCGTAGGCGGGGATGTTTTCGGCGGCGAGGGCATCCACCAGGCCGAGGGAGAGCGGGACCTCGGGGCCGACGACGACGAAGGCGAAGTGCTCGCGCTTGGCGAGGGCGACGAGGCCGGGGATGTCGTCGGCGGCGACGGGGAAGCAGGTGGCCTCGGCGGCGATGCCGGCGTTGCCGGGCGCGCAGGCGACGCGGGGGCGCGCGGGGCTGGCGAGCAGGGATTTGACAATGGCGTGTTCGCGGCCGCCGGAGCCGATGACGAGGACGGAAGTGGGCAGAGACATGTGGGGGAAATGACCAAGGACGAATGACCAATGACCAAGAAAAAAGGGGCGGACGGATTTTTTAACCGCAGATTTCGCAGATGAACGCGGATGTCGGAAACAGGCAGGATGATTTACATCTGCGTTCTCTGCGTAATCTGCGGTTGTTTGGTTTGTTTTTAGGGCCCGGCGTCGAGGCTCACGTGTTTGAGCGGGTGGCGGTCGAGGAGGGTGGGGTGCCAGCCGCGCACGGCGGGGTGGGTGAGGAAGACGTGGGTGTTGACGTAGAGGGGTAGGATGGGGGACTCCCGGAGAAGAATAGTTTCCGCTTCGCGAAACAGGGCGTGGCGAATGGCGACGTCGGCGGTGCGGTCGGCTTTGTAAAGCGCACGGTCGTAATCCGGGTTGTGCCAGCCGGTGAAGTTGTTGGCGGAGTCTTTAGTGAAGAGGGCGAGGAAGCTCACGGGGTCATCGAAGTCGGCGACCCAGGAACTGCGGAGGAGTTGGAAATCGCCGGCGCGGCGGGCTTGGAGCAGGGCGGCAAATTCTTGGTTTACGAGGCGCGTCTGGATGCCGACGGCGCGCCATTGCTGCTGGATGGCCTCTGCGATGCGGCGGTGGTTTTCCGAGGTGTTGTAGAGCAGCTCGAAGACGGGCAGGCCGCGACCCTCTGGGTAACCGGCCTCGGCGAGGCGGGCGCGGGCGGCGTCCGGGGCATGAGGCAGGCTGTTGCGCGGCGGTTCGTAGCCGCCGGTGCCGGGCGGGACGAAGGCGGTGGCGGGGCGTTGGCCGCCTTTGAGGAGGGCGGAGACGAGGGCCTCGCGGTCGAGGGCGAGGGAAAGGGCCTGGCGCACGCGGACGTCGTTGAGGACGGGGCGGGTGGTGTTGATGCGATAAAAGTAGGCGTCGAGAAAGGCGTCGGTGCGGAGCTTTTCGGGGGCCTCGGCGCGCCAGGCCTCGACGCGGCCAGCGGGGAGAGATTCGGTGAGGTGGAGCTGGCCGGCGCGGAAGGCGCGCTCCTCGGCATCGACGCTGTCGTAGGCATGGAAGTGGACAGCGCGGAGTTTGACCGTGGTCGAGTCCCAGTAGGTGGGGTTGGCCTCGGCGACGATGACTTGGCCGCGTCGCCAGTCGCGAAGGACGAAGGGGCCGTTGCCCTCGAAAGTGGCGGGGTCGGAAGCCCAGCGGTTGCCGCGGGCGTCGGCGGGACCGGCGGCGGAGATGGCGTGAAGCGGGACGGGAAACCAGACCGGATGGGTGAGGAGCGAGAGGAAGTGGGCGGCGGGGTATTCGAGGGTGATGCGGAGGACGTGTGTATCCGTTGCGCGGATACCGACTTCGGCGAAGTCGGCGAGGCGGGCCTTGTGGTAGGCCTCGGCGTTGAGGACGGGGTAGAGCAGTTCGGCGTTGGGAGCGCCGAGGGCGGGGGCGAGCGCGCGGCGCACGGAGGCGACAAAGTCGGTGGCCACGAGGGGGCGTCCGTCGGACCACTTGGCGTCGGGGCGGAGGTGAAAAGTGTAGGTTAGCAAGTCGGCCGAGACCTCCCAGCGCAGGGCGACGCCGGGCACGGGGGCGAGGGTCTTGGGATCTTCGCCGACGAGGCCTTCGAAGAGGGCGGAGAGAACGTGGATATCGCCGAGGGAGGAGGCGAGGTGGGGGTCGAGGTCGGTGAGATCGGGACCGATGGAGCGGTGGAGGGTCTGGGTGCGGTTGCCCTGCTCAACGAGGGTCTCGCGCGGGGCGCATGCGGCGAGGACTAGGATGGCGGGAATGGCCGCAAGAAGGCTCAGAGGACGCAAAAAGGAAGACACGGCGTGGGGAGTGTCGATGAGCAGCATGGGAGACGGTTCAGGTTTCGGGAATTGAGCGTAGAGGGAGCATCCTGCTCCCTGTTGGGGTTATAGGAGATGGGGAGCTGGAAGCTCCCGCTACATTGGGGTTATTGCGGATGTAGCGGCGGATGGCGTGCATCGGGGGCTCATTGCGCACGATGTGATCGTAAGACTCGTGCTGCCAGAGCTGGCCGGTGCGCGCGAGGCGCCGGTTGAGCTGATTGGCCGTGTAGGATTTCCATGAGTGCAGGATATCAACGAGGCCGTGACCGGTCAGCGGCTTTACCAACACGTGGACGTGGTTGGGCATGACCACATGTTCGTCCAGAAGGTAACGTTGGCCGGCAAAGAAGCCCAGGGCGTCGTGGACAATTCCGGCGTATTGCGGATCGCGCAGGACGCACGAGCCGCCACCCGCATGGAGGAGCTGTTCGTAGCGGTCCGAAAAGAGTTGGTGATACTCGGCGAGTTGCTCGGCGGAGAGGTTTTTGAGGTCGTGCCTTTTCCGCCATTGTTCGCGTTGATGTTGGATTTCTTCGACGACGGCGCGCGGAAGCGCGTCGGACAGACGGAAGGTGACGAAATACCAGACGGAGCCTTGCTCCCAGTGCGGTAGATTTCCACCGGTGAGAATGTTTATTTCCGTAAGGGGGTTGAAGTATTCCCACAGGGGCAAGGAAGCGCGCGAAGTTGGGTTTGGATGAGGAGGGGGCGGTGAAGGGGAGCTGGAAGCTCTTCCTATTTGGGGCAGGGAGCTGGAAGCTCCCTCTACTTTGGCGGGGGTCATGGCCCTTTGGTTTTTGAAATCAGGGCGACGGCGTGGGCGGCGATGGCGAGGCCTCGGCCGATGTCGTCGGAGCCTTCGTTGGTGGTGGCTTTGAGGCCGATCTGGTCGAGGTCGAGGCCGGCGCTGGTGGCGAGGCGCTGGCGCATTTCCTGGAGGCGCGGGGCGATCTTGGGGAGCTCGGCGATGAGGGACGCGTCGAGGTTGACGATTTCGTAGCCTAGGGTGCGGAGGGCGGCGCAGGTGCGCTGGAGGAGGATCTGCGAGTCGATGTTTTTGAAGGCCGGATCGGTGTTGGGGAAAAAGTGGCCGATGTCGGGCAGGGCGGCCGCGCCGAGCAGGGCGTCGCAGATGGCGTGGGTGAGGGCGTCGGCGTCGGAGTGGCCTTCGAGACCAACCGGGCACTCGGCGAAATGCACGCCGCCGAGGATCATGGGGCGTCCGGAGACGGTGCGGTGGATGTCATAGCCGTGGCCGATTCTGAAATTCATGCTGAATTTAAATCCCGAATCCCAGGCGGCCAAATCCCCAAAGCTAAATCCTAAATATTAAGCGGCCAAATCCTAAAGGGTGAGGAGACGGAGTTTTAGGCGGTGGGTTGGGAGAGGAGGAACTCGGCGTAGGCGAGGTCGGCGGGGGTGGTGAGCTTGGGGTTGGGGTGGGTGTTTTCGAGGAGGGCGACGGGGTGCTTTAAGTATTCCACGGCGGCGGCGTCGTCGGTGATGCGGCGTTTTTTCGCGGCGACTTTGCCGTAGGCTTCGTCGATGAGTTCGCGGGCGAAAACCTGCGGGGTCTCCATCGCCCAGAGGCGGTCGCGGTCGAGGTTCTTGAGGTGGCCGGTGTCGGAGTGTTGTTTGATGGTGTCGGCCACGCGGTGGGCGAGGACGACGGCGTTTTCTTTGCGCACGATTTTGTGCAGGCCGACGAGTTGCTCGGCGCGGACGAGGGGGCGGGCGCAGTCGTGGATGAAGACGTAGGCGATGTCGGCGGGGAGGGCGGCGAGGGCGTTGCGCACGGAGTCCTGGCGTTCTTTGCCGCCGATGACAAACTGAGCGGGGGTGGGGGCGTAGGCGGAGAGGGCGATGGACTGTGCTTGGTCGCGGGCGACGATGACGTAGTAGTCGGCGACGCCGCTCTCGAGGAAGGCGGCGGCGGAGTGGGCGAAGACGGGGCGGCCGGCTAGGGGCGCGAGAATCTTGTCGGCGACGGAGCCTTGCATGCGGCGGCCGCTTCCGGCGGCGAGGAGGATGGCGGCGGTGCGGGACATTTGAGTTTAAGTTTAAAGTTTGAGGTTGAGGGGAGGTATCTCAGGCGGAGGTAAGCTCGGCGAGGATGGCGCGGGCGGCGGCGGCGGGGTCGGGGGCTTTGAGGATGGGGCGGCCGACGACGATGTAGCTGGAGCCGGCTCGGGCGGCGTCGGCGGGGGTCATGATGCGTTTTTGGTCGTCGCCGCCGGATTCGCCGGCGGGGCGGATGCCGGGGGTCACGAGTTGCACGTCGGCGGGGAGCATGCGGCGCAGCATCTGGACTTCGAGCGGGGAGCAAACAAGGCCTTTCATGCCGGCGGTGGCGGCGAGGGAGCCGAGGCGGGCGACTTGCATCTCGGGGGTGCCGCCGACGCCGATGTTGGCGAGTTCGGTGCCGTCCATGGAGGTGAGCACGGTGACGCCGAGAAGGAGGAGGTCGGGTTTGGTGGTTTGTTGGGCTTTGACGGCGTAGCTCATCATCTCGCGGCCGCCGCCAGTGTGGAGGGTGAGCATGCCGATGGGGAGGGGGGCGAGGGACTCGACGGCTTTGGCGACGGTGTTGGGGATGTCGTGCAGTTTGAGATCGAGGAAGATGTCAAAGCCCTCGTCGGCGACGGCGCGGACGTAGTCCGGGCCGTAGGCGGTGAACATTTGCAGGCCGATCTTAACCCAGCGGAGGTGTCCGCGGAGTTGGCGGAGCAGGGGCGCGGCTTCTTCGCGGGTGGGAACGTCTAGGGCGAGGATAAGATCGCAGGACATGGGCGGGGAGTGTCGGGGGGGCGGAGGCGGAGCGGAAGGAAAAACACGAGGGCGTGGCGCGGGGAATAGGGTGAGGTGTAACCTAATGGGTTACACGTGCCGGGGGAGTGGGATGCGTGGTAAGGTGCGGCGCGAGCTGGCGAGGGGAGGTAGAGTGTAACCAATTTGGTTACACTTTTCCCGGGTGGGAACGAGGTGAGGTGTAACCTAATGGGTTGCACGTGCGGGGGTGATTTGGGGCGTGCGCGGGGCGTGGGGGTGGGTTGAGGTTTGGGGAATGGAAACGGTTTCGATTTTTAGTCCTGCCAAGGTGAATCTCTCGCTCGCGATCACGGGGCGGCGGGCGGACGGGTTTCATGACCTGGTATCGGTCGTGGCGCAGCTGACGTTTGGCGACACGCTGCACGCGCGGCGGGTCGCGGACGGGGCGGGATTTTCGCTGGCGTGCGACGTGGCGGAGGTGCCGGTGGACGAGTCGAACTTGGTGCTGCGGGCGGCGCGTTTGTTTGCGGCGGCGACGGGCTGGAATGGCGGGGTGGCGTTTGCGCTGGAAAAACGCATTCCGATGGGCGCGGGACTGGGCGGCGGAAGCAGCAACGCGGTGGCGGCTTTGCGGGCGCTGGAGCAGCTTAGCGGGCGGGAACTGGAGCCGGAGCGGCGCGATGCGTTGGCGGCGGAGTTGGGGTCGGATTGCCCGTTGTTTTGGCGCGATCGTCCGGTGGTGATGCGTGGACGGGGCGAGCGGGTGGAGGTGTTGCCGGAGGGCGCGGCGGCGCGGTTGCGCGGGCGGCGCTTGATGGTTTTCAAGCCGGGTTTTGGCGTGGAGACGGCGTGGGCTTATCGGGCGTTGGCGGCCATGCCGGGGGCGTATGTGGATGCGGGCGCGGAGGAGGCGCGTTTGGCGGCGTGGGTGGGCGACGGCGGGGCGGGGGCGGAGGCGCTGCTTTTGAACACGATGGAGCGGGCGGTGTTTGCAAAGTGGATCGCGCTGCCGGCGATGCTGGCGTGGTTGCGGGAGCGGCACGGGCTGGAGGCGCGTATGAGCGGGAGCGGGAGCGCGTGTTTCGCGTTGTTGCCGGAGGACGCGGACGAGGGGGCGATGATGCAAACGGTGCGGGAGGGCTGGGGGGGGGAGGCTTTCGTGCAAATCACGAAATTGGCGTGAGTTTTGCGTGTTCGTAACCGCAAAACAGGTTGACCCGAACCGGGGCGCGGGGCGTCATCTCGGGACCCCTGTCGTCGGGCGCGAATTGTGCGTCCGGCCCGCGTCGAGTTAACCCTGTATGTCTCAAAGCGAATCCAATCCGCGTCCTGAAACCGTGCTGCAAGGCATATCCGCCTCGCATGGAATCGCCTACGGCCAGATTTTTTTGTATATCCAGAGCGATTTGGAGTTGGCGGAGTATCAGGTGGAGGAGTCGCGTTGGCCGGCGGAGATAGCGCGTTTGGAGCAGGCGCTTTTGGAGACGCGCAAGCAGGTGCAGAAGATCATGAGCGAGGTGGAGCGGAATCTCGGGGAGGAGGAGGCGCGGATTTTTGACGCGCATCTGCTGGTTTTGGAGGATCAGGCGCTGATCGCGGAGACGTTGCGCGAGTTTGAAAAATCGCGGCTGAACATCGAGACGTGCTTCAATCGGGTGGCGCAGCGGTATATCGCGGCGTTCGAGCAGATCGACGACGAGTATCTGCGGGAGCGCGGCGGGGATATCCGCGATGTCGCGCAACGCGTGCTGGCCAACCTGACCGGGCAGACTTCGCAGCGGTTGAGCAAGCTGGCGGACAAGCGCATCGTGGTGGCGAACGACATCTCGCCTTCGGACGCGGCGAGTCTGGATCGCTCGGCGGCGCTGGGCATCGTGACCGATTCGGGGAGCAAGACCAGTCACGCGGTGATCGTGGCGCGCTCGATGAAGGTGCCGGCGGTGGTGGGTTTGCGGGACCTGACGGACAAGGTGCGGGCGGGCGATCAGCTTTTGGTGGATGGCTACGAGGGCGTGGTGATTTTGAACCCGACGGAGAGCACGCTTTTCCGTTACGGGCAGATCCAGCGCAAGAAGCGCACGCAGGAGCAGCGTTTGCTGGAGGCCAACAACCTGCCGAGCGTGACCTTGGACGGGGTGGCGCTGACCTTGCGGGCAAACGTGGAGCAGGCCGAGGAGTCGGTGCTGGTGCGCGAATACCATGCCGACGGGGTGGGGCTTTTCCGCACCGAGTTTCTTTACCTGGGGGCGGACAACGCGCCGAGCGAGGAGGAGCAGTATGCGGCTTACCGGCGGTTGGTGGAGGCGCTGGGGCCGGCGCCGGTGACGATCCGCACGCTGGACCTGGGCGGGGACAAGCCGATCGCGTCGCAGGCGCATCTTTTCCCGAAGGAGGACAATCCGTTTCTGGGCTACCGGGCGATCCGGTTCTGCCTGGACAATCTCGATGTATTCAAGGCGCAACTACGCGCGATCCTGCGGGCCAGCGCGCACGGGACGGTGTTGTTGATGTATCCGATGATCAGCGGTCGGGACGAGATGCGGCGGGCGAACGCGGTGCTGGAGGAGTGCAAACTCGAGCTGCGCGCGGAGAGGAAGGCGTTTGATGAAAAGCTGCGCGTGGGCTCGATGATCGAGATTCCGAGCGCGGCGATGACGGCGGATCTGCTGGCGTTGGAGTGTGATTTTTTCAGCGTGGGGACGAACGATTTGATCCAGTATTTGCTGGCGATCGACCGGGTGAACGACCGGATCGCGCATCTTTACGAGCCGACTCATCCGGCGGTTTTGCGCACGTTGCGGCATGTGGTGGTGGAGGCGCACCGGGCGAAGATCAAGGTGAGCGTGTGCGGGGAGATGGCGGGCGATCCCATCTACACGGGGCTGCTTTTCGGCCTGGGGGTGGACGAGTTGAGCATGACGCCGCCGATGATCCCGGCGGCGCGATACATTCTGCGAAACATGAAGATGACGGACGCGAAGAAGCTGGCGCAGCTGGCGCTGGCGATGGATTCGGCGTCGGCGATTCACACGCTTTGCGCGAAGTTCGCGGAGGAGCGGTTGGGGTTTTGAGGGCGAAGGGCGGCGGGGGTTGACGGCGCGCCCGGCGGTCACGCCCTACCTCTACTTGCGGCGGGTGAGCATTTGGTCGGCGAGGGCGAGGAGGAAGGCGGGGTCGCCGGGGAGTTCGGAGAGGGCGGCGCGGGCGCGGGCGGTCTCGGTGGCGGCGAGTTCGCGGGCGCGGTCCAAGCCGTGGAGGGAGACGTAGGTGGCCTTGCCGGCGAGGGCGTCTTTGCCGGCGGTCTTGCCGAGTTCGGCGGTGGCGGCGGTGGCGTCGAGCACGTCGTCCACGATCTGGAAGGCGAGGCCGAGGTGGCGGCCGGCGCGGCGGAGGGCGTCGAGCGCGGCGGAGTCGAGTCCGCCGACGAGGCCGCCGCAGACGAGGGAGGCTTCGAGCATGGCGGCGGTTTTGTTGAGGTGGATGAATTCGAGGGTGGAGGCGGTGGTGGCGCCGGGGGCGGCTTGTTCGGCGAGGAGGTCCTGCATCTGGCCGCCGACGAGGCGACGGGCGGAGGCGGTGTGGGCGAGTTCGCGCACGAGGGCGGCGCAGAGGGCGGGTCGGGAGGCGTGGGCGTTGGACAGGATGACGAAGGCTTCGGCGAGGAGGGCGTCGCCGGCGAGGAGGGCGGTGGGTTCGTCGAAGGCTTTGTGGCAGGTGGGGACGCCGCGGCGGAGGTCGTCGTCGTCCATGCAGGGGAGGTCGTCGTGGATTAGTGAATACGTGTGGACGCATTCGAGGGCGGTGGCGGCGGGGAGGGCGGCCTCGACGCGGTCGGGGCCGGCGAGTTCGGCGGCGGCGAGGACGAGCACGGGGCGGAGGCGTTTGCCGCCGGCGCGGAGGCTGTGGCGCATGGCGGCGTGAATGCGGGCGGGGCCGGGCTCGGCGTCGGCGGGGAGGGCGGGCACGAGGCGGTCGAGGGCGGCTTCGACGCGCGAGGCGAGGGCGTTTAATTTGGTTGAGAAGTCCATCGCGGCGCGAATGTTTTGGGTGTGAATTCCGCTGCAATGCCCCCGCTTGAACTTATTTGCAAACGTCTCCTCGGGGATTCGACTTGGATCCTGAAGTGTCTGCTCGGCGCGGTGCTGTTGGCGGTGCCGGTGCTGCATTTTTTCGCCTGCGGGTATTTTTACGAGATGATGAACCGGGTGCGGCGGGGCGAGGAGCCGTCGATGCCGGAATGGGAGGATTGGCGCCGCTTGTTCATCAACGGGGTGGCGACTTTCGTGATTTTTTTGGTGTTCACGGTGGCGCCGTTTTTCGTGGCGTGGGTGTTTAGCCGTCCGCTGAACTATCTGGGGGCGGGGTGGTTCAGTTATCTGCCGTTCACGCCGGTGTTGTTGCTGTGTTTTCCGGTGACGGCGGCGAGTTTGTATCTGTATCAGAAGCGCGAGGATTATCGGGATGCGTTTCGGCCTTGGGTGTTGTTGCGGATGTTGAAGTCGGTGGGGTGGGGGTTGGTGGTGCCGACGTTGGCGCTGGTGGGGTTTTTGGTGGCGGGGCTGCCTTTGCTGACGTTCACGGTGTTCCTGGCGTTCGCGGTTTTCGGCGCGGTGTGCGGGGGAATGTTTCGGGAGGCGGAGACGGCGCTGAGGTCGGCGAAACGGCCGGTGCGGGGCTGACGGTGTCGGCGCTGGTCTTTTGCGGATTTTTCCTGTTTAGCCTTTGGCCATGGCATCCTCCGACTTCGCTCCCTCCCCCGGTTTTTTCGGTATCTTTTTCGGCGTCACTTTGAGCGTGCTGGCGGGAGCGGTGTTGGCGGCGGTGCATTTGGCGGCGAAGCCGGTGGAGGTGGTGACGGTGGAGCCGCAGGAGCGGGAGCCCGGGGTGGTGTATTTCGTGTCCGGGGTGAAGGGCGGGGACTGGGAGAGGCAGGTGGACGGGCTGGCGCGGGCCGGCATGACGGTGCGTTTCAGCGAGGGGGAGTTGAACGGCTGGGCGGAGCGGGTGTTTGCCGATTATCTGAAGGGGCAGTCCGCCGGCAGGACGGAACTCGAGGCGAGGGAGATGGCGCGGAGTTTGAATCTGCGAATCGTGGGGAATCAGTTGCAGGTGGGCGTGGTGTGGGACCATCCGGGCGGGGTGAAGGGGGAGAAGTCGGCGGTGCAGTTCCGCGGGGGTTTCGCGAAGAGCGCGTTTGGGTGGGGCTACCGTCCGACGGAGGGGTATGCGGGGGCGTTGCCGCTGCACAAGATTCCCGGGGCGTTGACGCTGGCGCGGGCGTATTTTCCGCGTTGGATGCCGGACTTGGTTTCGGCCGAGTCGATCGAGGTGGGCGGCGGGGTCTTGGCGGTGCGGATGCCGTGAGGGGGATGTTGATTTTGGAACCCGGAGGGCTCGGCGCGATGTGGCGCGGGGTCTATCGGCTGCGATCGCGAGTCGGGAGTTTGGTTGCGCTGTTCGGGGGGTTTTTGGCGGCGGGTGCGGAGGTGGCGGCGGAGCCGGTCGAGCCGGTGCTGCCGCCGAGGGAAGTGGTGTCGCTTTATGGGCAGGGGAGCGATCGTCTGCTGGTGGTGGCGGAGCCCGGGGCGGAGGGGAGGAGGCTGGCGGTTCTGAGCGAGGAGGCGTGGGTGATTTGGCGCGAGCCGTTTGGGTTGCCTGATCGTTGGCCGGCGCCGGTGACGGTGCGTTTGGTGCCCGAGAATCAATGGACGGCGAGCGAGCCGTCGTGGCGGGTGGTGAGCGAGGCGGCGGGGATCGTGACGGTGTGGATAAAGGCCGGAGGCGAGCCGGGGGTGGCGCGTGATCGGCGCTGGTTGATGGCGTTGGCGGAGGGGGTGTTGCACCGGCAGGCGTTGTTGCTCGGGGTGACTCCGGAGCGGTTGTGGACGCCGGATTGGTTGATCGCGGGCGGGGCGGAGGCGGTGCTGACTTCGGGGGGGAGGGTGGCGTTGCTCGATTCGTGGCGGCAGGAGGCGAGGCGGGCGGGGCGCATGCCGGGGCTGATGGGTTTGTTCACGTGGAAAGGCGGAGTGCAGTCGATGTCGGAGGGCGGGGACCCGCGGGTGATGGGGGCTCTCGCGGCCTGGCAGTGGTTGCGCGCGGAGTCGGCGGGGACGGCGGCGTGGCGGCGTCTGGTGGCGGGATTGATCTCGGGTTCGCCGCCGCGACTGGCGTTGAACGCGGCGTATGGGGAGCGGTTTCAGCGCGTGCCGGGGGATCAGTTGGAGCTGATGTGGCAGGTCTCGGCGGCGGGTTTTGCGCGGATGCGGGCCTTGCCGTCGTTGTCGGCCGAGGAATCGCGTCGGTGGCTGGAGGAGCTTGACCGCTTGGTGGTGCTGGACGCCGAGGCGGCGGGGGAAGAAGTGGCGATCCGTTTGAGCGAGGTGTGGGCGGAGCGGGGGGAGGCGGTGGTGGCGAGGAATCGGAGCGCGCGCATGGCGCAGCTTTCGAGCGGTTTCGGCCGGGTGCATCCGTTTTACCGGAACGCGGCGGGCTCGTTGGGGCGGGTGTGGCTGGCGCAGGGGGAGGGCCGGGAGGACGCGTGGGAAAATGCGCGGGCGGAGTGGAGCGAGGACAAGGCGTTGGGGCGCGAACTGGAGCGGGCGAGCGGGGTGTTGTTGGACGAGGCCTCGCGGTAGGCGCTGTGCCGACGGGGCGGGTCAGAGCAGTTCGAGTTGGGTGGTGTCGGCGGACGGGGCCACGGTGAGTTTTTTCTTGGGCTTGGAGGTCGGCGCGGCGGGGAGTTCGACGGCGGTCTCGTCGCCTTCGAGTTTGGCGAGGATGGCGCGGGCGCGGTCGATCACGGTCGGGGGCAGGCCGGCGAGGCGCGCGACCTGGATGCCGAAACTGCGCTCGGCGGGACCGCTTACGACGCGGCGGAGGAAGACGATGTCGTCGTTCCACTCCTTCACCGCGACGCTGTAGTTGCGCAGTCGATACAGGTGTTTTTCGAGCTGGGTGAGTTCCTGGTAATGCGTGGCGAAGAGGGTGCGCGGGCCGCGCTCGGGGTCGGCGTGGAGGTGCTCGACCACGGCCCAGGCGATGGAGAGGCCGTCGTAGGTGGAGGTGCCGCGACCGATCTCGTCGAGAATGATGAGGGAGCGGTCGGTGGCGTGGTTGAGGATGTTGGCGGTCTCGTTCATCTCGACCATGAAGGTGGAGTTGCCGCGGGCGAGGTCGTCGCTCGCGCCGACGCGGGAGAAGATGCGGTCCACCACGCCGAGGCGGCAGGTGGTGGCGGGCACCCAGCTGCCGAGGTGGGCCAGGAGGGCGATGAGGGCGATCTGCCGGATGTAGGTCGATTTGCCGGCCATGTTGGGACCGGTGAGGAGGGCGAGTTGCTCGGCGTAGGCGGAGAGGCGGGTGTCGTTGGGGACGAAGGCTTGCGAGCCGGAGGGGCGGGCGGGGTCGCGGAGCATTTGCTCGACCACGGGGTGGCGGCCGGCGGTGATTTCGAGCACGGACTCCTCGACGAACTCGGGTTGGCAATAATCCCACTCGCGGGCGAGTTCGGCCCAGCCGGCGAGGACGTCGAGTTCGGCGAGGGCCTGGGCGGTCTTGGCGAGGGCGATGGATTCGTCGAGCACGGCGGCGACGAGGGCGGCGAAGAGTTCGTGCTCGCGGGCGAGGGCGGTGTCGTCGGCGGAGAGGATTTCTTTTTCTTTCTGGCGCAGGGCGTCGGTGACATAGCGCTCGCCGTTCATGGTGGTCTGGCGGCGGATGTAGTCGGCGGGGACGAGGTGGAGGTTGGCCTTGGTGACCTCGATGTAGTAGCCGAAATTGTTGGTGAATTTAACCTTCAGGCTGCGGATGCCGGTGCGGGCTTGTTCGGAGGCTTCGAGTTCGGAGAGCCAGGCGCGGTTGTCGGTTTTGAGGGCGTGGAGGCGGTCGAGTTCGGCGTCGTGTCCGGCGCGGATGAGGCCGCCGTCGGCGATGTCGTTGGGCAGTTCGTCGGCGAGGGCGCGTTGGAGTAGATCGCGGAGATCGGGGAGTTCGGCGAGAGAATCAGAGTAGGGCGCGAGGTCGGGCGAGGGGAAGGCGGCGAGGGCGGATTTGAGCGCGGGGAGGGTGAGGAGGGTGTCGCGGATGCCGCCGAGTTCGCGGGGGTTGCGCAGGCGGTTTTGCAGGCGGCCAAGGATGCGCGGGATGTCGCGAACCTGGGCTAGGGCGGAGCGAAGATCGGTGAGCGGACCGGGGGCGGCGATGAGCGCGCCGACGGCGGCGGAGCGGCGGCGAATCTCGGCGAGGTCTTGGGGCGGGGCGGCGAGCCAGGCTTCGAGGAGGCGGGCGCCGGGGGCGGTGCGGGTGCGGTTGATGGCGAGGAGAAGGGAGCCCTCGCGCTCGCCGCGGGTGGAAGTGAAGATTTCGAGATTACGCAGGGTGGCGGGGTCGAGGAGGAGAGTGGTGTCGCTGCGGTGGAGTTGAAGGCGGTGCAGGTTTTCGGGTTTCGCGCAGAGGTTTTCCGTGACGTAGAGGACGAGCGCACCGGCTGGGCCGAGGGCGGGGTGGTCTTGCGGGATGCCGAAACCCTCGAGATTGAGCACGCCGAGGGTGGAGAGCACGGCGCGGAGGCCGGTGGAGGGTTCGAACTGGAAGGCGGGGAGCTCGGTGAGGGAGCGGCTGGCGGCGAAGGCGGCGAGGGCGTGGAGGGCGGTCTGGTCGTGGGGGGCGGAGCGCCATTTTTCGAGCAAGCCCTCGGGGAGGACGAGTTCGCGCGGGTCGAGGGCGGTGAGGACGGGGAGGAGGTCCTCGGGGCGGGCGTCGGTGGCGAGGCGGAAGTCGCCGGTGGAAAGGTCGAGCCAGGCGGCGTGGAGGCCGGCGCGGTCGGTGAGGAGGGCGGCGAGGTAGTGGTTGCGCGAGGCGTCGAGCTGTTTGGCGTCGAGGGTGGTGCCGGGGGAGAGGATGCGGGTGAGGGCGCGGCGGACGAGTTTGCCGGCGACGGCGGGCTCGGCCTGGTCGCAGATGGCGACCTTGCGGCCGGCGGCGAGGAGCTTGTTGACGTAGCCGTCGGCGGCGTGGAAGGGCAGGCCGGCCATGGGGTGGTCGCCGCGTTTGGTGAGGGTAAGGCCGAGGAGGCGGGAGGCGTCGATGGCGTCGTCGAAGAAGAGCTCGTAGAAATCGCCGAGGCGGAAGAGGAGTATGGTGTCCTTGGGCAGGCCTTTGCGCACCTCGAAGTATTGCTGAAGCATGGGGGTGAGCTTCGGGGCGGGCGCGGAGGCGGAGGAGGCGTCGGACATGGGGATTTTGTGAACCACGGAGGGCACGGAGGGCACGGAGAATTTTTTGCGCGAGGGCGGGGCCGGGGTTGCGGAGCGGGGGCGGGGGCGTGTTGGTTGGTGGCTATGGATTTGATTGAGACGGTGGAGTTGAACGCGCGGGAGCTGGGCGGGGCGGGCGGGGCGCCGTTGGTGTTGTTGCATGGGTTGCTGGGCTCGGGGCGCAAC
The DNA here is from genome assembly GCA_036770725.1 of Opitutaceae bacterium. Classification (GTDB taxonomy): domain Bacteria; phylum Verrucomicrobiota; class Verrucomicrobiia; order Opitutales; family Opitutaceae; genus IMCC26134_A. The sequence continues at coordinate 19,330 of DAIPIP010000003.1, forward strand.
TGGCAGACGGCGGGAGCGGGGTTGGCGGAAGCGGCGGGCGGGCGTGAGGTGTGGGCGCTGGATTTAAGGAATCATGGGAAATCGCCGTGGCACGCGGTGATGACCTATGAGGCGATGGTGGCGGATGTGCTGGCGTGGTTGGACGCGCGCGGGCTGGGCGCGGTGGATCTGATGGGGCACAGCATGGGGGGGAAGGTGGCGATGCTGCTGGCTTGCCGGCATCCGGATCGGGTGCGGCGGCTGGTGGTGGTGGACATCGCGCCGAAGGCTTATCTCTCGCACGGGCATCGGGCGGAATTTGCGGCGATGAACGAGCTGCGGTTGGCGGAGCTGCAGTCGCGCGGGGAGGCGGAGTTGAAGATGGAGGGGCGGGTGCCGGATTGGGCGATGCGGAAATTTCTGACGACAAATCTGGAGCGCGGGGAGGATGGCGGGTGGCGCTGGGCGATTAATTTGCCGGTGCTCACGGCGGCGTTGCCGGAGGTGGAGGCGAATCCGCTGCGCGAGGGCTTGGCGGGAGGCGAAAGTGGAGATAGGTTCGCGGGGCCGGTGTTGTTTGTTCGCGGGGGAAAGTCGCGCTACGTGAGCGACGAGGACGCGGCGCGGGTGGCGGACGTGTTTCCGGCGGCGCGGATGGAAACGATCACGGCGGCGGGGCATAATCCGCACATGGAAACGCGGGCGGGGTTTTGCGCGGCGGTGGGGGTGTTTTTGGGCGGGGAGTGAGAAACAGCCTAAAGCAGGGGGGTGAAGAGGCGGCTGAAGTCTTCGGCGAGGTTGGCGGGGAAGCGGCGGCGGCGGAGATCGGAGAGGGTAAGGAGGCGGGAGTGGCGGACGAGTTCGCCGGCCCAGACGCGGATGGGTTGCACGTCGGCGGGGGTGTGGAAGAGCACGCCGATCTCGAAGTTCACGAAGAGGCTGCGCATATCCATGTTGGCGGAGCCGAGGAGGGCTTGCCGGTCGTCCACGAGGAGTGCCTTGGCGTGGAGCATGCGGGGTTTGTAGGCGAGGACGCGGGCACCGGCGCGGACGAGTTGGCGGAGGGCGGGACGGCGGGCGAGGTCGGTGACGGGGTGGTTGGAGCGTTCGGGGAGGATCAGGGTGACGTCGCGGCCGGCGCGGGCTTTGACGATGAGGCTGCGGAGGAGGACCTCATCGGGAATGAAGTAGGGGGTGACGATCCAGATGCTTTCCTTGGCTTCCTGAATCATGGAGAGGATGCCCTCGTAGAGCGGGTCGCCGAGGACGTCGGGGCCTGAGGCGACCACTTGGAGTTCGCCGGAGGGCGGGGAAACGAGGTGGGGGAGGACGGGTTCGGGAACGGGTGTGGGGTCGGGGGCGGGGTGGTCGGAGGGGGGGATGGGGCGGCCGGTGGCGAAAATCCAGTCGGCGATGAAAACCTCGTCGAGCAGGGCGGCGCCGGGGCCCTCGATGACGGCGCCGATATCGGTCCAGCGTTTTTTCCAGGGTTGGTGGCCCATGTATTCGCGGGCGAGGTTGTGGCCGCCGATGATGGCGATCTTGTGGTCGAAGACGGCGATTTTGCGGTGGTTGCGAAGGTTGGCGGAGCCGCGGGAGGAGAGGGGGATGACGGGGAGAAATTTGGCGACCTCGCCGCCGGCTTCGCGCAGGGGATCGACGAAGCGGCCGCTGGCGAAAAAGCAGCCGAGGGCGTCGAGTTGGAGGCGAACCTTGACGCCCTCGCGGGCGCGGCGGGCGAGGAGTTTGACGATGCGTTTGCCGACTTGGTCGCGACCGAGGATGTAGGTGGCGATGTGGATGGTGTGGCGGGCTTCGAGGATGCGGCGTTCGAGTTCGGCGAAGGTGAGTTCGCCGTTGGGGAGGAGGCGGACGGTGTTGCCGGCGACGGGATCGCCGGAGCCGCTGGTGCGAACGGACTGGGCGACGGGGTCGTTGCGGGTGGCCTCGGAGGCTTGGGCGTCGCGGGGGACGGGGAGGCGGATGCGGCGTTTGCGGGCGATGAGGCGGCGAATTTTTTGTCCGCCGAAAAGAAGGAAAAGCGGCACGCCTACGTAGGGCAGGAGGACGATGACGAGGAGCCAGGCGAGGGTGTTGCCGGGCTGGCGGCGTTGGCTGGTGACGCGCGCGAGGGCGAAAAGCACGAGGAGGACGCCGCCGACGGTGTAGGCATGGGACCAGAGGCTGGTGGTGACGACGTAGGAGACGTCGTCGGCGGTGAGAGTGATTTCAGCGAGGGCCAGCATGCGAATTGCCCGTAAGATGGGCGGGGCCGGCGGATTTGCCACTGAAAGCGAATGGGGCGGAGGTCCCGTTTCCCACGAAACGGGCCACGGGGGAGGGGGCGGATACGGGGGGAGGCACGAAAAAACCCCGGCGTGGTGGCCGGGGTTTTAGAGTGGTGGTGCGAGCCGGATTCGAACCAGCGAACAGCAAGCTGAATTGATTTACAGTCAACGTCCTTTAGCCACTTGGATATCGCACCAAAAACGGGGAGGCGGAACTTCGCGAGCGTGGCGGGCGAGTTCAAGGAGTTTTTTCTGCGGAAGCGAAACGGGGTCGGAATTTGCGCGGAGGATAGTGGTGGAAGGGTTCGGGGTTTGCCGCCGGGAGGGGAGTTGATGTCTCGCTTGCGGAGGGGTTGAGGGGGCGAACAGTGTGCATGCTTATGGCCAATCAATCTTTCCCTTCTTCCGAACTCGTGAACCCCTTTCTGGATGATGCGTTTCGCATTCGGTGGGCGGCGCATACGCCGGAGTTGATCGGGCCGGCGATCACGGCGGCGTTGGGCGAGGCGCGGGCGGCGATCGAGGCGATCGTCGCGGTGGGCACGGGCGTTGGCGGCGCGGCGGAGGCGACGTTTGAGAACACGTTCATGGCTTTGGAGCGGGCGACGGAGCGGCTGAATTTCGCCTGGGGCAAGGTGACGCATTTGCAGTCGGTGTCGGACTCGCCGGCGCTGCGCGAGGCGCACAACGCGATGTTGCCGGAGGTGTCGGCGTTTTTTGCGTCAATTCCGCTGAATCCGGGCTTGTGGGCGGCGTTGAAGGCGGGCGCGGAGTCGGAATCGGGTCGGGCGGCGAGCGGGGCGTGGGCGCGGCTGCGCGAGGAGACGCTGGCGACCTTTCGCGAGGCGGGCGCGGATCTGCCGGCGAAGCAGCGCGCGCGGTTGGAGGCGATCGAGGGCGAGTTGGCGCAGCTGACGCAGAAGTATTCGGAGAACACGCTCGATTCCACGAACGCGTGGCAACTCGTGGTCGAGGACGAGGCGCGGTTGCGCGGGTTGCCGGCGCATGCGGTGGCGGCGGCGCGGGAATCGGCCCGGAAGAAGGGGATCGGTTCGGAGGAAAAACCGGCGTGGCGTTTCACGCTGCACGGGCCGTCGTTGGAGCCGGTGATGCTGTATGCGGAAGACGAGTCGCTGCGCCGCGAAGTGTGGGCGGGGTCGATCGCGGTGGGCGGCGAGGCCGAGGGCGGCAAGTGGGACAACGGTCCGCTGGTGCAAAAAATCCTGGCGCTGCGAGCGGAGAAGGCGGCGCTGCTCGGCAAGGCGAATTTCGCGGATCTGGTGCTGACGCGGCGCATGGCGCGCTCGGGGGAAAAGGCGCTGGCGTTCGTGACCGATTTCGAGGCGCGGTGCCGCGAGGCGTTTGCGCGCGAGTGCGCGGAGCTGGAGAAATTTAAGGCCGAAAAAACGGGCGAGCCGGCGGGGGCGTTGAAGGCGTGGGAGGTCGGGTATTGGGCGGAAAAACTGCGGCAGGCGCGGCACGCGTTTGATGAAGAGGCGCTGCGGCCCTACTTCGAGGTGGGGCGGGTGCAGCGCGGGTTGTTCGAGCTGGCGACGCGGGTGTTTGGGCTGCGCATCACCGAGGAGGAAATCACGGCGGAAGAAAAGTGGTGCGACGAGGTGAAGTTCTATGAGTTGCACGATGAGGCGGGGCGGCACTTGGGTTCGTTTTACGCGGACTGGCATCCGCGGGAGTCGAAGCGTGGCGGGGCGTGGATGGGGTATCTGGTGACGGGGGAGTGTTCGGAGGGAGGTGGGAAGCGCGCGCCTCATCTGGGGTATATTTGCGGTAATATGACGCCGCCGTCGCCGGGGCGGGCGGCGTTGCTGACGCATCGCGAGGTGGAGACGATTTTGCACGAGTTCGGGCACTTGTTGCACCATCTGCTGGGCGAGGTGCCGGTGAAGTCGCTAAACGGCGTGAACGTGGCGTGGGACTTCGTGGAGCTGCCCTCGCAGATCATGGAAAACTGGTGCTGGGAGCGGGAGTCGCTGGACCTGTTCGCGCGTCACCACGAAACGGATACGCCGATTCCGGAGGAGCTTTTCCAAAAAATGATCGGGGCGCGGAACTTTCGCTCGGCGTGCGGGGCGATGCGGCAGGTGCAGTTCGCGAAAATGGACCTTTTGCTGCATGTGCGCGCGGCGGAATTTGTGGACGGGGATCTGGAGGCAAAGACGCGCGCGTTGATCGCGGATTGCATGATCCCGACCGAGCCGCCGGCGCGCACGATCGTGCGGCGCTTCGGGCATTTGTTCTCCGATCCGGTGGGTTACGCGGCGGGCTACTATTCCTACAAGTGGGCGGAGGTGTTGGAGGCGGACGCGTTCACGCGCTGGAAGGAGGCGGGGGTGTTCTCGCGCGAGGTGGGGATGGAGTTCGTCGAACACATTTTGAGCAAGGGCAACTCGGCGGACGCGGGGGAGTTGTTTCGTCGGTTTATGGGGCGTGATGCCGATCCTCGGGCCTTGTTGGTGCGCAGCGGATTGGTGGCGGCGTAAGGAGGAAAGGAGGACGCGGCATGGCGTGGACGAGCAAAACCCGGAGGCGAATCGCGTGCGTGCTGGGCGCGGGCGTGCTCGGGTTGCTGGGGACGGCGGCGACGCTGGATCTGTGGTTGCCGCCGCTGGGCGAGCGCTTCGCGGGGGGAGTTGAATTATGCGGAACGCGAGACGCGGGTGGGGCGCACGGTGACGTGGAGCGGAGTGGAGTGGCGCGGCGAGGGCTTGGTGGTGCGCGCGGAGGAGGCGGAGGTGAGCGCGCCGTGGCGGTTGATCCGGCGCGGGCGGGCGGATGCGCGGGTGCGGGGGTGGAGTGTGGAGTTGGTTGAGGCGGCGGGTGGCGAGCGGGCGGAGGGCGGGGCGTTTGGCTGGCCGGAGTTGTGGGACGTGTTGGCGGAGGCGGGGACTTTGATGGAGAAACGCGTGGGCGATGTGGTGTTGACAGATGGCGTGGTGCGGGTGGCGGGCGAGGAGATCGCGGTGAGCGAGTTGGCGATCAAGGGCGGCGCGGCGGCGGGCGAGGTGAGTTGGCGCGGAGAGGCGGTGCGGTTCGAAGCGAGTTTGGCGACGGGGCGGGTGATGGTGGCGCATGCGGAGAGCGGCGCGGTGATCGAGGCGCGGCTGGGCGCGGAGGACGTGGACGGGCGTGTGCGGTGGGCGGAAAACGAGGGGGTGGTGTCGGCGAGCGGGTTTGCGGCGGGGGAGTGGGTGCCGGCGGAGTTTGCGCTGACGGGGGCGGACTGGCGGGTGCCGGTGGCGCGGCTGGGCTTGGGGGCGGAGGAATTTTATGAAGATATGCGCGGGAATTTCGAGGTTCGGCGCGCGGGCGAAGGCGTGAGCGTGGCGGTGAATGCGGGGGCGGCGGCGCGCGAGGGGGATTTGCCGCCTTTGAAATTGGTGGTGGGCGGCGAGGCGTCACTGCGGCGGGTGCGGGTGGAGCGGTTGGAGTTGGACGCGCCGTCGGCGTCGGCGCGGTTGAGCGCGCCGGTGGAGTGGTCGGCGGAGGGCGGCTGGGACGCGCCGGAGGCGGCGGAGTTTTTGGTGGCGGCGGATTTGGCGGCGTTGAGTGCGGGCAAGGTTGCGGGACGCGTCGCGGGCGTGGCGCGGTGGAGCGGGGGAGGGGTGCGTTGGGCGGCGAGCTTGGCGGACGGCGCGTGGGGCGAGGATGTGCGTGAGTTGGCGGGGACGTTTGAGGGAGAATCGGATTTGGCGGGGACAGTGGTCGAGACGGCGGAGTTTTTGGTGGGCGACGAGGCGAAGGTGATTTTTTCGGCGCGGATCGCGCATGCGGGGGGCGGTCGGGTGGAGGCGGCGGAGTTGAAGGGCGAGGTGGAGGGCGCGTGGTTGGCGACGTGGTTGCCGGAGGCGTTGCGGGTGGGGCGGGTGGCGGTGAACGCGACGGCGGAAGGCGCGTGGGCGGACTTGCAGGTGGCGGGGACGGCGAAGGTGACGGGGCTGGCGTATTCGGAGTGGCGGGCGGACGCGGTGGAGGCGACGGTGGCTGGACGGATGTCGGAGGGATGGACGGGCGAAGTGACGGTGGCGCGGGGGGTGGCGAGGTTGGAATTGGCGGGCGAGTATAGTGCGGAGGTGGCGAGGATCGCGCGCGTGCGTTGGGTGCGGAGCGACGGGGCGGAGTTGGTTTCGAGCGAGGAGGGTGAGGCGAGCCGCGAGCGGGTGAAGTTGGCGTTGGGTGGAAAGGGGGAGACGCGCGTGGCGGTGGATTGGGCGCGGGCGGGGGATGTGGTGGCGGAGGTGAAGGCGTGGGAGAGCGAGTGGTTGGAGGATTGGCGGCAGGGCGCGGCGTGGCCGGCGGTGACGGTGCGGAAACTGGCGTTGGAGGGGCGGCTGGATGCGGATCGGTTTGTGGTGGGCGAGGGGGCGCTTCAGGTGGTGTGGCGGCGCGCGGGGGAGCCCGAGTTGTGGACGTGGTTTGCGGGTGCGATGGATGCGCGGGGATTAAATGTGACGCAGTTGGAGGCGGGGCAGGACGCGGAGACCCTGGTGTCGGGAGCGGGGCGCGCGCCGTGGCGGGTGCGGGTGGCGAATGAGTTGAAATTTGAACCGGCGGAGGCGGGTGAGTGGTCGTTGCGGTTGGATTCGCGGCCGGAGGCGACGGTGTGGGAGGCGGTGGCGAAGGCGGCGGGCGTGACGTTGGAGCGTCCGGCGCTGGCGCTGGCCTTGGAAGGCGCGGCGTTGAAGCCGAGCGGGAGGGTGGAGTTTGAGGCGGGGCGGATAGGGTTGAGCGGGGAAGGTCTGCCGGAGGGCGGTCTGGATCTGCGCGCGCTGCGACTGGAGGCGACGGTGAACGCGGGCGAGATTCTGGTGCCGGTGTTGCGCGCGGAGGTGGACGGGCACCGCGTGGAGGCGGAGGGACGCGTGGCGATGGAGGAGGACGACTGGGCGGAGCTGAGGGCGCGGCCGGTGGCGTGGTTGTTGGACAATGCGGAGGCGCGGCTGCGTGTGCCGGAGGCGGAGGTGTCGGCGCTGGCGCGGTATCTGCCGAGGTTGCTGGCGCCGACGGGGACGGTGGAGGCGGAGCTGAGTTTGTCGCCCGGGTCGCGGGTGGACGGGCGGGTGGTGTTGCGGAAGGGCGGCACGAGGCCGCTGGGGGATTTCGGGGTGTTGCACGACATCGACCTGGATCTGGTTTTGGCGGGAATGGAGATGCGGGTAGAGCGGGCTTCGGCGCGGGCGGGCGGGCGGGAAGTGTCGATCACGGGCGGGGCGCGGCGGGTGCCGGGGAAGTTGCCGGTGCTGGATTTGGCGCTGCGGGCGGAGCGGTTTCCGCTGGTGCGGAAGCCAGGGCTGATTTTGCGCGGGGATATGAACCTGACGGTGAAGACGAACGAGACGACGGAGCGCACGCGGGTGGGGGGGGCGGTGGTGTTGCGCGACAGTTTGGTGTTGGCGGATATACGGCCGCTGCTGGCGGCGGGGGGCGGCGGGCCGGCGTCGGCGGCGCGGGCGAGGCCGCCGTATTTTTCGGTGGATACGCCGCCGCTGGGCGACTGGGAGCTGGGGGTGACGGTGCGCGGGGATCGCTTCGTGCGGGTGAGGACGCCGGTGTTTGAGGGGCGGGGGTCGGCGGCGTTCGCGCTGGAGGGGACGCTGCGCGAGCCGCGGGTGTCGGGCGAGTTTACGGTCGATCCAGGGCGCATCCTTTTCCCGTTCGCGAGCTTTGCGGTGCAGGAGGGGGCGGTGCGGATTTCGCGCAGCGATCCCTACACGGCGCGGCTGGATTTTCGCGCGTCGGGGCGGAGGCTGGGGTATGATCTGCGGCTGGAGATAGACGGGACGGCGGAGGCTCCGCAGTTGAGGCTGTTTTCGACGCCGGCGCTGGATGCGGAGACCTTGTTGTTGATGATCACGGCGGGCGTGGCTCCGACGGAGGGGCAGACGGCCGGGGCGGGGCAGCGGCTGGCGGCGGTGGGGGCGTATGTGGGGCGCGATTTGTTGCGGACCTTCGGCGTGGCGGGGGCGGACGAGGAGCGGCTGACGATTCGCGCGGGAGACCAGGTTTCGCGGGCGGGGCGGGAGACGTATGGGTTTGATTTCCGGCTGACGGACAAGTGGTCGGTGGTCGGGGACTACGATGAGTTCGACGCTTACAACATGGGGGTGCGGCGGCGGTTTTGGGCGAAAGAGCCGAAGGCGGCGGCGGAGGAGGCGGGTGAGGCGGAGGCTGGTGGAGGGGACGAGAAAGGTGGAACGCGATGAAATGTAATGATAAAATGAATACGGTAGGCGACAGGAGTGTCGCTGTTTCTTCGGGGCGTTGGGTGATTTGCTGGCTGCTGTTGGCGAGCGTGGTTTCGGGCGCGGAGCTGAAGCTGGAGGGTTTTGGGTTGTTGCGGAATTTCGAGCTGCGCGGAGCGCTGGGGCTGTTGTTGGACGACGGCACGGAGCGGGAGTATTTTAACGCGAGCTTCATCGAGGACGCGGCGCTGGTGTTGAATTCGGAGCTGGTGGAGGAGGGGTATTTCGCGGCGGAGGTGGAGGCGGTGTGGAAGGATGCGGCGGGCGAGGAGATGAGCGCGCGGTTGGACGCGGAATTGACGCGGACGCTGCCGCGCGAAACGCGGGCGACGGAGTTGCGGTTGATCGCGCGGCCGGGGGTGCGGGCGACGGTGAGGCGGGTGCGCATCACGGGATTGGAGGCGATCGCGCGGAGTGAAGGGCGGCAGTTTTTCCGGCCGGATGCGGGGTTGTTTACGCCGGATGTGGCGAGGGCTTGGTCGGAGGCGCGCATGCGGCGCGGGGCGGCGGGTTTGGCGGAGGCGCTGCGCGGGCTGGGCTATGTTGAGGCGGAGGTGGAGGTGACGAAGGTCGATCTCGATGAGGCGAGCGGGCGGGTGGAACTGGATGTGGTGGTGAACGAGGGATCCTTGTGGCGGGTGAGCGAGGCGGGAGTGCGGGTGGACGAAGGCGAAAGGGTTGTCGGGGAGGCGGGGGTGGAGAATTTGGTGGGACGGGTGTGGACGCGCATGGTTGCGCTGGATGCCGGGCAGGTGTTGCGCCGGGAGTTTGAGCAAGCGGGTTTTCCCGATGTGGAGGTGACGTGGGAAACGGAGCCGGGCGCGGTGGACGCGGAGGCCGGGGTGCGGCCGGTGCGGGTGACGGCGCGGGTGCGACCGGGGTTGGAGACGCGGGTGGGCGAAGTGCGCTTCGAGGGCGTGGTTCGCACGCAGGCGGGGTTGTTGGAGGAGCGCACGCGGGAGTTGCGGGCGGGGGATTTGTTGGATCCGGCGGAGGTGGAGAAGGCGCGGCTGCGGCTGGCGCGGTTGGGAGTTTTTCGACGGGTGGAGGTGGTGGAAGATGAGGTGGCTCCAGGTGAGCGCGCGGTGACGTTTGTGTTGACGGAAGATGCGGCGTGGGAGGCGGCGTGGATGCTGGGCTACGGGAGTTACGAGCAGGTGCGGGCGGGGGTGGAGGTATCGCGGCGCAATGTGTGGGGGCTGGCGCATCGCACGCGTTTCGAGGCGGTGCAGTCGTTGAAGGGCACGCGGGCGGATTACCGTTACACGGTGCCGACGCTGTTCAGCGACACGGTGGAGGCGACGGGGCGGGTGTTTGGGTTGTTGCGCGAGGAGCCGTCGTTTGATCGCGAGGAATACGGCGTGGCGGTGGAGGCGCGGAGGCAGGTGCCCTGGATAGACGCGCTGGGCACGGTGGGGTTTACCTACGAGGTTTTGAGCGCGTCGGACGTGGCGTTGTTCACGACGGTGGACGAGGTGGAGAAGGCGACGGTGGCTTCGCTGGATTTCGGGCTTACGCGAGATCGTCGGGATAATCCGATACGGCCTACGAGGGGGGGGCGTTGGTCGGCGCAGGTGCGGTTGGCGCGACCGGAGCTGGGCGGCGAGGTGGAATACGAGCGGGTGGAATTGGCGTGGTCCTGGCATCGTCCGCTGGGCGAGGAGCGCTGGCTGCATGTGGGCGTGTCGCAGGGGTTGTTGTTTGATCGCGGCGGCGAGGTGCCGGTGAACAAGCTTTTTTTCCCGGGCGGGGAGAGTTCGATTCGCGGCTATGCGCAGGGTGAGGCGACGCGGCGGGACGCGGGCGGATTATTCGTGGGGGTGCGATCGGCGTGGCTGGTGAATGTGGAGTTCGAGCAATTGATCACGGGGCGTTGGACGGCGGTGTTGTTCACGGACGTGCTCGGCACGGCGGCGCACGCGGAGGATTGGCCGGGGGACGAGACGCTGGGCTCGGTGGGGTTGGGCGTGCGTTACCAGTCGCCCATCGGGCCGGTGCGGCTGGAGTATGGGCACAACGTAAATCCGAGGAGCGGCGATCCGGACGGGACGCTGCATTTTTCGATCGGGTTTCCGTTTTGAGGAAAGCGTGTTGGGGTCAACACGCTCCACCTCGGCGCAGGGTCGGCTGGACAAAACCGCTCGCGGGTGAGGGACGCGGGCAAAAGGATTGGCGCGGGGCGGGGTGCTCGGGCAAGGGTGGCGGCGCTATGATTATCGCCGACCTCGCAACCATTCCCGGCGGGACTTTTCCCGCGCAACGTTGGGGCCGCGGCCTCGTGGGCCAGGGCCCGCAGCCGATCCAGGCCAAGGGTTTTTCCATGGGCTTTTCCGTGCTCGCGCCCAAGGGCGGCCAGGTGCCTTGGCACAACCAGAAGCAGGAGGAGGTTTACTTTATCGCTCAGGGCGAGGGGCAGATTTGCGTGGATAACGAGTGCAGGCCGATCAAGGCCGGGCAGGCGGTTTACATGCCGCCGGGGAAATTTCATCAGCTTACCAACACGGGCGACGAGCCGATGCACATGATCTATGTGTATTGCCCGGGTGGAGACGTGGCGCACTGGCGCGAGGAACTCGCGGGGACCTTGCCGGTCGCGGGCACGGGGGCGATTCCTCCGTTGCCGGAAGGGGCGGAGCCGCAGTGGACAAAGGTGGAGCCTAAGCCGCTCGGATGATTTTGAAATCCTAAATCCCGCAGGGAAATCCCAAATCCCAAGCGGCCAAATTCCAAAGGGGGGGCAGCCTAAGCGGCTAAATCCTAAAGAGACGGCGGCGGGGACGGAGCCCCGCCCTCTAGGATTTGTGATTACGGCCTCACTGTCGGCGCCAGGCGCTGGGGGTGAGGCCGGTTTGTTTGCGGAACCAGCGGGCGAAATAATTAGGGTCGTCGAAGCCGGCCTTGGCGGCTGCGGCCCCGATGGCGGGGCTTTCGCGCAAGGCGGCCTGCGCGGCTTGCAGACGTTCCTGGTCGCGGAGGCCGCGCAGAGTGAGGCCGTGTTCGCGTTTGAGGCGGCGGCTGAGGGCGTCGCGCACGTAGCCGGACTCGCGGGCGATTTCTTGGAAAGGCTTCGCGGTGCGCAGGCTTTCGCGCACGCGAGAGACGAGCGGGGAGGGCGCGAGCGGGAGCGGCTCGTGGTCGGACTTCGGCGGTTCGAGCAGGCGCGCGACAACGGAGAGCACGGCGGGGTAATCGGAGAGCGCGAGGCGGCCCTTGGTCGGCACGCGGGCGAGCAACGAGTGGAGTTCATTTAGCGATTGTTGAGGAAGGTGGCGGTGCAGCACGCGCGTGCCTGGGCGACTTTCGTATTCAAGCACGAGACAGAGAGGGCGGCTGTTGCCCGACATGGAAAAACCGTGGTCCACGCCGGGTGGGATGATGAATAAGTCGCCCGCGCGGGCCTCGACCCGTTTCTCGCGAAGGATCTGCACGCCCTCTCCGGCGAGGTAGAGGATGAGCTGATGATAGGGATGCGAATGCGGCGCGACCTCGGCCTCGCGGTGGCGGTTTAGCTGGAGTTTGCGCAGCACGAAGCCCAGCGCGTGAATCTCGATTTTTTGGATTAGCAGGGGGCTCCAGGCGAGCATGGCGGGGGAGGGTTGGGGTGATTTTGACCGAGGCGGGTGTGTGCTAGCTAGGGTCGGTATCGTTCTAACTGCAAGCGGTGGGTTCAGGTATGTTAACGAGGTCAGGTTTTACCCTGCTTCGCACCCCGCATCCTCATCACTTCATCATCACTTCAATGACCACGCATAAAGTCGGCATCATCATGAACGGCGTCACCGGACGCATGGGCACCAACCAGCATCTGCTGCGCTCCATCAAGGCGATCATCGATCAAGGAGGCATCAAGTTGAACGACTCCGAGGTCATCATGCCCGACCCGATTCTGGTGGGTCGCAGCGCTTCCAAGCTCGCCGCGCTCGCGATTCGCGCCGGTTTGCCCGAGGAGCGCATCACCACCAATCTCGACGCAGCGCTCGCCGATCCGGCCAACCAGATTTATTTCGACGCCTGTCTCACAGGCCAGCGTCCCATCGGCGTGCGCAAGGCCATCGCGGCCGGCAAACACATCTACTGCGAAAAGCCCACCGCCACGACCTCCAAGGAAGCGCTCGCGCTTTACAACGAAGTCTCCGCCGCCGGCCTAAAGAACGGTGTCGTCCAGGACAAACTCTGGCTGCCCGGTTTGGTGAAATTGCAATGGCTCATCGACCAGGGTTTCTTCGGCAAGATTCTCTCCGTGCGCGGCGAGTTCGGCTATTGGGTGTTCACAGGCGAGCACGAGAAGTTGCAGCGCCCCTCGTGGAACTACCGCAAGGAGGAGGACGGCGGCATCATCGTGGATATGATCTGCCACTGGCAGTATGTGATCCAGAATCTCTTCGGCGACATCAAGAGCCTCACCTGTATCGGCGCGACCCACATCCCCCAGCGTTGGGACGAGGCGGGCAAGCCCTACAAGTGCACGGCCGACGACGCCGCCTACGCCACCTTCGAGCTGACCAACGGCGTGATCTGCCATTTCAACTCTTCGTGGGCTACGCGCGTTGACCGCGACGATCTGCTCACGCTGCACGTGGACGGCACGCACGGCACGGCGGTCGCGGGCCTGCGCGATTGCAAGGCTCAGTCCATGGCGGCCACGCCGCGCTGCATCTGGAATCCCGACATCGACAGCCCGATCAAATACAAGGACGGCTGGAACCGCGTGCCGGACCAGCAGCTCTACGACAACGCCTTCAAGGTGCAATGGGAGCTTTTCCTTCGTCACGTGGTGAAGGACGAGGCCTTTCCCTGGACGCTCAAGGAAGGCGCGAAGGGCGTGCAACTCGCCGAACTCGCGCTCGACAGCTGGGCGCAGCGCAAGTGGGTGGACGTGCCCGCCATCTGAGCGGCGTGGCCCGAGTGTTGCGTTGCGCCAATCCCTTTCGCGACGGCGTGTGGTGCGCTGGCCGCGAAGATTGCCCCGAGTGGTGATTTGGCCGGCGTGGTTACAAACCGCGCCGGCCTTTTCCTGTCGCGGCTCGTTCCACTTGAAAACGGCGGGAACCCGTATGTGTGTATGCGGGTCTGTATCCTCACCTTTTTAAACACTATGAACATGCTCTATCTTCTTCTTCTCTTCGCCGGCCCGATGCTCTTCGGCCTTTATGCGCAGATGAAAATTCGCAGCGCCTACGCGAAAAACATGCGGATTGGCTCACGCGGCGGCATCACCGGTCGCGAGGCCGCCGAGGCGGTTATTCGTTCGGCCGGAATCACCGACGTTAAAATCGTCGAGGTTCCGGGAGAACTGACCGACCACTACAATCCTATGACCAAGACGCTGGCGCTGTCGGCACACAACTATCGCGGTCACAGTCTCGCCGCCTTGGGTGTCGCGGCCCACGAGGCCGGCCACGCGATTCAGCACAAGGTCGGCTACAGCATGATGACGGTTCGCCAGACGCTCGTGCCCGCCACCCAGATCGCCGCCAGCGTGTCCACCTACGCGATGATCGCCGGTATCTTCCTTATCGGACACATGGGCTACACGCTACTGGTGATGGCCGCCATCGCGCTCGCGGTGATCTGTCTGTTCCAGTTCGTGACCCTGCCCGTGGAGTTCGATGCCAGCCGTCGCGCCAAGGAGCAGTTGGTGGGCCTGGGCATCCTTGATCGCGACGAGATGGGCGGCGTGAGCGAGACGCTCAACGCCGCCGCGCTGACCTACGTCGCCGCGTTCGTGGCCGCGCTGGGTTCGCTGTTGCACGTGCTGATGATCTTGTCCGGCCGCCGCGAGTAAGCGTAGGCGGCTTCGCTTGCGGAGGATTTTGCGGCCTCGCTCCCGGATTCGGGAGCGCGGCTTTTTTGTAGGGCGACCCCGCCCTACAACGCCGCTCGTTGCTTTCGCGGATTGTCAGGGCGATGAGGGGCGGCGATAGGTGATCACTTGTTATCCATGAAAGTCCCCTTCCTTGATCTTTCGCTTCAACACCGCGCCTTGCGCGATCAGGCGCTCGCCGCGCTGGCGGCGACCTACGACGCCACCCGGTTTTGTCTCGGCAAGGATGTGGAGGATTTTGAAAACGCGTTTTCCGCGACGCTCGGTTATCGGAGCGTGCTTGGGCTGAATAGCGGCACCTCTCCCCTGCACCTTGCGGCCACGCTCGCGGGTTGGGCGCCGGGTGATGAAGTCATCGTGCCGCCGTTCACGTTTATCTCCACCGTCTGGGGCGTGAGCTACGTGGGCGCGACGCCGGTCTTCGCCGACATCGACGACACGACGTTTAACATCGACCCCGCGAAGATCGAGGCCGCCATCACGCCGCGGACCAAGGGCATCGTGGCGGTGCATCTTTTCGGTCAGCCCGCGCCGATGGACGAGATCCTCGCCATCGCGAAAAAGCACGGGCTCTTCGTGGTCGAGGACTGCGCGCAGGCGGTGGGCGCGAAATACAAGGGCACGCCGGTGGGCCTGCTCGGCGATTGCGGCACCTTTAGTTTTTACCCGACGAAAAACCTCGGCGGCTGCGGCGAAGGCGGGGCGTTCGTCTCGAAAAACGAGGAACTCTTTGCCAAGGCGAAATTGCTGCGCGTGCATGGTTCGGGGCGGCGCTATTATCACGACCACGTGGGCTTTAATTTCCGCATGGACGGGTTTCAGGGCGCGCTGCTCGGCGTGAAGCTGCCGCACCTCGCGGCCTGGACGGCGCGCCGCCGCGAGATCGCGACGCGTTATTTGAATGGTATCAAACTTCTGGATACGAAGCTGCCGTGCGGGCCGCGTCCGGAGGGCGAGAGCGTGTGGCACCAGTTCACGCTGCGGCATCCGCGCCGCGACGCGTTGCGCGAGCATCTGACGAAGTGTGAGGTGGGCACGGATTTGATCTATCCGGTGCCGCTGCATCGGCAGGATTGCTACGCGGGCCTCGGCTACGCGGAGGGTTCGATGCCGGTGGCGGAGCGGGCCTGCGCGACGGTGTTGAGCCTGCCGATTTTTCCGGAGCTGACGGACGCGCAGGTGGACCACGTGATCGCGAGCGTGAACGCGTTCTGAAGATCGAGGATACGGTCATGATCGGCAACATTCAGTTCAAGGTCTGCGGGCTCACCCGGGCGGAGGATGTGCGGCATGCGGTGGAGGCGGGCGCGGATTTTGTTGCGTTCAACCTGTATCCGAAGTCGCCGCGCTATGTCGCGCTGGGCGATGCGGCGGAGTTGGCGCGGGGTGCGCCGCAGGGGCCGAAGCGGGTGGCGGTGATGGTGGAGCCGACGCTGGAGGAGCTGGATTGGGCGCAGGAGGCGGGCTTTGACCGGTTTCAGATTCATGCGCGCGCGGATTTGCCGCTGGCGGTGGTGCGCGGCTGGTCGGAGGCGGTGGGCGCGCGCGAATTGTGGCTCGCGCCGAAGCTGCCGCCGGGGGTCGCGTTTCCGACGGATTGGTTGCCGCTGGCGGACACGTTTTTGGTCGATACCTACCATGCGGACGGCTTCGGCGGTTCGGGCAAGACGGGCGACTGGTCGGGTTTCGCCGCGCTGGCGGCGGCGCATCCGGAGAAGACCTGGGTGCTGGCCGGAGGCTTGTCGCCCGACAACGTGGCCGAGGCACGACGACAGAGCGGCGCGCGGTTTTTCGACGTGAACAGCGGGGTGGAAAGCGCGCCGGGTGTTAAGGACGCGGCGAAGTTGCGCGCGTTGGCGGCGGCGCTGCGGGGGTAGGGCAGACGGTATTCAAGCCGCCTCGGATGCAGGCGGGACGCCTGCGTTACTCAAAAAAACCGGCACCCTTTTCGGGGGCCGGTTTTTGCAGAAAAGGCAAACGACGCGGGCTTCAGAGCTTGGTGGCGAGCTTGGCCTTGAGGCTGTCCTTGGACTGCATGCCGACGAGGGTCTCGACGAGTTCGCCGCCCTTGAAGAGGAGCATGGTGGGGATGGCGCGCACAGCGTAGGTGCTCGCTAGGTCGCCGTGGTCGTCCACGTTGACCTTGCCGATCACGAGCTTGCCGGCGAACTCCTTGGCGAGTTCGTCGAGGATGGGGGCGATGGCCTTGCAGGGTCCGCACCAGGGTGCCCAGAAATCCACCAGCACGGGGGTGCTGCCGGAGATGGCGGTCTTAAAGGAGGCGTCGTCGAAGTGGGCGATGGCGTCGGACATGGTGTAGTTTTGGTAAACGAGGTTAGGTGGTTTTCAAGAACAGGAGAACAGCGAAAGTGATGGTGGCGACGGCGGCAAGACAGGTGATTACTGTGATGACGACCGGGGGCTGCTCATCTGATTCAGAATTTTCGGATGTGTAAGCACGGTCCGGGATTTTTAGTGAGGAGGCCGATGGGGCGGGCTTGGGCTGGGCGGTGCGGGGAGCAAGGTTTAGTTTCGGCTTTGGAGTGGCGGTCGCGGCAATCGGATTGGTGGAAGCAGGAGCCGACGCGGCAGGATCAACGGGCTTTAGCGAAAGGTTACCTTTCAGGGGATTGGACTCGGCGGTGGCGTCGGGCACATAGATTTTTGGCGCGTTCGAATCATCGCGTGGGGGATTGGGTTCGTGGGTCGTGCTCATGGTGGGGATGGTTTTTGGGGGGCTGACGATCTGCTGGTTCACGGGGGGGAATCAGCGTGGGGTGGATTTCTGAATAATCTCAGCCAATTCACGGGGGTCCACACTCTCGAGGCGTTTATCGCGACGCTTCAATTCTTCGAAGGTTTTGATCGTGGTCTCGGCCATTCGCTCGTGGGTCTCGGCGGAGCCGCCGACGAGGGCAAATTGTTCGCCGGTGGTGATGCGTTTGTGTCCGTCGGTGTTGTCGAGGCCGACGCCAATCAGGCCGGCTTTTCCGGTGGGCTTGGCGGGGGCGGGTTTGCGTAGGGGGCGGTCGGGCTGTCGTTTGCTCACGAATCAAAAGTGCGTTCTTCGCCGTCGCTTTCAAGCGGGTTAGCGATTTCGGCGGACGGGGAATCCACTACGTCGTCGTCGGAAGCGAGCGAAGGAAGCGGATCCGGCTGCGCAGGGGGTTCCTCGATGGCGGCGGCGAAGGCGGTGGTGATGGATTCGGGGGCGGGGTCGGGCGGGAGGAGAACGGGGCCGGGATCGTTTTCATCGACGGCATCGACGTGGATGTCGGTGTAGGCTTCGTCTTGGCGGATGCGAAGTTTGCGCAAGCGGGTAAGCTCGAGCACAGCGATGAAGGTGGCCACGAGGACGCGCACGGTGACGGGGTGGCCTTCGAAGAGGTCGGTGAAGAGGAAAGTTTTGCGCGTCTTCACGATGTCGAGGAGCTCCTCCATCTTGTCGGAGACGGTGACTTCCTCGCCCTTGATTTCGCCGACGACGAGTTTCTCGGCGAGGCGTCGGAGGACGATGTTGAAGACGTTCCACAGCTCGATGCGGTCAACGGGCTTGAGCGGGCGTTCGTTCTCGGAGACGGCTAGCACGGAGACGTGGCGCGCGAGCAGGTCGCGTTGGAAGGCGGCGAGTTCGTCCAGTTTGGCGGCGGCCTCCTTGAATTTTTTGTATTGGAGAAGCTGGTGAACGAGTTCCCAGCGTGGATCGAGCGGGCCGTCGTCGGTGGTTTCGCCTTGGGCGGCCTGGCCGCAGGGGAGAAGCATGCGGCTCTTTATCTCCATGAGCGAGGCGGCCATGACGAAAAACTCGCCCGCGATATCGAGGTCGAGTTCGCGCATGGAGCGAAGCACCTCGATGTATTGGCGGGTGACCGAGGCGATGGGGATGTCGTAGATATCGAGCTCGTTCTTGCGGATGAGGAACAGCAGCAGGTCGAGCGGCCCCTCGAAAACGGGCAGCTTGATGCGGAGATCGGCGTCTGGAATCTCGGTGGACAAGAGTCGGCGATGCTTCGGCGCGGGGCGGGTCGCGCAAGGGCAAAGCGCGGCGGCGCGGGCTAGGGGCCAAGGCTTACTTCAACAGGTAGCGGACGGCGGCGAAGTAGCCTTCGAGGCCGAGGCCGGTGATGACGGCGACGCAGACCGGGGCGGTGAGGGATTTGTGGCGGAATTCCTCGCGCTTGTAGATGTTGGAGATGTGGACCTCGACGGCGCGCAGGCCGCTGCCGGCGAGGGCGTCGCGCAGGGCGACGCTGGTGTGGGTGAGGGCGGCGCCGTTGATGACGAGGCCGTCGATCCCGGCCTCGGCGAGGGCGGAGATTTTGTCCACCAGCTCGCCCTCATGGTTGCTCTGAAAAAACTCCAGTTTGGCGGCGGAGTCGAACTCGGCGCGCAGGGAGGCCTCGAGGTCGGCGAGGGTGGCGTGGCCGTAGATCTCGGGTTCGCGCTTGCCGAGGCGGTCGAGGTTGGGGCCGTTGAGGATGGCGAGGGTCTTCATGCGATGCGTGTTGCGAGGAGTTACGCGACGGAGGCGGCGGGCGTCACGCTTCGATTGCGCGGGAGAGGCGGCAGGAGTGGGCGGAGAAACCGGCCCCGAAGGCTACCAGCCACCAGTCCGCGCCGGGTTCGGGCGGGCCTTCGCGCAGGGCGTCGGCGAGGGCGAAGAGCACGGACGGGCTGCTCATGTTGCCGTGCGCGCGGAGGACGCGGCGGCTGGCGTCGAGGCGGTGGTGGGGCAGGGCGGTCTCGAGGGCGTCGAGCACGTCGCGTCCGCCGGGGTGGGCGATGACGCGGGCGGGCGAGGGCAGGTGGGCGGGCTCGGAGGCAAGGAGGCGTGTCACCGACGCGGCGGCGAGCGAGGGCACGTCGGCGGCGAGGAGGTTGCGGAGTTTGCCGTCGCGTTGCTCGAAGCGGATTTTGTCGCGCGCGTCGGAGATGTGCAGCGTATTGAATCCGTGGATACGCACCGGCGTGGCGGCGTGCGGGCCGTCGGCGGGCGGGGTGGCGCGCCAAAGGGTGGCGGCGGCGCCGTCGCCGAAGAGGCAGGCGCTCACGAGCACGCCGGGGTCGTCGTCGAGGAAGAAGGCGGCGGAGCATATCTCGACCGCGACGCAGGCGATGGTGGCGTCGGGGCGGGCGGCGAGCATGGCTTCGACGGAGCGCAGGGCGGGGATGGCGGCGCCGCAGCCGAGGCCGACGAGGTCCTGGAGGCAGGCGTCGGCGCGGAGGCCGAGTTGTTCGGAGACGTAGCTGGTGACGCCGGGGCAGAGGTAGCCGGTGCAGGTGCAGATCACGAGCGCGTCGAGTTGGTCGGCGCGCAGGTTGATCTGGGCGAGGGCGGTTTCGAGGGCGCGGGCGGAGAGGCGCGGGGCTTCGCGGCGGAAGGTTTCGTTGAGATCGTCGGCCGAGGCGGAGAACACGCTGTCGATGGGCGAGTAGGCGAAGTTTCGCCCCTCGATGCCGCTGTCGCCACGCAGGATGGAGTGTAGCACGAGGCGCGAGCGGCGGGAGAGGTTTTCGCGCGCGTCGGATGTGGAGATGATGTCCCAGCACTGCGCTTGGGTGGCGCGGGTTTCGGGAACGGCGGTGGCGAGGGCGTGGAGAAACATCAGATCAGTGGAGAGCGTGGTAGAGTGAGCGAATGGGAAGCAGTCCGGCGCGGGCGGCGGCGGAGAGACCGGTCTGGCCGCGAGGATGAAGCATCGCGGGGTGGAGCAGGGCGGAGGACGCGAGGCGCAGGCGGAAGCGTGCGGCGAGGAGGCCTTGCACATGGCTGACAAGTTCCGGCCAGCTTTGTTCATCGCGGGCCCAGGCGAGCAGCGGATCGAGGGCGAGGGCGGCGGACTGGAAAGCCATGGTCATGCCGTTGCCGGTGAAGGGCGGGATGAGCGCGTGCGCGTCGCCGAGCGAGAGGCGGGCGGGTTCGTCGCGCGGCGCGGGGGCGGCGCGGCCGAAGGCGAGGCCGGCGACGGCGCAGCGCGATTCGGGGTCGATCTCGGCGGCGGCGAGCCGGTCGGCGAGGGCGTCGAGTCCGGTGGCGCGCAGGTAGGCGGGCAGGGCGGTGGCGCGATCAAGCGCGAGGCCGGGGCGGCGGCGGAAGAGGCCGGAGACGTTGACGCGGTTGTCGCCGATGGCGCAGAGGCCCACGTAGGCGTGCGCGCCAAGGTGGACCTCGAGCGGGGCGGTGGTGGCGAGGCCGAGCGCGTGGCATTTAAGGCCGATCCACGGCGAGCCGGCGGCGGGGCGGCGGCCTTGGGCGAAGACGCGGCCGGGCGGGGCGGGGCGCGGATTAAGGCGCGAGTGTTCGCGGAGGTCGCCGCCGGCGGCGCGAAAGGCGTCGGCGAGGCGGAGGTCGAGCGCGTGGCGGCCGAGCGCGAGGGCGGGCGAGGGGAGGGGGTGGCGGAGGAGCGGAGAGGCCCGGCGAAACCAGGCAACTTCGTGGTGGTGGATCGCGTCGGAGAGAAATTCGTCGAGTCCGAGGCGGGCGCGGGTGTCGGCGTCGAGAGCGGTGATGAATTCGCCGCAGACGCGATGGCGCGGGTAGGCGCCGGCTTCGTGCAAAGTCACGGCCACGCCGGCGCGGCGAAGGGCGAGGCCGAGAGAAAGGCCGGCGAGGCCGCCGCCGACGATTTCGATGGGACGCGGCGAACTCATGGACGGCGAAGGGCGACGAGGCGGTAGGCGCCGAGGCCGGAGGTTTCGACGCGCCATCGCCATTGCGCGGGGTCGAGGCCGAGCAGGGCGGGGAGTTCGTCGCCGGTGAAACCGGCTTCGATGCTTACGCGTCCGTCGTGCCGGGTGATGTGGTTCGCGCCGCCGAGCGGGGCGGCGATGCGCCAGATCCAGAGAAAACGGCGGGCGCGGCGGGTTTCGTTAAAAATGAGGACGCGGGTGTGGCGGCGGAGGAGCGCGCCTAGGCGGGCGAGTTCGGCGTCTTTGAAGTGGTGGAGGATGAGATTACCGATGACGACGGGGTAGTCGCTCCAGGCCTCGAAGGAGCGAAGGTCGGCGCGATGCCAGCGTGAGTCGGCGGGCCAGTCGGGCGGAGCGGGCGCGAGGTCGAGGGCGTCGGTGGAGAGTTGGCGGGCGAGGGCGCCGTCGCCCGCGCCGATTTCGAGCATGGCTTCGCCGGGGCGGCGGGTGGCGGGAAGCGTGCGGGCGAACCAGGCGTGGTTGCCCATGATGCGGTTGATGCGAACGAGGTCGCGACGGCTGTGGCGTGCTTCGGGAGAGTCGGGCGGGAGGGAGTCGAGCAGCTCGGGCGTCAGCGTGCGGATCACGAGCGGAGTTTGGCCGCGGACGCGGGCACCCGCAAGCGGGGCGAACGCTTTGCCGGAGATAGGGGAAAGGGACAGGGGCCGTTGCGAAAAGAAGCGAGAGGCGGCGACTCAGTTCCGATGCAGCGCGGCGGCGACGGTGCGGAAGTTGGCGAGGCCGGCCTCGATTTTATCGATGATCTCGTCGGCGAGCATATCCGCCTTTCGCGCCTTGGCCGAGCCGGGTTTTTCTATTTCGCCGGCCCGATTTATTTTCGAGGCACGGCCTCGGGCCCAAAGAGAACGAGGAATCGTTGCAAAAGTAACCGCATCCCGGATTCGCCTCGTGTAGGGCGGGGGCGCCGCACCCGCCGTGTCAGAACCTTCGCAACGATTAATACCAGTTACGCATTGCTTTGATACTTTAGGTTGGCGCGCCAGCGTTT
>DAIPIP010000289.1:0-2227 GCA_036770725.1 Opitutaceae bacterium
CTGCTCGTCGATATGTTCGACAACATCGGCACCCTCATCGGCGTCACCAAACGCGCCGGCTTCCTCGATAAGGAAGGCAACCTGCCCAAGGTCGGCCCCGCCCTCGTCTCCGACTCCGTTGCCGCCATCCTGAGCTCGCTCTTCGGCACCAGCACCGTGGTCAGCTACATCGAAAGCGCGTCCGGCGTGGAGGCCGGCGGACGCACCGGGCTCACCGGCGTCACCGTCGCCGTGCTCATGCTCCTCGCCCTTTTCCTCGCGCCGCTCATCCTGCTCGTGCCGGCAGCCGCCACCGCGCCCGTGCTCGTCATCGTGGGCGTGTTCATGCTCCAGGCCGTCGGCGAGATCGAAATGGGCGACTTCAAAATCGCCGTGCCCGCCGCCCTCACCATCATCGGCATTCCCCTCACCTTCAGCATCGCCGAGGGCATCGGCTTCGGCCTCATCAGCGCCGCCCTGCTCGCCCTCCTCACCGGCAAACCCAAGGGCTTCACTGCGGTCGGCTACGTCATCGCGATCATCTTCTTTTTCTCGTTCTTCAAAATCTTCCCCTTCCACGCCGGCCACTAAACCCGCACCGCCGTTCCTCGGTATTCTTCGCGTCCCTTCGCATCCTTCGCGGTTCTAATTGTCCTCTCTAAACTTCGCCCTTCTCCTCCGTGTCCTCCGTGCCCTCCGTGGTTTAGTTTTCCCTCCTCTTTCAAATGTCCGCCGCCACCTTCGATCCCACCAGCGCCGTCCCGCCCGAATTCGCCCAGCTCGTTCGCGACCTGCAACACGCCTCCGGCGCCGTCCTCCGCCCCAACGCCCTCAACGAACGCCCGTGCTACGGCACCACCATCTACATCGCCAACTGCCTGCTCGACACCCGCTACGGCCTCTTCCGCGCCTATGTTTTCCAGGACCTGATCGACAAGCACTACATCGTCGCCCTCGCCCACGGAGACATCTCCACCGCCCAGACCCTCTACACCCGTCTCCACTCCAGCTGCGTCACCTCCGAGACCCTGCGCGGCTGCGATTGCGACTGCGTGCAACAGCTCGAAGGCGCGTTCAAGGTCATCGCCGAAAAAGGCAACGGCGTGCTTTTCTACCTCCTCCAGGAAGGCCGCGGCGTCGGCTACGTCGGCAAGGCCCGCGACCGCATGCTCGTGCAAGCCTCCCTCGACCAAGTTTCCACCTTCGCCGCCTACGCCGCGATGGGCCTGCAAAAGGACCACCGCAACTACGAGAACATCTCCCACATCTGCTATCTCCTCGGCATCAAAGCCTCCTGGATCGTTCTCACCAACAACCCCGACAAAGTGGACTCCCTGCGCAACCAGGGCCTCGTCGTCGCCGGCACCGAAGCGCTCGAATTCGAACCCTCGCCCTACAATCTCGCCTACCTCACCAGCAAGGCCGCCGGCGGACACATCCTCAAACGCCCCACCGAGACCGACGTCAAACGCGCCCTACCGCCCGAGCCCGTCGTGCCCTTCAAGCCCCACGCCCTCGCCGCCGCCAAACGCTTCATCTACTCCGCCAGCTACTTCCTCCCCATGAAGCCGGTGGACAACGACATCCTCCTCACCGAAATCGAATTCACCGCGCTCAACTCCAGCGGCGCGCTCGAGCGCTACATGGCCGGCCCCGCGCCCCTGATCCTCGCCTACCGCGTCATCCGCGACCACCGCGTCTTCGTGCGCATCAACCCCGACGCCCTCGCCGCCCACCGCAAGCAACAGCCCGACGACCCCATCTTCGACCTCATCACCACGCCCTACTGGTTTCGCGTGCATGTTTACTACGACATCGTCACCTCGCAGGATTTTGTCGTGCTCACCCACGGCCACCCGCGCCGCCACGACATCCCGGTGGTGCGCCTTCACTCCGAGTCCTTGTTCAACCGCTTCCCCCTGCGCCAGCTCACCAATCGCGACAAGATGAAGGAGTCTGTAAAACACATCGTCAGCTACGGCTCCGGCGCGATGCTTCTCGTTTACAACGACGGCCGAGGTGCCGGCTTCGGCGCCCACGCCGCCGACCGTATGATGACCGAAAGCAACCAGGCCCTCAGCAGCGACGAAGCCTACCGCAAGCTCGGCATCGAATACGACAGCCGCGACTACGACGCCGCGTTCACGTTGTTAAAACACCACATCCCCAACGAAAAAATCCAGATGGTGATGAACAGTCCGGGCAGTCTCGTAATGAAACCCGAATACGCCGAGTCCCTGCACCGCCA
>DAIPIP010000109.1:0-10022 GCA_036770725.1 Opitutaceae bacterium
TCACCGTAACAACCGCCCAAAAAATAGCTACAGTTTTATTTAAAATGCTCTAGCGGCGCGATGCATGTTGGCGGGAGGACCAGACCCGCACCCGCAACGTAAACGCCATGGCCCACCTCGCCCTGATGCGCAGCGCCATGCCGGGGGTGTGTGCCACACACTGGCCCGACCTATCGCTGCCACGCGTCTTCGAAACTTGCCAACACTCCCTGCCCAAAGCCCTCCGCTCCATCTCCTCTCCACGCTAAAACCAAAGACCATGCTATCTCGTGACGACATGCCCTACCGGCCGCCTGCGCCCCGCCAAATACAAGGCCGCGCCGACCAACATCACAAAGCCTGCCAGCGCCACGATCGCCACCCGCTCAGCCGCCGGATTGGGCAACAACACCAGCAGCGCCATCAGTCCGCCCATCACCAGCGTCACCACGCCCACCAGGCGCGCTTGCTGACCGTCGTTCCCCCCGCCCACCTCCGCCTCGAAATCCACCGGCCTGTCCATGTCGGCGAAAAACGCCTCCTCCCGCTCCCGCTGCCGCGCCCCGCGAAACCGCGCCAACGCTAGGCTCAGCAAGGTTCCCGCCACCCCCGCGCCCAACACCCACGCCCCGCGCTCCTGGATCGTCCACGCCGCCGCGCCCCACTGCCGCGTCGCCACCTCGATGTAGATCGAGGGTAGCACCGACACCCCGAAAATCACGAAATACGACCAGCCCGGCAGCCGCCGGAAAACCAGGCCCGCCAGAAGCGGCAACGTGATCGGCGTGCCGATCACCGCCCCCATCAACAGAAACGTATCGAACAGGTCCACCTTGCTGCGCGCCGCCAGGATCAGCGCCATGCCGATGATCACCGCCCCCAACCCCGTGCTGATCCACCGACACAGCGGCACCAGGGCCGCCTCCGAAACCGCCGGCCGCTTCAACGCCTCCCGCAGCCGCCCGATCAGGTTGCGCACGATCACCCCCGTCAGGCCGTTGATGCCCGAGTCCATGCTGCTCATCGTCGCCGCGAACATCGCCGCGATCATGATGCCCATCAACCCCGTTGGCAACAGGTGCCTCGCCGCCACCGCGTAGGCCCCCGTCGTCGGGTCCTTCATCGGCAACGCCAACACCTCCGCCTCATACAAAAACCGCGCCACCATCGGCGGCAAAAACCACACCGCCGACCCCACCGCCATCAACCCAAACGCCCACCACGAGGCGCGCGCCGCCTCCCGCCCGTCTTTCACCGCCAGGTAGCGCCCCGCCGTGCCGAGCTGCACCTGCGTGATCAACTGCATCAAAAACACCACCACCGCCCACTGCAGGGTGAACTTGTTGTCCGCAAACTGCCCCGGCTCCTTGATGAAGCGAAACGACTCCGCGAAACGCGGGTCCGAGAAAAACCCGAAGAAGTTGCCCACGCCGCCCACCTCGCGCAGCGCCAGCACGCCCACCAGCAGGGTCACCCCATACAGGATGATGCCCTGCACCACATCCGTCGCCATCACCGCCCACTTGCCGCCCGTCACCGAATAAGCCGTCACGATCGCCCCCACCACCACGATGGTCGTGAACAAGGGCAACCCGAACACCGAACTCACAAACACCGCCAGCGCCCAGAGCTGGATCGCCGAACCCAAGGGGCCCAACACCAGGCCCGTGTAAATCGAGAACTGCTCCACCGGCGTCCCGAACCGCGCCCGGATCACGTCCGCCCCCGTGTAGGCCCGCGTCTGCCGATACCACGCTCCCAAAAACAACCCGCCCGCCGCGAAGCCCGCCAGATTCGCCAGATAAATCACCAGCAGGCTCGGCCCCGCCGTGAACGCCGCCGAGCCGTTGCCGGTAAACGTGAACGCGCTGATGCCCGCCATCGTCATGCTCGTGCCCACCATCCACCACGTCCCCCGCGCCCCCGCCCGCACGAAGTCGCCCAAGTCGCGATTCAAACGCGAAAACAGCCCGCCCAGCACCAGCAGGACGACCAAATACAAACCCAGGGTTATATACTCCAAATACATGGTAATCAGGAAAAAATTCTCCACCGCCCGCGTGGGCGACGACGCCCCAACCCGCCAAAAACGAAAAGAGCCCCCGCTCCGGTCACCCGGAACGGAGGCCCGTTAAACCCGACCAAAGGCCGGGCAAGGCATTCAGAGCGCGTTCCGACGACGGCGACGCAGCGCCACGCAGAGGAGCGCCCCGGCGCCGACCATCATCGCCACGCTGGAGGGCTCGGGAATCGCCGTGGCCTCCCCGAAACTCGTCGCGATGCGGAACTCGTCAAAACCCAGCGTGCCGGACGTGAACTTCGCGATGCCCACACGGTCAAACGCGATGTCCAGACTGCTCGCGGACACCGAAGCGTTGCCCGATTCCCCCGCGAGATTGGTCGGATTAAGGAAAACCGTCACCGTGTCCGACGCCGCCGTGGCGCCCAATTCGAGTTTCAACACAACATGGTTGACCGCCGTGTTGCCCGTGCCCACCGCCGTCGTGGCCGAGCCGCCCACCCGAAGACCGAAGCTCTCGCCATTGCCATAGCCGCCCGACCCGCCGCCGAGCCCGAAACGCAGATTGCGATCCGGAGTGTCGGCATTGCCGCCGTTAAAAAATTCCAGCGAACGATACTGCCCGTCCGCCGCGCTGGCCTGGAAAAGGAAACTCACGTAATAGGTCCCCACCGTCGAGGCCGTAAACGGGTTCGCCAGCAGGCGCAGTTGCCTCGAATTACCGTCCGGTATCGACAGCGACCCGCCAGCCGTGTTCATGCCCACCGGCCCCGCCAAACCGCCGGCCACGATCGTGGCGCTGGAACCGGCGACCTGAAACCAGTCCCCGCTAAACCCCGTGGACGTCGGTCCCTGCCCAACCACGGCCCCGAGGCTGTAGTTCGAGCCACCAGTTAAAAATTGATCCTCGACCAAGACGGCGGCCGAAAGCACGGGGGAAAACGCCAGCAACGCGGCGGCGGAACTAAGAACACGATTCTTGAGGGGGTTGTGCATGGGTATGAAGTGGGTTCTTATGCAGACATGCATAGGACGAACCGCTCGGCAAGACGAATCTTTCGGCAACCATGGGAAAAACCTCTCCCCAACGCGCAAATCGTGCACCCATCGTCACCTAGACCGCTTTCTCGACGATTTCGCGAAAAGCGGCTCCGGGCCGGCCGAAGTCCGACTTCGCGTATTGACACATCCCATCAGTCGAATATGCATATATGCATAAAGATGCCGAGTCCCTTGCTCCCCTCCCCCTCGACTCCCGCTGTCAAAGTTACCTTGGCCGCCGTGGCCAAACAAGCCGGCTTATCCGCCAGCGCCGCCAGCGCCTTCGTCAACGGAAAACTCTACACCGCCGGCGGCAAACCCGCCGTGGGCCTCAGCGAAACGGCCCAGTTTCGCCTCATCGAGGCTATGCGGGTCATGGGCTACGAACCCGCCAACCCGGAACTGCGCCTGCGCGTTTATCCCGAGCTGGGCGACTACTGTTACGTGCTCGATTCCGCCGTCGCCGAGGGCATCGCCAACCCCTACCACTCGCGGATCTTCTCCGGCATCGTGAGCGCCCTCGCCACCCGCGGGCGCCACGCCATCGTTTTTCACGCCGACTCCGCCGTGGATTACCTCGACAACCCGAAGAAGTTGCCCGCCGCCATCACCCGCCGCCAGGCCACCCGCTTCATCACCGCCGGCAAACCCAACTACTCCTTCCTCACCACCCTGCGCCAGCTCGGCCTGCGCGCCGTTCACGTCTCCCGCTCCGTCAATCTCGAGGGCGTTTCCTCCGTCGTTCCCGACTACGCCGCAGCCGCCGAAATCGCCATCCGCCACCTCCACTCCCTCGGCCACGGCAACATCGGGATCGTCGCCGCCGCCTACATGAGCCCCGAGGCCTACAACACCCGCACGCTCCTCGCCGGCGTCTCCCGCGCCTTCGCCGACCTCGGCCTCCCCTACGCACCCGATGACGTCGTGTTCAGCCGCGACCCCCTCGCCGAACCTTTCGACGCCTGGTTCGCCCTCGAAGCGCGCCCCGTCCGACCCACCGCCGTCTTCTGCCTCGACGATTTTACCGCCCTCCAACTCATGCGCGCAGCCACCCGCCGGGGCCTCGTCATCCCTCGCGACCTCAGCGTCGTGGGCTGCAACGACGAAACCCGCAGCTACAACGCAGGCGCAGCCCTCACCACCGTCCATTTTCCTTTGATCGAGATCGGCGAACGCGCCGTCGCCCTCCTCGACGAACCGCTCCAGCCGGCCCGCACCGAAACCCTTCCCGTCCACCTCGTCCGCCGCGAATCCTGCGCCGCCCCCGCGTCCACCTCTTGAGACCCGCCCCCCTTACCCGGTTTAAACGCTTTCCCCCGCCATGACCTCCCGCCCCCTCTACCGCTCAGCCTTCAGCCTGATCGAGCTGCTCACCGTCATCGCCATCATAGGCGTCCTCGCCGGCATCATGATTCCCGTCATCGGCAAGGTCCGCGACAACGCCAGGAGCACGCAATGCATCTCCAACCTACGCGCCATGTCCTCCGCCGTCCTGCTCCACGCCGGCGACCACCAGGGACGCCTACCCGAGAGTTTCCGCTCTGCCGGTGGTGCCGTTTATCTCACCGAAATCATCGCTCCCTACCTCGCCGGCGGCATCGACAACGCCGACAACAGCAACAAGGCCGGCTACCGTCGCCGCGTCGCCGAACTCGTGCGCTGCCCCGCCGGTAAAAAAGCCCCGATCGGCCCCAACGACACGCTCTCCACCTACTCCGCCAACCCCCAGCTCATGCCCGATCGCTCCACGTCGGCCTACGCCAACGTCGCGCTCACCCCCGTCGTGGCCATCACCCGCCCCGGCCAGGTCATCATGCTCGCCGACGGCGGCCAGCACGGCGAAGGCAATGCCTCCCTCACCCACGCGTGGCCCTCCCTCCGCGGGGCGATTTTCGCCGCCGCCGACGGCGGCGGCTCCATGAACTGGCCCGGCAACGCCGACGCCGCCCACGCCAACCTCACCGCCCACGCCGAGAGCGACTCGGTAAACGCCTTCTTCCGCTACCGCCACTCCGGCGACAAAGCGGTAAACTGCGCCTTCGCAGACGGCTCCGTTCGCTCCTTCCGCAAGGGCGAAATGAAAAACCGCAACGTCAGCATCGCCTACTAACCTGCGCTCCCTCGCCCCCGCCCCTGCGCGGCCGGCCCTGTCCTTTCGCCAATGCGCCTCACCCTCTCCCTCAACGGCCCTTGGCAACTCGCCGAGACCGCCGCCGCCCTCGCCTCGCCCGACCAAATCCCGGCCGACGGCTTCTCCGCCACCGTCGCCGTGCCCGGCCTCGCCCGCTTCGCCGAGCCCCGCCCCGTCGGCCTCCGTGCCGCCGACCAAGGCTGGAGCCACGTGGACACCCGCCGCACCGTCTGGCGCGATCCGCATCGCGACTACTTCTGGTATCGCCGCCGCTTCGACGTCGCCCCCGCCGACCTCGCCGCCTCACCCGTCGCCCGCCTTCGTTTCGCCAAGGCCCAGTTCGGCCTGCGCGTCTGGCTCAATGGCCACGATCTCGGCGAACACCTCTCCTGCTTCAGCTCCGCCACCTTCCTCGCCACCGCCGCCCTCCGCCCCGGCGAAAACGAGCTGCTCGTCCGCGTCGGCGCCCACCCCGGCATGCTCCCGCCCGAGGTCTGCACCGGCTCCGACCACGAAAAATATTTCTGGACCGCCGGCCTCTACGACGACGTCGCCCTCCTCCTCTCCGGCCCCGCCGTGATCGAGTCCAGCCAGGTCGCCCCGCGCTGGAGCGAGGGCTGTTTCGACGCCACCTGGACCGCCCACAACGCCGGCTCCGCTCCCGTCACCTGCGCCCCCTTCGCCACCGTCGGAGCCCGCCGCGTGGACCTCCCGCCCCGCCAACTCGCCCCCGGCGAACGCGCCACCTTCACCGCCCGCCTCGTCCCCGAGGAGCCGCGCGCCTGGTCGCCCGACGATCCCCACCTCCACCCCGTCACCCTCTCCACCGGCCCCGAGGGCGACGAACTCGCCCTGCGCGTCGGCCTGCGCGAGTTCCGCTTCGACACCGTCACCCGCCGCGCCTGGCTCAACGGTCGGATCATCTACCTTCGCGGCACCAATCTCTGCGTCCACCGCTTCTTCGAGGACGAGGCCTGCGCCGGCCACCCCTGGGACGAGGCCTGGGCCCGCCGCCTGCTCGTCGAACTCCCCCGCCGCTACCACTGGAACTGCATGCGCTGGAGCATCGGCCCCGCGCCCGAGCGCTGGCTCGACCTCGCCGACGAGGCCGGCCTGCTCGTCGAATACGAGTTCGCCATCTGGATGTGGCGCGACCACTGGGACCACGCCCTCGTGCAAACCCACGCCGCCGCCTGGATGGCCGACGCTTGGAACCACCCCTCCGTCGCCTGGTGGAGCCTCTCCAACGAGACCCACCACGCCCCGCTCATCGACATGGTCGAGGCCCTCCGCCCGCTCGACCACTCCGCCCGCGCCTGGAGCAACGGCTACAACCTCCCCTCCGGCGACCACGACCCCGTGGACGACCACCCCTACATCATCCACGGCGCCAACCCCTGGTTCGGCGGCCCCGGCGCCACCCCAGCGACCTACGAACAAGCCACCGCGCCCAAGGCCAACAACTCCCCCCACCCCTCCGCCCACGCCGTCGTCATCAACGAATACTGCTGGGCCTGGTTGCGCCGCGACGACAGCCCCACCGACCTCACCGCCGCCGTTTACGGCCGCCAGTTCTGCGGCTCCACCCCCGCCCAGCGCCGCCGCTTCTACGCCGACCTGCTCGCCGCCGAGACCGAGTATTTCCGCGCCCACCGCAACGCCGCCGGCATCCTCCACTTCACCGGCCTCACCTGCGACCACCCCTGGTCCCTCACCGGCGATCACTTTGAGGACGTCGCCACCCTGCGCGTGCGCGCCGACCACGACACCACCTTCCGCGACTGCTTCGCCCCGCTCGGCGTTTACCTGAATTTCTGGCGCACCCAGCTCACCCCCGACGGCGGCCTCCAGCTCGACGCCATGTTGGTCAACGACACCGCCGCGCGCCTCGCCGGCGAGATCGAGTTCGCCGTCCACCAGGCCGACGCGCGGGGCCACGACGCCCCCATCGAGGCCCTCGGCCCGCTCGTCGCCTCCGCCCGCCTGCCCTTCGCCGTCGCCTCGCTCTGCCAGCAAACCGTGCGCTGCCTCGCCCTCCGCGTGCCCGCCGAGCCCGGCGCCTACGTCGTGCGCGCCACCGCCTTCCCGCCCGCCGGCGACCCCGTCACCAGCCGCCGCCGCTTCCAGGTCGCCCTCCCGCCCGCCTTCGTCCTCGGCCCCGGCAACTGAGCCCGTCCCCTCCGTCCCCTCATTCCCCCGCTCCCTCTCCGCCCGCTTCGCCCGCCATGTATTTCAACAAGATCCGCCACCCGTCGAATTTCGATTTCGCCCCCGCCGCGCCCGCCCGCGCCCGCATCGACTCGCTCGGGGGCGACGTCTTCCGCCTGCGCGTGCCCGGGGCCCGTCTTTGGAAAAACCCATCTCAAGCCCTTCTCGCCGAGCGTATCGACGGAGCGGATACGACGGCCCTCGCCTTCGCCGCCGACGGCACCCTCTCCCTCGCCCCGCTTCCCTCCTCCTCCGTCTCCGCGCCCCTGCTCACCACCACGCCCGGAGCCACCTTCGGCCGCTGCGGCGCGACGTGGATGCTCCAGTTTCGCCACCACCCCGAGCTGCGTTTCTACGGCCTCGGCGAACACAGCTCTCCCGGCCTCGAAAAAACCGCCCAGCGGGTGAAGTTCTGGAACACCGACCTCTGGGGCGATTTCTCCCTCCACGAGATCCGCCACGCGCATCCAAATCCTCAATACGTCTCCATCCCCTACGTCGCCGTCCGCACCCCCGGCGGCTGGGTCGGCCTGCTTGTCCACCACCCCGGCGCCGTCTTCATGGACCTCGCCTCCAACTTCGTCTGGGAGGAGGGCAACTACGACGACCTCCGCCGCGGCACCTTCTTCGTCGGCGCGCCCGACGGCGACGCCGAGGTCTATTTCCTCGCCGCGCCCGACCTCGCCGGCCTCACCCGCAAACTCCAGACCCTCGTCGGCCGCACCCCCCTGCCCCCGCTCTGGGCCCTCGGCCACCACCAATGCCGCTGGGGCTACGCCAGCGCCGAGCATCTGCTCGAGCTCGACCGCGAGTTCACCCGCCACCGCATCCCCACCGACGGCCTCTGGCTCGATATCGACTACATGGAGCGCTACAAGGTCTTCACCTTCGCGCCCGAACACTGGTCCGGCGGCGACCAGACCGCCGTGCGCCGCGCCCTCGCCGTCCTCGCCAAAAAAGGCCGTCGCGTCGTCCCCATCCTCGACCCCGGCGTCAAGGTCGAGCCCGGCTACGCCGTCTGCGACGGCGGCCTCCGCGCCGGCGTCTTCTGCCTCAACCCCGCCGGCAAACCCTTCGTCGGCTTCGTCTGGCCCGGCCACACCCACATGCCCGACTTCAGCCGGGCCGAGACCCGCGAGTGGTGGGCCGGGCACGTGCGCGACTTCGCCGCCCTCGGCGTCGCCGGCGCCTGGCTCGACATGAACGATCCTTCCGTCGGCGCCGTCGAGCTCGACGACATGCTCTTCGACCGCGGCCGCCAACCCCACGAAGCCTACCACAACCAATACGCCCTCGGCATGGCCGAGGCCTCCCGCGCCGGTTTCCTTGCCGCCCGCCCCGACGAACGCCCCTTCCTCCTCTCCCGCTCCGCCTTCATCTCCAGCTCGCGCCACACCGCCGTCTGGACCGGGGACAACGTCGCCAACTGGCACCACCTCCGCGGCTGCATCCCCCTCACCCTCAATCTCGCCCTCTCCGGCCAGCCCTTCAACGGCCCCGACGTCGCCGGCTTCGGCGACGACACCACCCCCGAGCTCGCCATCGCCTGGTATCGCGCCGGCCACCTCTTCCCCTTCTTCCGCAACCACGCCCTCCGCGGCACCCGCCGCCAGGAACCCTGGGCCCTCGGCGCCGTCGCCCTACGCGTCATCGGCCGCTACATCCGCCTGCGCTACAAACTGCTCCCCTACCTCTACCAGAACTTCGTGCGCCAGGAGGAGAGCGGCGAGGCCCTGCTCCGCCCCCTTTGTCACGACTTTTCGGATACGCCCGCCGCCCCGGTGGACCGCGTCTCCGACCAGTTCCTGATCGGTCGCGACCTCCTCCAGGCCCCCCTCGTCCACGAACGCGCCCGCCACCGCCCCGTCGTCCTGCCCGGCGCCGGCCTCCGCTGGTTCGGCGCCCACGACGGCCGCTGGCACGCCGGCGACCGGACTCTCCCGCGCGTCCCGGTCGGCCCCGGCGACAGCCCGCTCTACGTGCGCGAGGGCGCCCTCGTCCCCATGCGCCCCGGCATGCCCGAGGATAACCGCACCGACCTCGCCGACATCGAGCTGCACCTCTTCCTCCGCCGCGACACCGCCGCCGAATCCAGCTCCGCCTACGCCGCCGACGACGGCCTCAGCTTCGCCTACCAACGCGGCGAGCGCACCCGCGCCACCTTCCACGCCCGCGTCGCCCCCGATGGCGCCCTCGAGCTGCGCGTCGCCGATTACCACGCCGGCTGGCGCCCGCTCCGCCTACGCCTGGTCTGTTACGACAAATTCTCCGCCGTCCGCCTCTCCTTCCCCGGCGGCGAGCGCCGCCTCACCCTCCGCCCCGCCACCTGGACCTGGACCGGGCGCCCCCTCGCCGTCCACCGCTCCGCCCCCCTCGCCCTGCCGACCGCCTGACCCGCGACCGTCCCTCCATGCCCGCGTCTCGTCTCCTGCTCTGGACCGCCCTCCTCGGAACCGGCTTCATCCTAGGCAACGCGTGGCGCGAACGCCCGCCTTCCGGACCCGCGCCCTCCCCCTCCGCCCTCTTGGCCCCGCCCCGCCCCGCCCTGCCCGAGTCCACCCTCGCCCCCGCCCTCCCCCGGCCTTGCTTCTCGATCGCTCACCGGGCAGCCCCCCGCGGCCGCCGCGCCGCCGCCGCAGCCGC
>DAIPIP010000290.1:0-2211 GCA_036770725.1 Opitutaceae bacterium
GGGAGCGGGGCGGGCCGCCGCGGCCGGTTTGCTCTTCGAGGACGGGTTGGGGCTGGCCGGCGGAGGGCTGCACGCGCGCGGGTGGATTCTGGCGCTGGGGGCGGATGGCTTCGGGGGTGGTGGCGGGGCGAATGCGAGGTGCGGTCTGTGCCGAGGGGGCGGGACGCGCAGGGGGACCGCCGCGCGTGGTCAGGGGGTTTTGCGCGAGGGTGGTGGCGGGGCGCGATGGAGCGGGGCGGGGAGTGGTGAGGACGGGGCGATTTTGCGGGATGGGGCGCGCGGGGGCGGCGGAGGGGGCGTTGGTCTCGGGGCGACGAACGATGTCGCGAGTGACGGCGCGTGTGGCGTCGCGAGTGGCGTCGCGGTTTTCGGGTCGGAGGTTTTCCGGACGCGTTTGGCGGCGAATTTCTTCCGGGTTGCGCGGGGTGACATCGCGACGGCGCTCGGGGGCGGGCGCGGGGTTGGTAACGCGGGTCCGGGTGTTGGCGGGACGGTTCACGTGGCGCTCGCGGTTTAGGGTGACGTCGCGCTCGCGGTTAAGAGTGATATCGCGGTCGCGGTTAATGGTGATGTTGCGATCACGGTTTATGTTTACCTCGCGGTTTATGTTTACGTTGCGGGTGGTGTTGCGCTGGGCGTGGAGGTTGACGGTGGGTCGGGCGACGTGGACGACGGGGCGGCGGTGGTAATCGTGGCGGACCCGGTGAACGACCACGGGCGAGGGGCGCCAGACGTGGTGGTGATGCACGACGGTGTGGCTGGGGTAATGCCAGGCGGGGTAGTTATGCCAGACGACGGTGCGGTAGGGGCGGTTGATGGTGACGATGGCGGAGGAGCCCCAGTTGAAGTGATAGAACAGCCAGACGCCGGTGCGATAGCCGCTGCTGAAGGTGATTAGCGAGCGCGGGTGGTGGTAGGTGAAGGCAGGGCCGGGACGATAAACCCAGTAGGGATCGTAAACGGGAACG
The DNA here is from genome assembly GCA_036770725.1 of Opitutaceae bacterium. GTDB lineage: Bacteria > Verrucomicrobiota > Verrucomicrobiia > Opitutales > Opitutaceae > IMCC26134_A. The sequence goes on from DAIPIP010000290.1 coordinate 969, forward strand.
AAGATGATTTCGCGTTGGGCGGGGACGATACGGACGACCTCTTTTTCAACGATCACGGTTTGCTGGGGGGTGGTCTTGAGGTTGCCGGCGGCGATGGCGGAGGCGCGGAGGCGCTGGGTGCCGGTGAGCAGGGCGGCGGGTTGGAGGGCGAAGGCGGCGCCGAGCTGTTGGGTCCACTCTAGGTTTTCGTCCATCCACTTCACGACGTCGGGGTAGCGGGCGAGGGACTTGACGCTGTCGTCCCAGGGTTGGTCGTCGATGGCGTCGGGGTCGCGATTTGCGCCGAGGTAACGGGCGGCGAGCACGATGTCGGCGGGGAGAGTCGAGGCGGGCAGGATGATGGCGACGAGCGGGTCGGGGTAGAGGGCGATGGGCGCGAGAAGCTCGGCGATCTGCGCGGTGGTGAGCGGGGCGGGGGTGGCGGGTTCGGCAGCTCGAAGGCCGAGGGCGGCGAGGCAGCCCAGGGCGAGGAGGGTGAGGAGGGAGGGGAGTTTCATGGGGTGCCTTGGTTTTAATGTGAGACGGCACCCGGGCGGATATGTTTCCGTTTTAGAATTCGTAGCCGAAGCACTCTATGTCAGGAGCGGTGACGCGGGCTATAAGTTCGCGGGTTTCGGTATTGTAGAACTCGCGGTAGGGGCGGTCGTTGGAGACGTTTTTACGGGGCAGTTCGATGGAAGCTCCGACGCGTGCGCAGACGGTGGAAAAATCGGCGGATAGATTTTCGAAACGGCCGATGAAATTCACCAACTGGCGATCATCGTCGTCGAAAACGAAGGTGCGTTGAAGGCGATCAGGATTTTCCACGCGCCAGCGAGCGTAGGCGGTGAAGTCGGAGAATTGGCGGAAGAGCGCATGTTGGTAGTGGGTCGCGTCGCGCCGGACGTAGTGGAAAAAGGATACGTGGCGATCCCAGGGGTTGCGAACGATGGCGAAGGAGAAGTAGCGCGCATAGCGGGCGGGGCCGAGAATCTGCATGAGCTCGGCGGCCGTGGAGTGGGCGGGATAGGGGCTGGCATCAAGGCGGGTTATGATGCCGTAGCGGCGAAGGATGCGGCCGATTTTTCGGCGGCGGTCGCTGCCCGCGAGGGGGCGCAGGGCGTGGGTGATGCTCGTGCCGGCGTTTTTGGGCACATGCACGAAGAGGAGTTTGTGGCGGTGGGAGATCAGCATGATGCTCAGTCGGAGATGGCGAGCTGGCCGCAGCCGGCGGCGATGTCAATGCCGCGGCGCTGGCGGACGG
>DAIPIP010000110.1:0-9956 GCA_036770725.1 Opitutaceae bacterium
TCGACGACGCGGTTGGAGTAGCCCCACTCGTTGTCATACCAGGACACGAGCTTGAAGAACTTGGAGTTCAGCTCGATGGAGGAGCCGGCGTCGTAGATCGAGGAGCGCTTGTCGTGGATGAAGTCGGTGGAGACGACTTCTTCGTCGGTGTAGCCGAGGATGCCGGAGAGGTAGGTCTCGGAGGCCTTCTTGAGGGCGGCGTTGATCTCCTTGAGGGAGGTTTCCTTGGTGGTCTTGAAGGTCAGATCGACGACCGAGACGGTCGGGGTCGGCACGCGGAAGGCCATGCCGGTGAGCTTGCCCTTCACCTCGGGGCACACGAGGGCGACGGCCTTGGCGGCGCCGGTGGCGGAGGGGATGATGTTCTGCGCGGCGGTGCGGCCACCCTTCCAGTCCTTCTTGGAGGGGCCGTCCACGGTCTTCTGGGTGGCGGTGTAGGCGTGAACGGTGGTGAGCAGGCCTTCCTCGAGACCGAAGCCTTCCTTGAGGAGCACGTGGACGAGCGGCGCGAGGCAGTTCGTGGTGCAGGAGGCGTTGGAGATGATGCTGTGGGTGGCGACGTCGAGTTTGTCGTCGTTCACGCCCATGACGATGGTGATGTCCTCGCCCTTGGCGGGGGCGGAGATGATGACCTTCTTGGCGCCCGCGGTGATGTGGCCCTTGGCCTTCTCGGCCTCGGTGAAGAGACCGGTGGACTCGATGACGAGTTCGACGCCCATCGCGGCCCAGGGAAGCTCGGCGGGGGTGCGGGCGGAGACGACCTTGATCTCGTGGCCGTTGATCACGAGCACGTCGTCCTCGGCTTTGTCGGCGCTGGACTTCTTGGAGGAGACGGTGCCCTGGAACTTGCCCTGGGTGGAGTCATACTTGACCAAGTAGGCGAGATTGTCGGCGGGGACGATGTCGCCGACGGCGACGACGTCGAACGTGGTGCCGAGGAGGCCCTGCTCGACGAGGGCGCGGAAAACGAGGCGGCCGATACGACCGAAACCATTGATTGCAACTTTGATAGCCATGATGGAGGGCTCCTAGTGTGGTGTTTGTTAGCTTTGTGGTGAGGTGCGTCTTGCGGACGCGGAAAGAACGAAAAAAGGGGTCGCCCCTCGCGAAAGCAAGGGTTTTGGGGGCGCAACGCTTGGCCGGAAGTGCGCGGGTGTTGGCGGCGCGACCGGTCCGCGCGCCGCATTTCACGAGGCGTGCGAGGGGGGCGCGGCGGGAGGTGGGGCGCGCTCAGAGATCCACGTTGGCGTTGGGATCGAAGGCGCCGGTGCCGCCCCCGCCCACGATGGCGCCGGCGCGCACTCCGGCGGCGAAATCGAACGCGGTGCCGCCCTGGACGGTGTTGCGCACCGCGACGCCGGCGAACAAGACGCGCACGCCAACCCCGGTGCCGCGGTTTCGCACGTAGTTGTCGTGCACCAGGCTGTCGGACACGTCGATGCCGTTGCCCGCGCTGCCCGTGGGTATGTTGAGATTGTTGTTCGCCACGAGTCCGCTGGAGACCTGGGAGATGCCGGCCCCGGTGCAGCCGCGCACCAGGTTGCCGACGATGCGCGCCGAGCTGCCGCCACCCGCGATTCCGATCCCGGAGATACCGCTCACTGTGTTGTCCTCCGCATGAAGCAAGGGGGTGATCGAACTCCCCGATCCCGCCAACGCCGCGCTCGACGCGCCTATGCCGAAAACCGCGCCGCCGCCGGAATTGTTCACACGTTCGACCACGCTGTTTCGCACCTGAACCGCGCGGATGCCATGGACCATCCCGGTGGTGATGCTGGGTAAACCAAAAACATGGCAGCGCTCGACGATATGCCCTTCGATGCCACGATCACCGCCGGTGGAGGCGACCGGCGCGGTGGTGCGGCCCACCTGGCACCCCGTGACCAACCGCGCGGCGATGTGCGAGACGGAGCCGCCACCGACCACATTCTCCACCACGCAATCGGAGACCACTTCGGCGAAGATACCGGAGGCAATGGCGCTGCCGGGACTGGCGACGTTGATCACTCGGCTGTTGGTCACTTGGTTCGCGGATATGCCCACCGCCTCGGACGCTTCCTGACTGCGCACGCGCGAGACCCGACATTCGTGCACGCGCGACGAAAAGGCGCCTATGCCGTAGCGGCGCACGTTGCGCACCTCGCAGCGCTCGATGATGCTGACGCGCGCATCGTCGGTTTCGGAATAAGTGCCGCCATACACCTCGATGCCGCTCGACCCGCAGTCGGCGACGAGCAGGTCGTGCACGCGGGCCGGACCGGCGATGAAAACCCCTCGTCCGGACCAGCCGACCACGCGACCACCGGACAAGTTGACGGGAGTCGCCTCCGAACCGGAGACGATGCCGGTGGCGTTGCCGTCCGAATCCTGACCCGCGCCGACGACGGCAAAACCGTTTAGGTCGATGGTGACGCCGCGGGTATTGACGACGTTCACCCAGATGCCGGAACTGCCGCCGGAGGCGACGACATCGGACGTGAGGTAATAGGAGCCGGGCTGGGTGATGATGAACGCGTTTTGCGCGTCGCCGGGCGTGTTGATCGCGTCGACCGGCACGCGCGGCTCGACCTGCGCGAGCGTCTTCATCGTCGGCGCGGGCGCGCCCGGCGGCGTGAGCGCGCCCTGACCGTGTAGGGCTGCGGCGGATACAAGGGCGAGCGCGAAGGCGGCGAGTCGGCGAGTGTGTTTCATAAAGGGATGCGAAGTGAAGAAATGCGGCGTATCACGGCGCGAGCGGACGTTCGGCGCGCACGCGCACAAACACCCGCGGCCCCTCCAGCGTGCCGAAAGCGCGGCTGGTTTCGTCCCCGGAGTCGGGCGCGAAGAGGCCGAGACCGCTGTCCTGCCAGCCGGCGGGCGAGAGCCCGAGATCACCGATGAACTCCACCCGATAGCGCCGCGAGGACCGCGAGGTGAAACTCACCGCCGCCGCGATGGGCGCGACGGCGGTGTCGAAGGCGAAATCGGTGATGCGCAGCCGGTCGTTCGCATCGAGCGGATTGGTGTCGGCGAGGTATTCCTCATAGTCCGACACGCCGTCGCCGTCGAAATCCGTGTCGGCCCCGGCGACGCCGAGCGGGCCGAACCAGGCGATTTCCCAGTGATCGGGTATGCCGTCGGAATCACTATCGACACCCGGCGCGATCTTGGTCGCGACCGACACGCTGAACTCGCCCAGATTTATCCAGCCCACGTTGGCCGAGTAGGCGTGGCCGGAGAGGCGACCGGTCTGCAAATCCACGCGCGGATTGCCGACGGGGGCAAAAACGATCCAGCCTATATTGGCCCCGTAGGCGAAACCGTTGAGCCGTCCGGGCACGTCGCCAAAAATCGACGAGGTCGTGACGTTGACCCCGTAGTTCGTCGCCGAGGTCTGGTTGTAGGAAAAACCGTCGGTCGGCGCGCCGCTTCCCAGATGAATCCAACCCAGATTCGCGGAATAAAGATAACCCGAGCAGACGTGTTCGTTCACCCGCGCGCCATTCGCCTCGGAGGGTCGCGCGTCGATCCAGCCCGCGTTGGCCACATAGGCCCACCGGCCTTCAGGGGATATCGTGGTCTGTGCCACCAGCGAGCCTGCCACCAAAAACCCGGTCGCCACGACCGCCGGAAACACATTCAACCGCTCGTTCAAAAACCGAAAAAAAGCCATCGCGCCGGGAGAGAAACCCGCCGCGCCAGTTAATGGCGACAACTTCCCGCGGTCTGCGTGGTTTTAAAAAGTTTTTCTCGTTTCCCGCTCTCCCGCTCAACTCGTCACCCAAAGCCCGCAACCGAGGGCGGGCACGAAAAGCTGGGGCGTCACGCGTTGCGCGCCGGCATCGCGGCCGGGCGGCAGGAAACGCTCCTGGTCGGCGAGTTGCTTCCACGGCAACTGCGCGAGCACGCCCACCGGGATGGAGACGTCGCCGAGCGTGGGGTTGATCGCGAACAGCAGCCGCTCCGATCCTTGGCTGAGGTCGGCGTTGAACACCACCGCGCCGGCGTTCGTGCCCTCGGCCCAGTGAAACTCGAAGAAACCCTCGCTCGCCCGCGAGAAGTGACGGAGCAGGCGGCCGGTCTCCGAAAGGCGAAACGCGATCCAGTCCGCGAAATACGCGTGCGTCGCCGGGAAGCGGTGGATGCGAGTGTAGTCGAGCGCGTTGAGGTCGCCGCGCTGGTAGGTGTTGTTCACCCCGTGCTTCGACTTCAGAAAATCCTGCCCCGAGCCGAGCATGGGAATGCCGATCGAGGTGAAGAGCACCGCCGCCATGAGGTGGGTGCGGTTGCGATCGTTCACCGTGGGCAGGTGGCCGTCGTGATTCGCGTTCTCGGTGATGACGTCGAGCCAGCAACGGTCGTCGTGCGACTCGGTGTAGTTGACCGTCTGCGCCGGCCACTTCGCGTAATACCAGGGCGAGCCCTTCACGTAATACTCAAAGGTCTCGCGCGCGCCGCCGCCGCGCACGTAGTCGCGCAGGAAATTTCTGTATCCATCATTCCACGACGCCCAACCCGTGTCGCGCAGCTCGCCCGCCGCGTGGCCGCGGAAACTCCATGGCTCGGCGATGAGAATCACGTCGGGCTTCACGCGCTTCAACGCCGCCTCGACTTCCTTCAACACCGGCACGCCCACCAAGTCGGCGAGGTCGAAACGAAAGCCGTCCACCCCGTAGATCTCCAGCCAGTGCGAGCAGCTGTCGATGACCAGCCGCTTCGCCATCGCGGCCGAGCAGCGCAGGTCGTTCCCGCAACCGCTCCAGTTGCTCAGCTCGCCGGCGGGGCTCTGCTCGAAGTAGTAGAGCTTGTCCAAGAACATCAGGTGCGCCGGCTCGCCCACGTGGTTGTAGACCACGTCCACGATCACCGCCATGCCTCGCGCATGGAAGGCGCGCACCAGCTCGCGCAACTCGCGCACGCCCGACGCCGCCTCGGGCCGCGACGCGTAGGCGCTCGCGGGGGCGAAGAAATTCGCCGTCATGTAGCCCCAGTGGTATTCGTCACGCGTCTTGCTGTCGAACTCCTGCAACGGCTGCAGCTCCACGCAGTTCACGCCCAGCCGCGACAGATAAAAATCGTCGCTCTCGACCCATTTTTTCAGCCCCGCGAAACCGCGCCGCTCGTCTTCGCCCGCATCGACCGGCGCATGCGCCGCGAGATCGCGCACGTGCGCCTCGCAGATCACGAGATCGTGCCACGCGGGGGTTTTGAAACGATCACGCCCGAGCCCGGATTCGAGCCGCGCGCGATCCAGGATGATGCCCGGTCCCTCGCGTCCCACCGTCGCCAGCGCGTAGGGATCGAGGATGCGCCGCTTCGGATCAAAAACCCCGAACGCGTCGCGCGGGCCGTCCACCTGATACCAGTAATACCAACCGTGCAAATTGCCCTCGAGCGTGAGTTCCCACACGCCCGCCGCGCCATCCGCGTCGGGCCGGCGCGCGAGCCGGTAGCGGCGCGGTTTTTCCTGTTCGGCCAGCGCGGCGCAGATCGCCAGCTCCACCGACTTCGCGCGCGGCGCAAAAATCCGAAACAAGGTGCCGTCGCTCTGCGGATGCACGCCCAGCGGCAAGGCGCTGGACAACTCGTAGAAAAATTTGCCCGGCCGCAGCGGCACCTGTTCGCGCGCATGCCCCTCGGCCCAACGCACCGTGAGGCTGACCGACAGATCGGCCGGCCCCTCCAACTCGAACGAAAACAAATGCCCGCCCGTGCGATCCGCATCGATCACATGATTCAGATTGCCGCCCTCGTCCGCCTCGACCGCCGGCGCATCCCGCGGCACCGACAACCACTGATGGCGACCCGTCACGAATTTGAAACGCCGCCCGTGGGCCAGCACCGCCTCCGCTGGTCCGCTCCACGCCATCACCTTCCGCCCCTCGATCACCCGCGAGCGCAAGGCCCAGGCCACGTCATCCGCGCCGTTCCAGCCGTTAAAATCGCCCGCCACGTGGATCGTGTCCCGCTCCAGATCGATCTCCGCATGCCGCGCAGGATCAAAGATGAACTCGATGACCCCGTCCTGCGGAAAATGATACCCGCTGCGCAGGCCGAATTGCGCCGTGGGGATGCGCTCCAGCCGCCGCATGCGCAAGGTCCCGCCCGAAAGCACGAACACCGGCACGCTGCGCCCGCGCCAATCGTGACGCAGCTCGATCACGCCCCCTGTAGGCGACTCAAGGGTGGCGGAAACGAGAGCGTTGGAACGGGAAGCCATAATCGGCCCGCAATCATTTGCCGTGCCACCCGCCGCACAAGCGCGAAGGAGCCGCGCACCATCCGCGCGAGTTTACTTTTGAGTGACAACAAAGCCCCTCGTTTGGAATCGTGTCACCCTCACCCATGACGCCCGCCCCCGCCCAACCCGAAAAAATCCTCGTCGCCCTTTCCGGTGGCGTGGACTCCTCCGTCGCCGCGCTGCTCCTGCGCGACGCCGGCGTGCCCATCGAGGCGGCCTACATGAAAAACTGGATCAACGAGGACAACATCCTCGGCGACTGCCCGTGGGAACAGGACATCGCCGACGCCCGCCGCGTCGCCGACCAGCTCGGCATCCCCTTCCGCGTCGTCAACCTCATGGAGGAATACCGCGACAAGGTCGTCGCGTATTTGCTAGATGAATACACCCGTGGCCTCACCCCAAACCCCGATGTGATGTGCAACCGCGAGATCAAGTTCGGCGTCCTCCGCCGCTGGGCGCTCGACCACGGCTTCACCGCCGTCGCCACCGGCCACTACGCCCGCCGCGCCGTCCTGCCCGACCGCCCCCTTGAATTCGCCCTGCTCGAAGGCGCCGATCCCAACAAGGACCAGTCCTACTTCCTCGCCCTCCTTTCTCAGGAACAACTGCGCGACGCCCGCTTCCCCGTCGGCGACCTGCTCAAGCCCGAGCTCCGCGAACTCGCGCGCAAGGCCGGCCTCGCCACCGCCGAGAAAAAAGACAGCCAGGGCATCTGCTTCATCGGTCAGGTAAAAATGGCAGATTTTCTTCGCGCTTACGTGCCCGATGCTCCCGGCCCCATCATCCGCGCCGACGACGGCCGCGTGCTCGGCGAACATCGCGGCCTGCACTTCTTCACCCTCGGCCAACGCAAGGGCATCGGCGTGCCGAGCAACACCGACGGCAAGGCCTACGTCGTCACGGGCAAACGCGCCGCCGACCGCGCCCTGCTCGTCGCCTTCGACGGCGCCGCCGCCCCCGGCCTTTTCACCCGCGAGGCCTCGGTGCATTCGTTGCGCTGGAACACGCCGACGCCGCCCTCGTCCGCCGACGGCCCGCTCGCGCTCGAAGGCCGCGTGCGCTACCGCGACCCGCGCGTGCGCGTCACCTTCACCATGACCGGACCCGACACCGCCCGGGTCGAGTTCGCCGAGCCGCAACGCGGCCTCGCCTCCGGCCAAGTCTTCGCGTTGCACGACGGCCCGCGCCTACTCGGCGGCGGCATCTACGCCTGACCCCCAAGGAGCGGCGCCGCTCCTGTCGCCGATTTCCGTCTCGACCGCTCCGACCGCCGCCTTCACCCCGCCCAAACCCGCAACTTGCCGGCGCGCACCACAAACACGCAATTGCTACCGTCCTCCGTCTCGAGCCACTCGGGCGCAAGCGCGGCAAACTCGCGGTTGATCGCCTTGCGCAGCCCGCCGACCTCCACCGCCACGATACCGTGCGGCGCGATCCGCTCGCGCGCCTGACGCAGCAGCTTGCGCACGATCGTTAACCCATCCGCCCCGCCGTCGTGCGCCATGCGCGGCTCGGCCGCAAACTCAGGGTCCTGGTTATCCACGTGCGCGCTCGGCTCGTAGGGCGGATTGCTGATGATGAGATCGTAACCATCCTCCGCGCGCGCCGCCGCCGGAATCGCGTCAAACACATCGCTGCGCTGCAGCTTCACCCGCTTGCCCGCCGCGTGCGCCTTCACGTTGATCGCCGCCACCGCGAGCGCGTCGGGCGAAAGATCGAGCCCGTCCACCTTCGCCTTCGGAAACGCCTCCGCCAGCAGAACCGCCAGACAACCCGAACCCGTGCAAACATCCACCGCCCGCTTCACCTCCAGCCCGGACGGCAACAACCCAGCCAGTCTCGGGATCAACTCCACAAAATAACTGCGCGGGATGATCACCCGCTCATCCACATAAAACCGAAGCCCGCCCAGCCACGCCTCCTTCGTCAGATAAGCGGCCGGCGTGCGCTTCACCGCGCGCGCGTGCAACACCTCGCGCAACGCGACGCGCTGCGCCGGCGCGAGCGATTTCTCCAATACCTCCGGTCCGCTCTCCAGAGACCAATCCAGCGTGCGCAAAAACAAATACAGCGCCTCGTCGTGCGCGTTGTCCGTGATCTGCCCCAGCGCGAGCTTCGCCTGCGCGTAAACCTCCTCGGCGAACTCCAACCACGCCGCGAGCGTGGTCAGTTGCGAGGTCGGGGGCAGCGCGGTCATGCGCCCCGGCTTCATGAACGCTTCGCCTCCCCGGCGATCGCGGCGCGCAGGTGCTCTTCGCAATAGCATTTCCCGTCGGCCCGATAACGAAAATCCTCCTCGGGATGCGTGTCGCTGTTCTTCGCGCATACGCAACACCGATGCCTCGGCCCGGCCGCCGACGCCTCGGCTTTCTCCGCGCGCCGTCGCGAAGCCTGGCCCGCCTGCCGTTTTATACCCCGCAGATCGGCCGCCATGCGCGAACCGAAAAAGAGGAAAAAATTACCCGTCGCCGCCAGCACCATCACCCGCGCGCCCATGTCCCCGCCGACCAGCGTGATCGCGTAAAACGCCCACATCACGATCGCCAGCCACTTCACCTTCACCGGCAAAATCAGAAACAGATGAAACGTGTAGTTGGGATTCAAATACGCAAAAGCCAGAAACAGCGAGCCGCCAACGAACAGATTGCTCACGATCATGTTCGGCACGATCCAGGCCGCCACCACCGTCAGCACCCAACCCGAGAGCAAAAACAAATTTAGCCGCAACGTGCCCCACGCCTCCTCCAGCGCCGAACCCAGAAAATAAAGAATGTAGATCGCAAACGCGATGAACACCCAGTGCGCGTTCGGCGGCACCAGCACGAAGCTGAAAAGCCGCCACCATTCCCCCTGCGCCACCATTCCCCACGCCAGGACCAGCCGATCGCGACCAACCAGTTGAAACATCTCCGCGAGGTAGAAAAACGTCTGCCCCGCCACCAGCGCCAGCACCACGTGATGCACCGCGAGCGGTTCCAACCTGCGTTCAAGTTTGTGTAGCCAAGACATGATCGTCGCCAAGGTGTCCCCGGGCCCCGCGTCCGCCAGTCCTTTTTCCAAAAGTGGCACGGGCACCCTGCCCCTGGTCTTCAAAGTGGCATGGGCATCTTGCCCAAGATTCATCGTCCGCCCGCGTCTCGGGTCTCGCGCCCCGTCAAAGCACCGCCGGCCCGCTCGTCGCCAAAGTCTTCGAGTCCGGCGATTCCAAAGCCATCCGCATCCCCGGCGGCGGCAACCTCATCGACGCCGCCGTAAAAGCCCGCCGCCTCAAAGCCCTGCGCGAACTGCGCGGCCCCTGCCCGACTTCCCCGATCACACCAAGTGATGCTCTGCCTCCGCACACCAACGTCTGGTCGCGCTCCCTGCGACGCCCGCTTCGCCGACCAAGCCATCACTATCGGCGCCGTCTTCGTGACCGACAACGTCGCCGAATTCCGCCGCATCCCCGGCCTCCGCTGCGCAAATTGGTGCGTGCGCCCGCAGCCCCCGTCTCGGCATTTTTCTGGTTAGCCACACGGGGCACTGAACTCGGCCCCGGAGGACACCGGGCCTATCTTATTCGGGAAAACGCGATTCGGCACCTTATATAGTCCGCTTCGTGAGAAGCGGGAGTTCGGTGCCCCCTCCCTTTTGGTCCCGCCTCTTGTAAGGCGAGCTACGTCCAATCACGGAATCCGGGCTGTGTCGGCACCGGTTTTCTGGACACAAGGCAAAGTTAAGTTAGGCGGCTAAA
>DAIPIP010000111.1:0-9936 GCA_036770725.1 Opitutaceae bacterium
CGAGCGCCTTTTCTCGCTCACGCTGGCCCGGTTTATTTACAAGACACGGCCTAGCGAAACTAGAGCATTTTAAAAAATTTCGTAGCCGTTTTTGGGTAGGGCTGGACCGCTGGGCCAGCCGCGTCGGAGCGGTGGTTTTTACAAGTGTAGTTTACCATCATACTGCGGAGGGCCCAGCGGTCCCTCCCCACCTTTCAATCCGCTTGTTATGGCTACAGTTCTATTGAAAATGCTCTAAGCGGTTATTTATCTGCGGTTTTTAGGTTAAAAGCTCCAACGCGCGTGCGGCGACGAGGAGCTCGCCGCTCCGGTGTCTGCTCCGGGAGCTTTGGCGAGATCGACCGTCTGCCGAACGCGTTTTTCGGTTTTTGCCCGAACAAAAAATCCGGCCCCCAGAAGGGAGCCGGATTTTTTTGGGTGTCGGGGACGAGTCTTCCCGACGCGAAGGGCTGACGTTGATTTACGCCGCCTGGGCGAGCGGGGAGCGGCGGGGGATGCGCAGGCTCAGCACGCCGTCGGAGAGATCGGCGACGAGGGCGGAATAATCGAGGTCGCGACCAAGGCGTAGGCGGAGTTCGTAATCGAGCTGGGCCTGTTCGAGGTGAGCGGCGGCGAAGTTGACGCGGACGGAGTGGGTCTTGCGGCCGATGACGACGAGGTCGGGGCCGCGGACCACGATCTCGATTCCCACGGCGTCAACTCCGGGGAGGAAGATGGTGAGATCGATGGTTTCGCCTTTTTGCTGGAAGTCGTAATGCGGGCTGCGTGTCTCTTCGGTGCGGGAGATAACGGGACGGCCCGAACTGCGGCTGCTGGTCAGCTGAGGCGGTAGGATCGTGTTCATGATGGGAGAGTGAAATTTTAAAATGGTTTGGAATAATGAGGACGTGAGGACACCGAGCTCCGTGTTTCGGGCCGGTTGCCGAGGGCGAAGAGAGGTTGATTATCAGTGAGCCGCCTTGTAGCGCGGTCTCAGCCTCTTCGGTTCGGGCCAGCCGGTCGTTGTTTGGACCAGCATTGGTAATGACAACCGTGCGACATCAGGCCTTGGGCGCACCCGGCAGTCTTCGAAATAGAAGGACCGGCGAGGTGGGAGGCGATGGAGCGGGTGGTGGTGGTCATGGGATTTATCCTTGCTGGTAAAATGCACAATGCATCGCGCATGCCAAGCGTGGCCGATGTTTTGCGGGTGAAGATTGTGTGTCGCGAAAAGGGAGGCGAACGACGTCATGGTTTACGCGTTGGACAAGTGGGGCGGGGTGTTGCTGCGTTACGTTTTCATGCCCGAATCCACTCCCGTTAATCTAAATGAAGCCGGTCACGAAGTGCGGACGCATTTCGTGCGGGGGCGCAACGCGTTGGTCGCGCGCGCGACGTTCTCCGAGCTATACGTCGATTATTATCTGCATCTCGGGGCGCACGGCATCAAGCCGCCCGAGGCGCTCGACGCGTTGTTCAAGCGGGCGCTGGCGGCGTTCGTGCTGCATTGCGCGTCGCGTCCGCGCAACGAGGTCACGGCTTGGACGATCAACTTGCAGGAGCCTCGGGTGAATTTGTTTCTCACCGGCGACAACCAGATCGGCACGGTGACCGGGCGCGTGTTTGACGAGAACGTGAAGGAGTTTCCGGAGAACCTTTTTTATAGCGACGTGATCCGGGGCGGGCAGCCGAAGCGGCGGAGCGTGGTGCCTTTCGCGGGCGGCGATCCGGTGGCGGGGGTGGAGACGTTTTACGCGAGGAGCGAGCAGAGGCCGGTGCGGTTATTTCTGTTGGCGGAGGAGGAGTTCGCGTTGGTGACGGAGCATCCCGATTGCGACGCGGCGTGGTTCGGCGCGCTCGACGCCGAGGCGGTGCGCAAGCTCGACGAGACGGAGACGACGACGTTGCTGGAGACGCGGGTTTTCCGCTGGCACTGCGGTTGCAACCAGGACCGCATGCTGGAGGTGCTCGCTCCGGTGATGCGGAGCGACGCGGAGGGGTTGTTCGAGGATGCGCCGGTGATCACTATCCAGTGTCCGCGCTGCGCGGCGCGACACGCGATCACGCGCGAAGCGCTTGAGGCCCACGTGGCGAACAACCCGTGAGCGAGGAAGGCACACGGTCGGTTTTGGAGCAGGTCGTCGAGGGCGCGTTGGCCGCGAGCCCGGCGGAGCAGTTTGCCACCGTGCTCGGGGTGGTCGGCGTGTGGTTGATGATGAAGCGGAGCTTGTGGGCGTTTCCGGCGGGGTTGGTGCAGGTATCTATCTTCGGCTGGTTGTGTTTCCAGGGCGGGCTGTATTCGGAGACGGCGTTGCAGGTGATGTTTTTCGGCGGGCTGAGTTATGGCTGGTGGCATTGGACGCGGGGCGCGGCGGAGAGCGGGGGAGAGCTGCCGGTGACGCGTCTCAGCGTTCGGGCGCGGTGGGGCTGGTGCGCGGTCGCGCTGGGTTTGTGGGCGCTCTGGGGCGGGTTGATGGCCATGATCGGCGCGACGGCGGCGTGGGTGGATGCGTTCGTGTTTTCGGTGGGGGTGGTCTCGCAGGTTTTGCAGGCGAGGAAGACGCTGGAGAACTGGTTGGGATGGTTGGTCGCGAACTGCGTGGCGACGGGGCTGTTTTGGGCGCAGGGGTATTATTGGTTTGCGGCGCTGTATCTGGTTTTCGTGTTCATGGCGGCGGCGGGCTGGCGCGAGTGGTGCAGGGCGCTGGGCGAGCAGAAGCGCGGGGCGGAAAGCGGGGCGGGCGGTTTGGCTCCGGTCGGAAGGGAGGGCGCGTGAGGCCTTTGCGTGTGGTGTTGTTCGGGGCGGAGTCCACCGGAAAGTCCACGCTGGCGGAGCGGTTGGCGGCGAGGTTCGGCGCGCCGTGGTCGGCGGAGTATGTGCGTGAATATTGGGACGCGCACGGCGGGGCGATAGGGGCGGGCGATCTTGATGCGATCGCGCGCGGGCAGGTGGCGGGCGAGGATGCGGCGGCGGCGCGGGCGGCGACGGATGGCGCGCGGTTGGTGTTTCACGACACGGATCTGCTGACCTGCACGATGTGGGACGACCTGTTGTTTCCCGGCGCGTGTCCGACGTGGGCGCGGGAGGAGGCGGCGCGGCGGGCGCGGGCGACGGATTTGTATTTGTTTTGTGATACGGATTTGCCGTGGGCTCCCGATCCGCAGCGGTGTTTTCCGGACGAGGCGGGGCGGGCGATGTGCCGGCGGGTGTTTCTGGAAAAGCTGGAGGCGACGGGCGCGCGCTGGGCTAGGGTTTGGGGCCCGGAGTTTGCGGAGCGCGAGGCACGGGCGGCGGGTGCGGTGGAACTGATTTTGAACCGGTGCGCAACGCGATGAAGAACGACGATCATGAAGTCCGCTTCGGCGGGTTGGGGAGGTTGCTCGGGCGCGAGGCGCTGGAGCGGCTGCGCGGGGCGCACGCGTGTGTGGTGGGGGTGGGCGGGGTGGGGTCTTGGACGGCGGAGGCGCTGGCGCGCGGCGGGGTGGGGGCGATCACGCTGATCGATCTCGACGAGGTGTGCGTGAGCAACGTGAACCGGCAGCTTCACGCGCTCGACGGGCAGATCGGAAGGCCGAAGGTCGCTGTATTGGCCGAGCGGATACGAGCGATAAATCCGGCGTGCCGTGCGGAGGCGGTGCAGGAGTTTTTCACGGCGGGCAACGCGGAGCGTCTGCTCGCGCCGGCGGAGCGGTATGCGGTGGTGGTGGACGCGATCGACTCGGTGGGGCACAAGGCGCGCTTGCTGGCGGCGTGCGTGGCGCGGGGCTTGCCGGTGGTGACGACGGGCGGGGCGGGAGGCAAGAGGGACGGCACGCGCCTGCGGCTGGGGGACCTCGGGGAGTCGGGCGGGGATGATTTGCTGCGGCAGGTGCGCAAGACCTTGCGCAAGGAGCACGGGTTTCCCGGCGGGGAGGGGCATCGTTACGGGATTCGCGCGGTGTGGAGCACGGAGGCTCCGGTTTATCCGTGGGCGGACGGCACGTGCGCGGCGGCGCCGGAGCCGGGTTCTAGCACGCGGCTGGATTGCGCGGCGGGTTTGGGCGCGGCGGCGTGGGTGACGGCGGCTTTCGGTTTTGGGGCCGCGCAGGAGGCGGTGCGGCTGGTGTTGGAGGGCGGATCGAGCGGGTGTTGAAGCGAGGGCCATGACGCTTCCGAGCGTGGGCCGGATGCAGGGGCAAAGGGTGAGTCTGCGTGCATGAACGACGGGGGGCGGTCGGAGACACGGTTGGTTTGAGCGGGGATGATGAGTTTTTCGCCCGGTGCGATTTACGCGGGAGTGGTATCTATACGATGGGTGGGGGTGTTGGGAATCTGGCGCTATCTTTCGCCGCGCAATGGGGTAAAGAGCGGATTGGTGAAACTTGTTTGCAGGACGAGGTTGGGTATTTATCAAAGTTTTCATGAAGGAGTGGTTTATCGAGTTCTGTAGCTGAGACTTCATGCCCCATGGGCACTGTTACTTTTGGAGGCCGAGTCTGGTGTGGTTGCACGGCCTCTCGGACGGGTTTATCGCGCTGGCGTATTTCTCGATTCCGCTGGCGCTGGTGTATTTCGTGCGGCGGCGGCGCGATGTGCCTTACCCGGGGCTGTTTTTGATGTTTGGCGCTTTCATCGTCGCGTGCGGAGCGACGCATGCGCTGGAGGTTTGGACGATCTGGCACAGCCATTACTACCTGACTGGAACGGTGAAGGCGGTGACGGCGGCGATCTCGCTGGCGACGGCGGTGGCCCTGGTGCGTGTAATGCCCCAGGCACTACAGCTGACCGGCCCCGGGGAACTGCGGCGTTTGAACGAATCGCTGGAGGAACGCGTGCGGGTGCGCACCTCGGATCTGGAGGCGATCAACCTGCGCCTGCGCGAGGAGATCGCCCAGCGCGAGCAGGCGGAGGCGGAAGTCAACCGGTTGAACCAGTTGCTGCGGAGGCAGGTGGACGAGTTGCAATCACTTCTGGACGTGTTGCCGGTGGGCGTGGGCATCGCGCGCGACACCGCCTGCCGCGACATCCGGATGAACGGGGCCCTGGCGCAGATCCTCGGTATCGAGCTTGTGGATAACGAGTCGACGCGGGCGCCGGATTTTGCGGGCGAAGGAGCGATCCGGGTGTCGCGTGACGGTCGCGCGCTTGCGCCCGAGGAGCTGCCCATGCAGCGGAGCGTGGCGGAGAACCGGGCGGTGCTGGGCTTTGAGGGAACGCTGGTGCGCGGCGACGGGCGGGTGTGCGAGCTGCTGTGCGGGGCGGTGCCGCTGCGCGACGCGGGCGGGCGGGCGACTGGAAGCATTGCGACATTCCAGGACGTGACGGAGCTCAAGACCGCGCTACGGGCGAATGCGCGTTACGCCGCGATCGTGGCCTCCTCGGAGGACGCCGTCATCGGCAGCACGCTCGGTGGCATCGTGACGGATTGGAATCGGGCGGCGGAGAAAATCTTCGGTTACACAGCCGAGGAGATGATCGGGCGGTCGTTGGACGTGTTGGCGTCGGACGAGACGGGTTACGAGTCGGCCACGAGTTTGGCGCAGATGGCAAAGGGGGAGGCGATGGTGCCGTATGATCGACGCTGCCGGCGCAAGAGCGGAGATATCGTCGAGGTCTCGGTGCTGATCTCGCCCATCCGCGACAAGGCGGGTTCGGTCATCGGTTTTTCCAAGGTGGCACGTGACTTCACCGAGCGTCGTCGCGACGAGCAGCGGCGACGCGCGCTCGATCTGAAGGTGCAGGAGACGCAACGGCTGGAAGGCCTTGGCGTGTTGGCCGGCGGCATCGCGCATGATTTCAATAACATTCTCACCGGCATCCTCGGCAACGCGTCGCTCGCGGCCTTGATGCTACCCGAAGCGTCGCCGGTCGCGCGACACATGCGCGATATCGAGCTGGCATCGCAACGGGCCGCCGAGCTGTGCAGCCAGATGCTGGCTTACGCGTGTCGCGGGCGCTTCGTGTTGGAGACGCTGGATCTCAATCGCTTGATCAACGAGAGCACGCACCTGCTTGGCGTATCCGTTGGCAAGAATGTGGAGTTGCGGCGGACGCTTGCGGCGGATTTGCCCGCCGTGACGGCCGATGCTTCGCAGATCCGGCAGATCGTGATGAACCTCGTGATCAACGCGTCCGAAGCCATCGGTGAGCGCGGCGGCGTAATCGAGATCACCACCGGCGTGGCGCGGGTGGATGCGGCTTACCTCGCCGGGGTGCGGCACGCGGCGGAGATGACCGTGGGCGAACATGTTTTCGTGGAGGTGGACGACAACGGAAGCGGCATGGATGCGGGCACGCTGGAGCGCATTTTCGATCCGTTTTTCACCACCAAGTTTACCGGTCGCGGACTCGGGCTCGCGGCGGTGATAGGCATCGTGCGCGGGCACAAGGGCGGTCTGGACGTGAAGTCGGAGAAGGGGCGCGGCAGCACGTTTAAACTTTTGCTGCCGGTCGCGAAGGATCGGTCCGCGAAAGCGGTGGTCGAGGCTGCGTCAGGGGCGGATGAGGCGGCCTATCGCGGCAGCGGTCGCGTGCTGGTGGTGGGCGACGAGGAGCCGGTGCGCACGGTCGCGACGCGCATGCTGGAGGGCATGGGGTTTTCGGTGGAGTGCGCGAGCGACGGGCTCGACGGCGTGGAGAAATTCGCCGCCGATCCGACAGGTTATGTTTTGGTGCTGCTCGACCTGACCATGCCGCAGTTGAACGGTGAGGAAGTGTTTCGCCGGATGCGGCGGATACGACCGGAGGTGCGGGTGGTGTTGATGAGCGGCTACAGCGAGCAGGAGGCGATCAGCGGCTTCGTCGGCCAAGGCCTTGCGGGATACCTGCACAAGCCCTTCGGCCAAGAGCAGTTCGTCGCCGCGATTCGCGCGTGTCTGGAGCGGTGAGGGGAGATTTAGGAAATACCGAAGTTTGAATGGGTGGAGAGCCCTGAACGCGTGGCTTGTTCTGCGGCTAAGGTATCGCGGTAGAGGGGGCCGAGTTCGGGATTGGCGGCGTGGGCGTGGAGTGCCATTTCGAGCTGTCGAAGCAAATTGCGCCAAGCGTCGTCTGGTGCGTTATCGGCGAAGTTTCGCGAACCACGCAAGGTGGCGAGGCGACGGCGCACGTGGGCGTGGCACTCCGGACCCAATGCCCGGGCGCGGAGCAAGAGGCGGCGGCAGAGGTCCGGCTGGGAAAGAATAAATGGCCAATCGAGGTCGCTCGCGAACAGCTCAGCGAGCGCGTGGATCGCGTCGGAGGTGTCGGCTTTTTCGATCAAGACGCGCAGGCGTTCGGTGATTGTTTCAGGCGCGTAGTGCAGCGCGAAATGGATGAGTCGTTGATCGGACGGGCGTTCGTTGCCTCCGAGGAGGCGTGCTTCGGTTTCGGCGAGGGAGGCGAGGATCGCGGGATCGCTCCAAAGCTCGGCGGAGTGCGGAGTGAGGTTCGCTTCGTGCAGGTGGGTTTGGAAATTATCCGGCGTGTCGCGCCCTTCGGAGAGCCGAAGCCAGAGCAGTTTGAAGACATCGACCGGATAGTGTTTCGACCAAGTGGGAAAGTTGTATTCGGTATGCACACTGGTTAGTGTATCCGCTTTGGCGATACGTTGAAGAATCAGCAAAGGGGCGGTGGAGTCTTCGGGCGGTTTGAGTTGGAGAAGGTAAGACGCTTTTTCGAAGACATAGAGAGGGAGTGCTGCGTCGGTGTCGGTGCGGATGGTGGCCAGCAGGCGCCAGTCGTCCTCGTTGGCGATGTGGTCGTTGCGCCAGACGTAGTCGGCCAGTTCGCGGGCGATGGCGGGCGAGGTGTCGGGGGTAACGGCCATCAGGAGATCGTGAATGGTTTTGAACGGCCCGCCTTGGCGACGCCACGTGCCGAGGCCGAAAATGGACGCGCGGCGGATCGTTGCGGCTGAAGCGGCGAGGCCGCGATGCAGCAGGTCGAGACGGGTGGCGGAATCGTTGGCTGTGGCGGAGAGCGTCCAGGCGTCGAAGTGGATGGCGAAGGAATGCGCGGGATGGTTGAGCAGGTGTTCGGTGGTGGAGATCGCGAGCGGTGGTCGAAGGGTGCCGATGGCGCTGATGAGCGGGCGGAAATTGGGGTTGAGGCCGAGTGATTCCCAGTCGGCGCGATCATGCTCCAGACGTTCGAGCAGGCGGAGAGGCTCGGGGGTTTCGTGGAGCAGAGCGTCGGCGGTTTCTTCGGTGAATCGTTTCCAAGCCGCCTCCGCTTGGGCGTGGTCGTTGTGATGTGTCTCGACAATGTCGGATTCGGGATAGCCTAGGCAGATGCGGGCGACGCGGAGGTCGAGGCGGTCGGAAATCGATTCGAGGACGGCGCGGGCGGCGGTGAGGTAGGTCTCGGTTTCGCGGAGGAAACGGAGGCTGTCGCGCAGGCGGCGACCGGCGGAAAAGTGGATGGCGGGGTCGGGAAAGGCGGACAGCAGTTCCGTTACGAGATCGAGGGCCTTGGCACGTTCGCGATCCCACGCGTCGAGGTAGGCGCGGCTGGCGTTTGCCAGCCGCACATGGGCGGGGCGCAGGGCTTCGTCTAAAATTCTGAGAACCGAGAAGGCGAGGCGGCGATCACGGCGCGCGAGCAGGTGTTGGCAAAGCGCACGGGCGGTCTCGCGAATATCGGCGGTGGCCGAGAGCGGGACCGCGTGATGCGTGACAAGAAGCGTGGTCTCGGATTCCCAAAGATCTTCTTCCGATTCGGTCGCGAAGAGCGGGCGAAGCAAATCAACGAGCACGGCGTGGGGCGAGGATGCGCCGAGCCATTTGTCGGTGCGGATGAAACGGTCGAGCCAAGCCACGGCCTTGCGGTGGACCTCGGGCGATTTCCAGGGGCGGTGGGTGAGCACGCCGGCCATCGCATCGAGCGGAGACGTGTCGAGCGTGTGATCGCGTGGTGTTTCTTCACGGGCGAGCCGCCAGAGAAGGTCGAGGGCGGCTTCGGTGTGTTCGATGCTTTGTTCGGCAACCGGTTGGAGCAGCGCGGGGAGGCGGCCGATGACGTCTTGGGGTGAGTTCAGGTGATCGAACTCTCCTTTGGGAAATCCGGGAATGGGAGGCGCGTCGCGGTGCCGCAACACATGTTCGGCTAGGAGCAAGGTCCGGTGAGGCTGGAGGTGTGCGATACCGCTCCAGCGCTTGAGTTGCTCTTCGCGATAAATATTTGGACTGGCGTCGTAGTGGTGAAGAAAGGCTTGCCAGACGGGCTCGACCACGGAGTCGGCTTCGGTGCCGGCTCGCCATTCGGCCATGGCAAGATGACGGAGAAGGCGGGGGAAGTTTTCGTAGGAGAAAATTTCGAGCAGCTCCTTGACGAAGCCCTTGTCGCGCGGCGCTTCGCCGTCGGCGCGGAAACGATCATAGCAGGCGGTGTAGGCGAGATGATCGGAAAGAAGATCGGGCGTTACGCGGAGAAAGGGGAGGTGGGTGAGCGCGTGATGGGTGCGGGTCACGAGGCCGACCGTTATGAGGGCGGAGAGCATTTCCCCGATTTGGCGGGGCGTCGTGTTTTGGCCGAGCAAGCGGGCGGCGCGTTCGCGAAATTCGTCGTCGTCGTTCACCGGCGAGAGGAGCGCGATGGCACCGAGCAAGGTGCGGATGCGATAGCGTTCCCATTCAGCCTCAATTTGCTTTGCCGAATCGAGGAGGTGATCGAAAACCTCGGCGCGGAATTTGGGGTCGTCGCGGATGTCTTTGGCGGCGAGTTTTCCGCTCACGATCAGATGACCGGCGATGTCGGCGATGAGGGGGCATTCGCGGGAGATGCGGGCAAGCAAGGTGCGCTGTGCCGGAGTCGGCGGGTGGCCTTGGGTGACTTCATCCACGAGCCGTTTGCTGTCTTCGAGGGTGAGGGGGCCGAGCGTGACCGGGTCGTCGGCCAAGGCGCTGAGGGTGTCGAAGCCGGCTTTGCGGAGTTCGGTGATAATCGTCGTCTGCGGTCCGGGGCGCAGGCAGAGCAGAACTTTGATTTGGCCGGACTCG
>DAIPIP010000291.1:0-2203 GCA_036770725.1 Opitutaceae bacterium
GGGTGCCGCCGAGGTCGGTGAACTCGGCGCTGGTCCAGGTGGCGCTAAAGTAAACGGGCAGGCCGTAGGCCCAGCCGGAGGCGCGACCGAGATCGTATTCGAGGAGGGACTCAAGGCCGTAGACCTCGGCGCCGCCGCCGTTGGTGCTGGGGAGGAGGCCGCCGCCGCCGATGCCGACCTGGGGCGCGATGAGATCCTTGAAGGTGGTGTGGAAGGCGACGAGTTCGCCGCGGAGGTGCTCGCGACGGTGGCGTAGGCCGAGTTCGAGGCCGAGGCTGGTTTCTTCGTCTCCGGGGGCGATGGCCACGGGTGCCGCGGCAGGATTGCCGCGGTAGCCGCCGGGATTGGGAGTCGAGACGCCGCGGTAAATGCCGCCGAAGACGGTGTTTTGCTCGTTGGCGGCGAAGGTGACGCCGACACCAGCGGTCGTGAATTGCTCGTTGCCGGTGGCGCGAGCTCCCGCGTTTATACTTGGGTTGATGTTGGACCAATTTAGCCATTCTTGGCGCACGCCGGGGGTAATGGTTAAGCGACCGATGGTCATGGCGTTTTCGGCGAAAACGGCGGTGGAGAATACTTTGGAGACACCAGCCGAGCCGATGTTCTGAGGGTCGGCCGGGCCGAAGCCGCCAAGGCCGTTGGACGTGTAGAAGATTTGCTGATTGGAACCAGCGACGCGGTCTTCGTGGAGCCGGATGCCAAATGAGAGGGCGTGGTCGATTTCGCCGGTTTCGAAGCGGTAGTCGGCGCGGGTTTGCCACCCCTTGGCATCGTGGTCGCGGGTGGCGGCGCGGGTAAAGAATCGGCCGGCGCCGGTGCCTTGGAGCACGGCCAAGCTGGGCGCGTGTAGCAGGGCTTCGGCGACGTTGGTGCGGGTTCCTTGGCCGGAGGGCAGGCCGTCGAGTTTGTCCCAGGTGCGGTCGAAGGTGTTGAGGTAAACGCCGGACTCGATGCGCAGGTCGGAGGAGGGCTGGACGATGTATTTGAGGTAGGTGCGCCAGGCTTCGGATTCGATGCGGTCGAACTGGCTGGCGGCGTAGCGGCGGTCGGGGTTGGCGCGGAGGTCGGCGACGGTGAGCCCGGAGTAGGTTTCGTTGGCGTCGAAGTCGGTGTAGCCGACCTTGAGTTCGAAGCGCTGGGCGAGGGAGGTGGCGGGTTCCCAGAACAGCTTCACCATGGGTTCGAAGAGCGTGTGGCCGGAGTCGCGCGAGGAGCCGTCGATTTTGCGGTAGCCATCGGTGGTCTGGGCGTGGAGTTCGACGAGGTAACCGAAGTTCCCGGCGGAATCGGTCGCGACGGTTTCGCCGAAAGTGGTGTGGTTAAAGATGGTGGCGTCGGTGCCGTAAGTGGTGTGCGAGTAGAAGGCGCGCTCGCCTGGGACGGGGGTGGAGAGGAAATTGACCACGCCGCCGGTGGTGTGGGGGCCGTAGGCGATCTGGGAAGAGCCCTTCAGAATCTCGATGCCGGACATGCGGCCGAGTTTCGGGGAGTAGTAGGCATCGGGCGCGGAGTAGGGGGAGGGCGCGGTGAGGACGCCGTCCTCCATAAGGGTGACTTTGCGGCTGCGGGTGCCGTCCACGCCACGAATGGAGAGGTTGATGAAATTGCCGTAACCATCCTCCTCGCGGACGTAGACACCGGGCACGCGGGCGGTGACACGGCTGAAAGTAAGGTTCCCGGTCTCGCGAAATTCGGGGCCGGCGATGTAGGCGCCGGAGCCGGGGAGGCGCTCGAGGTTTTCCTTGGAGCCGATGACGGTGACCGGATCGAGTTGGAAGACCTCGGGAGAGGGTGCGTCTTCGGCGATGGAGCCGGCAGCGGGTGCGGGCGTGCTCTGCGCCCAGAGCGAAGGCGCGCAGGCCACGGTTATGGCGGCGAAGAGCTGTTTAGACGCGAGGGTGAAGCGTTTGGATGCGGTGTTCATGTAAGCACGTCCATGAGGATGAGACGCATTCTCAACTCAAGATTAATTTCGAGATGCGGTCTCATTCTCAATAGTGACGCAATGGGGGAATTGAGGGTTTTCAAACCGGGGGGGAGATGCGTTAGCACAAAATTAAAAACGCCCACTACCGGTTGCGGTGGGCGGGCGTTTTGGGTGGGGCGCGGGAACGGCGGGGACGGAGCCCCGTCCTGCGGGGAGGGAAACCCTAGGTTAAACTTAGAAGAAGGTGAGGTATTTGCCTTGGGCGAGGCGTTGGAT
>DAIPIP010000292.1:0-2198 GCA_036770725.1 Opitutaceae bacterium
CCCCCGGCAAGGTCCACTCCATCGCCGTGAAGAGCGAAGGCCACTACGGCTTCGATCCCAAGGTCTGGGCCGGCATGCCCGTGCGCACCACCACGCCCGGCAGCTACGAAATCATCACCGACCAGGATCTGTGCGATTTCTGCAAAGAGAAGATCGCCGTCACCAACAAGGAACTCGTGGACGAACGCGCCTTCGTCGCCGACCAGATCGGCGGCTGAGCCAAGCGCCTTCCCCGAAACTCCGCCAAGCCCCCGGCCCGCCGTCACCCCGGCGGGCCTTTTTGTGCTTCCGCCCATCGCCCTTCGCCCTTCGCCTATCCGCCCCGCCCTTCACCCGCTCTACCAGCTTACTAGCTCTACTAGCTTAAAAATGACCACCGCCCAGATCGCCGCCGCCCTGCCCGCCCAAGCCCGCGTCTCCATCGACGGCCTGCCCTTTCCCAAGATCGCCTCCGGCAAGGTCCGCGAAATCTTCGACCTCGGCGACGCCCTCCTGCTCGTCGCCACCGACCGACTCTCCGCCTTCGACGTCATCCTCCCCGATGGCATTCCCGGCAAGGGCATCCTCCTTACCCAGATGAGCCACTGGTGGTTCGCCCGCACCACCGGCATCATTCAAAACCACCTCCTCCCCGACCAGGACGCCGAATTCGCCCGCCGCGGCATCACCGACCGCGACCTCCAGCTCCGTTCGATGATCGTGAGAAAATTAAAACCCCTCGCCATCGAGTGCGTCGTGCGCGGCTACCTCGTCGGCAGCGGCTGGTCCGCCTACCAAAAAACCGGCGTCGTCTGCGGCCACACCCTGCCCGCCGGCTTGCGCCAGGCCGACCGCCTGCCCGCCCCGCTTTTCACCCCCACCACCAAAGCGCCCAAAGGCGAGCACGACGCCCCCATCGACGACGCCCAGGGCGCCGCCATCGTCGGCCCCGCGCTCTACGAAAGGGTCAAGGCCACCAGCCTCGCCCTGTATTCATTCGGACACGACATCGCCGCGAAGGCCGGCATGATCCTCGCCGACACCAAATTCGAGTTCGGCACCGACGCGCAGAGTAACCTCGTCCTCATCGACGAAGTCCTCACGCCCGACTCCTCCCGCTACTGGCCGGCCGACGAATACCGCCCCGACTGCTCGCCCCCCAGCTACGACAAACAATTCGTGCGCGACCACCTCCTCGCCGTGAAGTGGAACCAACAGCCCCCCGCGCCCGCCCTCCCCGCCGAGGTCGTCGAGCGCACGCGCGACAAATACCTCCAAGCCACGCGCAACCTGCTCGGCTGAGATTGCATGTGTAGAGCGGGGTCGCCGCACCCCGCCGCGTTGCCTCTCCGTCGCCGTCGCGTTCTTGCCACGCGCGGCGACCCCATCCACGGTCTGCCCCATGCCCACTGTCGCCGCCAAAAAGAAGGCCGCCCGCAAGGTCGCCCGTCGCCCGGTCGCGAAAGCCATCAAGCCCGGCGCCCGTCTCACCCCGCCCCCCGCCATGTCCGCTCGCGAAGTCATGGCCGACTATCCCGAGCCAAGCCCCGACTTTGATGCGAAAGGCGTGGAACGCATCATCGCCTGCCGAGCCGAACGGTGATCTACGACACGAATTTCTTTGTCGCCCTCCAAGGGCGCAAAAAAGGAATCACGGCCAAACAGGCCCGCGCATGGAGCGCCGAAAACGATACGTCCGGACTCTATCTGCCCCGCATCGTGGAAATGGAGTTCTTGGCAGGATTCGCCACCGACGAGGAAGCCGCGCCCTATTTGCGCGGCTTTGTCGTCCTGCCGATCAACACCGCCGTGCTGAATGAAACGGCGCGCATCATGCGCGAGCTGTGCCGCGCAGGCCAAGCCATCGGCGCGGCGGATTCCATCATCGCCGCCACCGCCCACCTCTACGGCCTCCCTCTCGTCACCGACAACGTGAAACATTTCCAACGCGTCGCCGGCTTGGATGTGCGCGTTTACATCCGGTAGCGCCGCTTCTCCGCCACGGTTTGCACCCGTTGCGCGCACCGCCTCCTCACCCCCGCCCGCGCGGCCACGGCCCCGTGATCGCCAGCGTGTAGCCCGGATTCTGCACGTTCACGAACAGCGTAGACCCGTCCGGCGAGAAACACGCGCCCGCCAGCTCGCGCCCCGCGATCACATTGCGCGCGAGCACGTAAAATTCGCCCTTCGGCGTCACGCCCACCAACCGGCACACGCCC
>DAIPIP010000112.1:0-9892 GCA_036770725.1 Opitutaceae bacterium
AAACCATAACTAAAAACATCGCTCAACCTGTCCAACCGACGCGGGCCACTTCAAAGGGCGACAGGAGTGTCGCCCCTGCTAATCGCGCTGGCGACGACGCATCGCGCCCATACCGAGGGTCAGCACACCCGCGAGCCAGGCGGCGGAGGCGGGCTCGGGAATGGCCGCCAAGGTAAAGGTGAGGGCATTGGCCCCGAGGGCGAACTCACCGACAAACGTGGCGTGCGCGCCGAGGTAAACGTAGCTGAAATCGTCGGTGGTGAAGCCCTGGCTGCCGCCAAAGGTGAGGAGGGTGTAGGTCGCGCCCACCACGGGCAGACTCGCTCCGTCGATAAAGTCGAATTGGTAGAGGCCGTCGCCGCCTTTGGAAAACAAGCCGTCGATGACAAGCTGGTCGGACATGGCGGCCGTCGCACCCAGCTCGAACTGCATCGCGCCGCCGCTCCAGTCTAGGCTGGCGACGGTGAGGGTGCCGGGGCTGTTGCCCGGGGCGAGCACGCCCGAGGTGAAGATCACCGCGCCCACCGCACCGCTGCCGCCGAGGGTGCCGCCCGCGAGGGTGAGGGTGGTGCCGGTGGCGCTGCCATTTACGATGAGTTGTCCACCGGTGATGGAGGTCGCGCCGGTATAGGTGTTGACCGCGCTGAGGATGGTGGTGCCCCCCTCTTGCTCCACGCGCAGGCTGCCAGTCAGGGGGGTGGCGAAGGTGTAGTCGCCCGAGCTATGCCGAAAACGCACGACCGCGCGGGAGCTCGCGCCGTTGACCTCGGCGGCCGAGACCGTGCCCGGTGCGCCGAAGGGGGCGAAAGAACTGCCGATGAGGAGCAGGCTGTCGCGCGTGGCCACGCCACCGAAATTTTCGGCCAGACGGATCGAGCCATCGCCCGCGCCCAGCGCGCTGGAGGAGTTGGCCACGGTGAGCACGCCGCCGTCGCTAACGATGAAGGTGCCGCCATCACTCGCTCCAATGCTGAATATCCCGGCTGAGGGGCGGGAGCTCCATGTGCCGCCATTTATACGCACCTGGAAATTACTGATCGAGGCATTGCCGAGGCTTACTGGTCCTCCGGAGGTGGTGAGCGAACCTGCGATCACGACATCGCTAATACGCTGAGGACTACCTGTGCCCTGGGTTACAAACGATGACGCAGTGACAGTCCCGTTGATCGAGAAAAAGCCGTCTGCCATACTAACTTGGTTGGCATGTAAAGTGCCGCCAAAGTCGACTACTACATTAGCGTCACGGCTGATGATGTTCAGCCCACCCGCGCGTGCGGTGCCTTGAATGCGGAATGGGCTTTGAATACTGGTGGATACCGGTTGATTCACGCCAAACGTAGCGCCGCTGGCTACTACGATGTTCCCTAATCTATGGTCTAACGTGAGGTAACTGGCGTCCGAATCGACCAATACCGTATCGACTGTTGTGTCTAGTGTTACCACAACGTCTGAGCCTCCAGTCGGCACGCCTGCCGTCCAGATATCAGGGTTGGACCACTGTCCACCTAGTCCAAAAACTTGGGTAGTTTGAGCGTATGCCCCGCCCTCAAATGGCAGCCGTAATCCCATGCTGAGGAAAAGCAGGACAGCGACACGGCAAAGTGTTTTCATGAAAGAGTGACCTAGTCGCCGGATTGTCTAAGGCAACAAATTCAATGATCGCATGCTCAATACCGCATGCGGTCGTTTACCTGCCCGCACTTCGGGCAGGTGGACCGGGGGTGCTCGCCCTGCACGGCGTAGAGGTGGCCGCAGCGTATGCACTGAAAGGATACGTGACGGCGCTCGGCCTCGAAGCGGGCGTGGTCGCGGCGGTCATAGTAAACCCAGAAGCCGAGAAAGAGGGCGGCAACGAGGAAGCAGTAGATGACCGTGGCGGTGACGAGATCCATTAGGGAGGCGAACGAAAAACAAAGCGCATGCACAGCTCTCCCGTGCCACAAAAAAGCGCCGTCCTCGAAGGGACGGCGCTGAAAATTTCGCGGACTGCGAATCCGTGGACTTAGGCGGCGGGAGCGGAATCGGCGGCGGGAGCCAGAGCGGCGGCCTTGGCGGCGGCAGGCTTGCGGCGCTTGGTGTAGCCGGCGTCGTCGGCCTTGATGAACTCGATCTGAGCCATCTCGGCGGCGTCGTTGCGGCCGAGGGTGCCGAGCTTGTAGATGCGGGTGTAGCCGCCCGGACGGTTGGCGAACTCCTTGACCTTCTCGTTGAAGAGGAGGGCGATGGCGGACTCGTTGCGAACGTCCTTGAGGGCCATGCGACGAAGATGGAGGGCGTCCTTCTTCTCGGTGGCGACGGAGGCCTTCTTGGCCTTGGTGATGACCTTCTCGATGAAGGGACGCAGGGCCTTGGCCTTGGTCAGAGTGGTCTGGATCTTGCCGTGCTCGATAAGCGAAGCGGCCATGTTGCTGAGCATCGCGGCGCGATGTTCTTTGGTAACGCCGAGGCCGGCGCGGTGCATATTGTGACGCATGGTGTGTGTGTATTCAGGTTTTGGTTACGTTCTCCGATCGGCTAGCGGGACGCAGCGTGTGGGCGGACCGTCGGCGCGAAGAACAAAAGTGAGAAATAAAATCCCAAATCCCAAAGGTCCAAATCCCAAAGAGTCAGCGCGGCTGGGGCCGCTCCGAAATTTGTGATTTGTAAGCTTGGGATTTGGGATTTCGCGCGAAGCGCGCCTTATGCTTCTTTCTTGGCGTCGAGGAGACGCTCGTCGAATTTCATGCCGAGGGACAGACCGAGCTGCTCGAGCTTGTCCTTGATCTCGTTGAGGGACTTCTTGCCGAAGTTGCGGTATTTCAGCATCTCCTGCTCCGACTTCATGGCGAGCTCGCCGACGGTGGTGATGTTGGCGTTGTTGAGGCAGTTGGCGGCGCGCACCGAAAGCTCGATCTCGTTGACCGACATGTTGAGGAGCTTGCGGAGCTTGTTCTGCTCTTCGCTGACCTCGGACTGCTGGCTGTCGAACTCGAAGGTCTCGTCGGTGACGCGATCAAAGACATCGAGATGATGCTTGAGGATCGAGCCGGACTGCTTGAGGGCGGCGTCCGGATCGACGCGGCCGTCGGTCCAGATTTCGAGGATGAGCTTGTCGTAATCCGTGATCTGGCCAACTCGGGTGGCCTCGACGGAATACTTCACGAGACGAACGGGAGAGAAGAGGGAGTCGATCGGGATGACGCCGATGGACTGCTCTTCCTTCTTGTTCTGCTCGCCGGGGCAGTAGCCGCGGCCGGTCTTGATCTCGATCTCGGCCTGGAGGGGACGAGCCTTGTCGAGGGTGCAGATGACCTGGTCGGGGTTGACGATGGTGACGTTGGCATCGGCCTGGATGTCGGCGGCGGTGACGGCGCCTTCCTTGTTGACCTTGATCTGAAGGGTGAAGGACTCGCGCTTCTGGGAAACGAGGAGGACTTTCTTCAGGTTGAGGACGATGTCGGAGACATCCTCGACGACGCCGTCGATGGATTGGAACTCGTGTTGCACGCCGTCGATCTTGATCGACGAAATGGCGCTACCCTCGATGGAGGAGAGGAGAACGCGGCGGAGGGAGTTGCCTACGGTATGTCCGTAGCCGGCCTCGAAGGGCTCGGCGGTGAACTTGGCGTAGGTGGGCGTGGCCGAAGCCTCGTCCTTGGTGAGCTTGCTGGGCAGTTCGAACTTTCCGAGACGTTTGGGCATGGTGCGTAAAGTTTAAGGTGAAAGCTAAAGTTTAAGTTGGGGAGCCGAAAATCGGGACTTCAACTTAAACTTGGAACTTAAACAACCGGCTAAGCCGGATTAGAAGCGCGAGTAGAACTCGACGATGAGCTGTTCGTTGATCTCGGGGACCATCTCCTCGCGGGTGGGGAGGCGGTTCACGACGGCCTTGAGGGCCTCGGGGTTGACGGCGAGCCAGCCGGGGACGGCGCGACCGCGGTTTTCCTCGAGATTCTTGGTCACGAGCTGACGGGAGGGGGCGGCGTTGCGGACCTCGATCTCGTCGCCGACCTGCACGGAGTAGGACGCGATGTCCACCTTGTGGTTGTTGACGCGGATGTGGCCGTGGCCGACGAGCTGGCGGGCGGCGGCGCGGCTGCGGGCGAAGCCGAGCAGATACACGACGCTGTCGAGACGGGTCTCGAGGAGCTGGAGGAAGCGCTCGCCGGTGACGCCGCGCTCGCGCTTGGCGGTCTCGAAGGTGCGGCGGAACTGGCGCTCGAGGAGGCCGTAGATGTAGCGGAGCTTCTGCTTCTCATTGAGGCCGACGGCGTATTCCGAGACCTTGCGGCGGAGCTTGGGTCCGTGCTGGCCGGGGGGATACGGGCGGCGCTCAAACGCCTTGGTGGCGCCGAAGAGCGGAGTGTTGAAACGACGGCTGAGTCGGGTGGTGGGGCCGGTGTAGCGGGCCATGATGGATGCCTATAAGTTGAGGGTTGTAGTCCGTGAGTGGATACGCGGCGCGGATTAGCAGCGGCGGCGTTTCTTCGGGCGGCAGCCGTTATGGGGGACGGGCGTGACGTCGATGATGGAGGAGATCTCAAGGCCGATGGCCTGGAGGGCGCGGATGGCGCTGTCGCGGCCGAGGCCGGGACCGGAGACGTGGATGACGACGTCCTTGAGGCCGTGCGACATGGCGTTGCGGGCGGCGTCCTGGGCCACGACCTGGGCGGCGTAGGCGGTGGACTTGCGGGAACCGCGGAAGTTGCACTTGCCGGCGGAGGACCACGCGATGACGGCGCCCTTCTGGTCGGTGATGGAGACGATGGTGTTGTTGAACGTGGCGGCGATCTTGGCGATGCCGCTGGTGACGTTCTTGGAACCCTTAGCCTTGCGGATCTTTATCGCGCCCAGCTCCTCCTTCAGGAGTTCTTCGGCGGTGGGCTGGCGGGCGACGCCGCCAACGAGTTCAACGGGCTTCTCGGCGGGCGCGGGTTCGCCGGCAGGTGCGGCCTCGCCGGCGGGTGCGGCGGGGGCGGTCTTCTTGGGAGCCTTCTTGGTGGGCTCGGCGGGCTTGGTCTCTTCGGCCATGGTGGGTCTTGATTAAAGGGTTGGGAATTACTTGGACGGAGCCTTGGTGACACCGACGGTGCGACGCGGGCCCTTGCGGGTGCGGGCATTGGTCTGGGTGCGCTGGCCGCGGACGGGCAGGCTCTTGCGGTGGCGGATGCCACGGTAGCAGCTGATGGCCTGGAGGCGCTTCAAGTTGCCGGTGATTTCGCGGCGGAGGTCGCCCTCGACCACCCACTTGTTTTCCGTGATGACATGGAGAATGCGGTTGAGCTGTTCCTCGGTCAAGGCTTCGGCGCGAAGATCGGGCTCGATGCCGACTTCGGCGACGATCTTGTCCGCGCGGACAGGACCGATGCCGTAGATATAACGGAGGGAATACGCGACTTTCTTCTTCGCGGGGATGTCAACGCCGAGGAGACGAGGCATAATGTGTGATGGGTTTTAGGTTAACGAAACGAGTGAAACTGACGGGAAAGGGGGAATGGAGAAACCGATCGCCGATCGGTTCTACAGGGCGGGCGGCACGGTGAGGATCTCGGGGCCTTCCTCGCGGGTGAGCACGGTATGCTCAAAATGCGCGGAGGGGGCGGCGTCGGTCGTCACGATGGTCCAGCCGTCGGAGAGGCATTTGGTGCGGTGGGTGCCGAGGTTGACCATGGGCTCGATGGCGAGGGTCATGCCGGGGCGGATCTTGGGTCCGGTGCCTTTGCGACCGAAATTCGGGATCTGCGGCTCCTCGTGCATCTCGACTCCGACACCGTGCCCAACCAGATCGCGAACGACGCCGAAGCCGTTTTTTTCGCAGTGGGTCTGGATGGCGTGGGAGATGTCGCCGATGCGGTTGCCTACGCGGGCCTGGGCGATGCCGATGACGAGGGCTTCCTGCGAGACGGTCAGAAGCTTCTGAACGCCGGGGGCAATTTGGCCGACGGGAACGGTGAAGGCGTTGTCGCCGATGTAGCCGTTATACTCGACCACGATGTCGAGGGAGATGATGTCGCCATCGCGCAGGATGCGTTTCAGGGAACCGATGCCGTGGACCACCTCTTCGTTGACCGAGAGGCAGGTGTAGGCGGGGAAACGACGGTTGCCAATCTGGTAGCCGAAGCAGGCGCTTCGTGCTCCACGGGAGGCGATGAGGTCCTTTGCCAGTTGGTCCAAGTCGTAGGTGGTGACGCCGGGCTTCACGTGCTTTTTCAGCTCGTGGAGAACATGGGCGGCAACCGCGCAGGCCTCGCGCATCCGCGCAATGCCATTGGCATCTTTGATCGGGATCATAAGCGGGAGGGGGACGCCAAGGCCGCCTCGGTTTCGAGGAAGAGGCCGTGGGTGCGGTAGTAGTCGGCGAGTTCGCCGGCCGAGGAGGCGGGCGATGAAGCTATGACGCCGGCGAGACTTTCGTCTCGGGCGTCGAGCCACTCGTCGAGGATACGGGCTTGGAGCAACGTAGCCGGGAAGCCGGTAAGGGCGAATCCCGCATCGGGTTTGCGCGCCATAAACCAGCGCCGCACGAGGGCGACGACGGTTTCGGCGGGGACGGATGTCCCACGCTGCTGCGCGAGCTCGGCGGATTGGCCGAGCGACGAGCGGCGACAAATCTCCTGGCTTACCAATGTGCCGGGAGAGACGTGCTCAATGTGCAAAGAACGAAGGTGGTTTGACCAAATCTCGGGGAGACCGGTCTCCTCGCCGAGGACCAACAGCTTCGAGGAGCAGTCGGTCGCAATGAGGAAAGGATTTGAAGACGAATCAGACACGCGGCGGCCTGTAAAGCCGCATTTTCGCGGCCGACGATTTTATTTCTTAAGCAGCCAGGCGACCATGCCGATGGCGAAGATGATTCCGAGCACGGTCCAGAGCTTGCCGACGGTCTGCATGTCGGCGGCGTCGTTGAGCGCGGAGGCGACGTTACCGCTGCGGGCGCGGACCCGGCCCTTTTTGAGGAAACCGTCATAGTGACGTTGGAGAAGGAAGGTTTCGACTTGCTTCATGGTGTCGAGAATGACGCCGACGGTGATGAGCATGCCGGTGCCGCCGAAGAAAATCGCGATGCGCTGGGGCACGTTCAGTTCGAAGAGCAAGACGTCGGGCATGACCGCGATGATGGTCAGGAAAATCGAGCCGGCCAAGGTGAGGCGGGTCATCACGAAGTCGAGAAAGCGGGAGGTCGGCTCGCCGGGGCGAACGCCGGGAATGTAGCCGCCGTATTTCTTAAGATCATCGGCGATCTGGATCGGCTTAAACATGACCGACACCCAGAAATAGCTGAAGAACAGAATCAGGAAGCCCATGAGCGCGTAGTAGGTCCAGTGACCGCGCAGCAGGTTGTTCGCGAAATCAACCAAGAAGGGCATGTTAAACGCCGCGCCGAGCTGGGAGAGTATTTGCTGGGGGAAAAGCAGAATGGCGCTGGCGAAAATCACGGGCATCACGCCGGAATAGTTGACCTTGAGCGGAAGGAAGGAGTTCTGACCGCCCATGACCTTGTTGCCGACCACGCGTTTGGCGTATTGGACAGGGATTTTGCGCTGAGCCTGGACGACGGCGATGAGGCCCATCGTGACAAGGAGGAACAAAGCCAGCATGACAATGAGCTGGGGTGCGCCGAGACCGGCCACGCCGACGGCGGGATTGATCAGGGTCCAGAGGGTGGCGGCCGCACCGGGAAGATCGGCCAAAATGCCGACGGTGATGAGCAGCGAGATACCGTTGCCAATACCACGGGCCGTTATCTGTTCACCGAGCCACATGAGCACCATGGTGCCCGCAGTAAGGAAAATGACCGAGGTGACGAGGAAGGTCGTGTGGTCCGCGATGACGATGGCTCCGTATTGGTTGACATCATAGCCTTGGAAAAGGCGCTGCGGGTTTTCGAGCGTGAGGATGAGCAGGACACCTTGGACCAAACAAATCGCGACGGTCGCGTAGCGGGTGTATTGGGTGAGCTTCTGGCGACCGACATCACCCTCCTGCTGGAGACGGCTCAAGGCGGGCACCACGGCGCTCATGAGCTGGAAAATAATCGACGCACTGATGTAGGGCATGATGCCGAGCGCGAAGACGGCACCCTTTAGGAGGGCGCCACCGGTGAACATATTGTAGAGCCCCACCACCGCTCCGCCGGCGCCGCCGACATTGGCGGCGAAGAAGTCCTGAAGGGGCTTAGGGTCGAGGCCGGGCAACGGAATATGTGCGCCGACGCGGGCCACGAAGAGTAGCGCAAGGGTGTAAAAGATACGGGAGCGAAGCTCGGGAATCTTTAGTGAGTTGGTGAAGGCGGAAATCACTTTGAGAAGTAAGTCGGAAAGAAACGAAAAACGGAAAAAGGGCGGGGGCGCTTTTATGCGCTCACCCGCCCATGGAAGGCGTCATGTCACGAGGGCGTGACCGAATCGCGACATGGACGTGGCGCGCGGATTAGGCGGCGATGATCGCCTGGCCGCCGGCGGCCTCGATCTTGGCCTTGGCGGACTCGGAGAACTTCGTGGCGGTGACTTTGAGCGCGCGGGTGATTTCACCGTTGCCCAGAACCTTGAGCGAGGCGGAGCCGCCGCGAACAAGACCAGCTGCGGCGAGGGTCTCGACATTCACCTCGGTGACCGAGGCGTCGAGATTGGCGAGGTCGGCAACGTTGATGATCGGATATTCGATGTGGAAGTTGGCCGCGTTAAAGCCGCGATGGGGCAGCTTACGATAGAGGGGCATCTGGCCGCCTTCGAAGCCGGGACGGATGGAGCCGCCGGAGCGGGCGGTCTGGCCCTTGCCTCCGCGACCAGAGGTCTTGCCGTGACCGCCGCCGCGACCGCAGCCGACGCGTTTGCGACGGTGGGTCGCGCCTTCGATGTTCTTAAGTTCGTGAAGTTTCATGGGAATGGTTCCTAGGGTTGGGTTCGCCCCGCGTAGTGAATAATCAACTACGCGGGACTCGGATTAATGCCGGAATGCGGATAACGCTCAGGCCCGAAGGGCGGCGTAATCCTCGGCGGTCTTGAGCTGAAGGAGAGCGGCGACGGTGGCGTTCACCACGGCGATATGGTTCGAGGAACCCATCGACTTGGTGAGCACGTTCTTGACGCCGGCGGCCTCAAGAACGGCGCGCACGGCGCCACCGGCGATGAGGCCGGTGCCGGTAATGGCGGGCTTGAGGAGAACTTTGCCGCCGTCGAAAGCGCCGAAGACCTCGTGGGGGATGGTGTCGCCCTTGAGCTTGACCGCGAACATGTGCTTACGCGCGCCTTCGGTGGACTTCTTGATGGCGTCGGGCACCTCGTTGGCGCGACCGTAGCCGACGCCGATCTTGCCGGCGCGATCGCCTACGACGGCGATGGCGGCGAACGAAAAACGACGACCGCCCTTAACGACCTTGGCGCAGCGGTTGATGAAAACGACTTTCTCGAAGAGGCCGGAGTCGTCTTGTTGATCGCGGTTATCGCGACGGGGGCCGCGAGGACCGCGGTTGTTGCCGCCGCCGCCGCGAGGGCCGCGGTTATCGGAGGGGCCGCGATTCTCGGAAGGGGCGCCTGCGGGAGGAGTGGGAGTGCTCATTTAGATAGAATATTTTAGAAGACCAAACCACCGGCGCGGGCGGCTTCGGCGAAGGCCTTGACCTTGCCGTGATAACGGGCGCCCGAACGGTCGAAGACGACAGATTCGATGCCAGCAGCCTTGGCCTTGGCGGCGAAGGCTTCGCCAAGCGCCTTGGCGCCTTCGAGGTTGGCGGCGAGCTTCTGCTTGCGCAGTTCGGCGTCGAGCGTGCCAAGAAAGGCGACGGTGGTGCCGGCCTCGTCGTTGATGGCTTGGGCGTAGATGTGCTTCGTCGAGAACTTCACGGCGAGGCGGGGACGGGCGGAGGTGCCGAACACCTTCTTGCGAATGCGCCAGCGGCGCTTCTGAAGGAGAT
>DAIPIP010000113.1:0-9746 GCA_036770725.1 Opitutaceae bacterium
GGCGCGAAGAAACCCGTGACCTGGTAGCCCCACGAGCCGTCGAAAGGATGCTCGGCGACGGGCATGATCTCGATGTGGGTGAAGCCGAGTTCGAGACAGTAGTCGGCGAGCGCGGGCGCGAGTTCGCGGTAGGTGAGCACGCGGTTGCCGTCCTCCAGCTTGCGCTTCCACGAGGCGAGATGGACCTCGTAGATGGAGATGGGGCGGTCGAGATGGCCGGCCGAGGCGGCGCGGCGGGCGATCCAGTCGTGGTCGTTCCAGACGTGTTTGCGCGGGTTGCAGACGATGGAGGCGTTGCCGGGAGGGGCCTCGAAGGAGGAGCCGTAGGGGTCGGTCTTGACGAGGATGTTGCCCGGCTGGGTGCGCAGCTCGAACTTGTAGAGTTCGCCCTCGCCGAGGCCGGGGATGAACAGCTCCCAGACGCCGGACGCGCCGAGCGGCCGCATGGGGTGGTAGCGGCCATCCCAGTCGTTGAAATTGCCGACCACGGAAACGCGCGCCGCGCCGGGGGCCCAGACCGCGAAGGCAACGCCGGAGACGCCGTCGATCACGCGCAGGTGCGCGCCGAGTTTTTCGTAGATGCGATGCTCGTTGCCTTCGTTGAAGAGGTAGAGGTCCTGGTCGCCTAGCGTGGGCAGGAAGCGATACGGATCGTGGAACTGGCGCAGCTCGCCGTTCTCGCGCGTGACGCGGAGCTGGTAGGCGAAGTGGGTTTTGCGTCGCGGCAGAAAAAGCTCGAAGAGACCGTCCTCGGAAACGCGCTCCATCGGGTGGAGTTTTTCCTTCGCAGCGGGCTCGGGGTTGGCCTTGGTGGCGCGACCGGCCGCCAGCTCGACGACCTCGCAGGAAACGGCGTCGCGGAGGAAGGCGCGGACGACGAGCCCGGACTTGACGGCGTGCATGCCGAGCAGGCCGTGGGGGTGGGCGCAGATGGCTTTGGAAAACTGGGCGAGTTCGGCGGGGGTGAGCAGCATCGGGAGAGGCGAAGAAGGTCGGAGAGGTGTTGGGGTGACGGGGGCGGTGAAGGGTTAATGTCCGCCGCCCGCGCTGGCGAGCACGGTCGGCGGCGCGGGTGTCGATCTTGGGCTCAGCCGGTGTTTTTCAAACCGCCCGAGACGCCGTTGATCGTGAGTTCGACCACGCGGCGCACGGCGTCCTCGCCAGCCTTGTCGAGACCGCCCGCGCGGAGGCGGCGGATCATCTCGACCTGGAGATAGTTGAGCGGGTCGATGTAGGGATTGCGCAGCTCGACGGATTTGCGGAGCACGGGCTCGCGGCCGAGGAGTTGCTTCTGGCCGGTGATGGCGAGGATGGCCTTTTCGGTGCGGGCGAACTCGGCCTCGAGCACACCGAGGATTTTGGCGCGAAGTGCCTTGTCCTCGACGAGCGAGGCGTAGAGGCGGGCGATGCCCATGTCGGCCTTGCAGAGGGTGAGCTGGGCGTTGTCGATCAGGGTCTGGAAAAACGGCCACTCGGCGTGCATCTGGCGCAGGAGATCGCGGCCGGCCTTGCCGCGCTTGAGCACGGGGGCGAGCGCGGAGCCGAGGCCATACCAGCCGGAGAAATTAAAGCGGCTCTGCATCCAGGAGAAAACCCACGGGATGGCGCGCAAATCGGTGACGCTCGTGGTGGCGCGGCGGAAGGTGGGGCGGGAGCCGAACTTGAGGTTACTGATCTCGTCGATGGGCGTGGCCTGCTTCCAGAAGGCGATGAACTCGGGGTCGTCGTGCACGAGTTTTTTGTAGGCCGCGAAACCGGCCGCGCTCATCTGCTCCATCGCCTGCGTCCACTCGGGGCGCACGGGCGAGGGATGCTCGGCGGCATGGATGCCGAGCATGACGCCGTAGGTCATCTGCTCGAGGATGCGATGGGCGAGCTCGGCGTCGTGGTAGCGCGTGGAAAGCACCTCGCCCTGCTCGGTGACGCGGATGCCGCCGTCGCGCAGCGCGACGGGCTGCGCGAGGATGGCCTTGGCGGCGGGGCCGCCGCCGCGAGCGATGGAGCCGCCGCGACCGTGAAACAGCGTGACGCGCACGTCGGCTTCGCGGCAGACGCGCGCGATTTCGTCCTGGGCCTTGAACAGCGCCCAGTTGGCGGTGAGGTAACCGCAGTCCTTGTTGGAATCGGAGTAGCCCAGCATCACGTCCTGGTGCCCGCCCTGCGCGGCGAGAATCGGGGCGTAGGTGGAATGTTGATACAACTCGGTCAACACGCGCGGGGCGTTGTTCAAATCCTCAAGCGTCTCGAACAGGGGCGAGATCGGCAGCGTGACGTCGGCGAGGCGCATCAGCAGCGCGACCTCGAGCAGGTCGGAGACGTCGGTCGTCATGCTGATGATGTAGATGCCGAGGCATTCGCGCCCGAGAATGGCGTGGATCTTGGCGGCGAGCACGAGCGGCTCGACCACGTGGCGCGTGGCGGCGGAGAGCGCGGCGACGGCGGACGGCGAGAGCGGCTTGGCCTTGGCGATGGCGGCGGCGAGCACGTCGCGCCGTTCGGCCTCGGGCAGTTTCACGTAATCGGAGCGGCCGAGGAGTTCGGCCACGGCCACCTCGTGCGGGCCGGAGTGCTGGCGAATGTCGAGGCGCGCGGCGTGCAGGCCGAAGGCGTCGAGGCGCACGAGGTTGTCGCGCAACTCGCCCTCGGCGAGGATGGCCCCGCGCCCGGCGGCGAGGCTGCGCACGAGGGTTTCGAGGATCTCGCGGACCTCGCCGGTTTGCAGCGGCGGCTCGGCGTCGGGCGGCAGATGCAGCGACTCCGAAGCGCGCGAAACGGCGAGTTGGAGGCGTTCGCGCAGACCGGCGAGCACGAGACGGTAGGGCTCGTGTGGATACCGTTTGGTGAGCGCCTCAACGCGGCTGGAGAGGTGGCGGTTCTCGCGCAGGAGGCGCTTCATCTCGGGCGTGATTTCCTCGCGCCGGTCGGAGACGGTGAGGGTGCGGCCGAGATCGCGCACGTGGGCGAGGAGTTTTTCGGCGGCGAGCTGGCGATGCAGGCCGATCACCTCTTCGGTGACGGCGGCGTTGACGTTGGGATTGCCGTCGCGGTCACCGCCGATCCAGGAGCCGAAAGTGAGCCAGCGCGCGGGCGGTTTCACGCCCGGGTAATGGCGGGCGAGGGCGCGTTGCATGTCGGCCTGGAGGCGCGGCAGCACGTCGTAGAGCGTGGTGTCGTGATACCAAAGCCCGGTGCGCGCCTCGTCGGTGACGAGCGGGCGCTCGACGCGGCTGCGGTCGGTGAGCCAGAGCGAGGCGATCTCGCGCTCGACGGCGGCGGGGTCGCCGAGCTGACCGGGGGCCTGGCCGGAGTCGCGTTGAAGCAGTTCGGCGAGACGACGGAGTTTGGTTAGAAGGGTGCGGCGCTTCGACTCGGTGGGATGCGCGGTGAAAACCAGTTCGATGGCGATGCGGTCCACCAGCGTCTGCATGTGCGCGGGCGTGACGCCGCGGGTTTTGAGCTCGGCGACGGCGGCCTCGATGGACTCGCGCATCGGCTTGACGGCGGGATCGACCTTATGACCGGCGCGCGCGAGTTCGGCGCGGCGGGCGCGCAGGATCAGGATGCGGAAGTTTTCCTCGGCGAGATTCACCAGCTCGAAGTAGAGCGTGAACGCCATCGCCTGGTTAAAGGCCTCGGTCGGGCTCAGCGCGGCGACCTCGGCGGAGAGCGCGGCGCCCGCGCCCGATTCACCCGCGCGGGCGGCCTTGGCGAGACCGCGCAGACGCTCGACCTTGGCCAACGTTTCCGGGCCTTCGAGACGGGTTATCACCCGACCGAGCGCCGAGCCCAGGGCGCGCACCTCGGCGCGGAGTTGGGCGAGTTCTTTGATTGCGGTGGAAGGACGGCGGGAGGTCGCGGCGGAACGGGCCATGTTTAAGTAAATTGGTAAGGCCGGAAATGGCGTGCGCACCTTGGCCCGCCCGGCACGACGCGCAAAGCGAAAAGTGGGCCAAACTCCCCATACTTACGCGAACACGCCTCCGGCTGAACACGAGCTTGCCTGCGAACCTGCGCGCGCTTTGCTCGGCCCCCTGTGACTCCTCGCTTCGCCCCCCTTGTCGCCACCCTCTTGCTCGCGATCAGCCGTCTCCACGCGGCCGAGCCCACCCTGCCCCAGCTCACCGCCCAAAGCACCCGCCTGACGGAGACGGAACTCGTGGCCACCGGCGACGCCCGCCTCGCCCACAGGGACCTCGTGCTTTACGCCGACGAGATCGTTTACGGCACGCAGGACCGCGTGGCCGTGGCCCGGGGCAACGTCATTTTGATTCGCGGCGCGCAACGCCTCGTCGCCGAAGAAGTCACTTACCGCTACGAAGACGGCGTCTACACCGTGGGTCGTTTCCGCGTCGGCCAAGGCAGTCTGCTCGCTTCCGGCGAGCGCGCAGAAGGCTCCGATGGCGGTCTGCGCGTCGAAGACGCCGTGCTCACCTACGGCGAACCCGAGCCGCTCAGCCCCACCCTGCGCGCTCGCGTTGTCACTTATCAACCGGCGGAAGACGACGGCAACTCCACCGCGATCATCGAGGGCGGCCGCCTAGGCGTCGGCTCGACCAACATCCTCCCGCTGCCCAAACTGAAGGAATCGCCCAACCGCCCCGCCATCAGCGGCGTGAAACTGGACGCCGGTTTCAGCAGCGATCTCGGCGCCGAGTTCAGCATCGCCGTCACCGCTCCTTTCACCGACACCGTAAACCTCGGTGCGGACTTCGGCATCTTCACCAAACGCGGCGTTTTGTTCGGGCCCATCGGCGACTACGATACCTTCAGCACCGACGGCACCGGTGCGCGCGGCGAATTCCGCACCGGTTTCATCAAAGACCAAAGCAACCCCGGTCTCGATATCCGCAACCAGGCCATCGGCACGGATCGCGGCTACATCGAGTGGCAACACTACCAGGTCGTGCGACCCGGCCTCACCATCGCCGGGCAACTCAACTATTGGTCCGACTCCTACGTCACGCGCGATTTCCGCTCCGACGGCTTCCGCGACTTGCAGACGCCCGACACCTGGTTCGAAGCCGCCAAAACCGGCGACAACTACGTCGTCTCCCTCTTCAGCCGTGTCCAGGTCAACGACTACTCCGTCGTTCAAGAACGCCTGCCCGAAGTTCGCTTCGACGGTCTTCCCGTTGAAATCGGCGGCGGCATCTACCACCGCATCAACGCCAGCATCGCCGCCCTCCGCGAAGACGATCCCTTCGGCGGTGGCACCATCCGCAGCGACCGCGCCGACCTCTACTACGGCCTGAATCGCCCCTTCTCCCCCCGCGAATGGCTCTCCGTCACGCCCACCGCCGGCGTGCGCGTTACCCACTACGAACGCCTCACCCCCGGCAGCCCGCGCGGCAGCAACTACACCCGCGTCCTCGGCGAGATCGGCTTCGACTCCAAACTCTTTGAGACCAGCGCCACTTGGGACTACAAAAACGAACGCTGGGGCATCGACGGCCTCCGCCACATCATCACGCCGAAACTCAGCTACCGTTACAGCCCCTCCGCCGACGTCGGCCAGGCCGACATCCCCGGCATCGACCGCGACGTCATCTCCTATTACATGCGGCCCCTCGGCATCGCCAACCGCCGCGACATCGACCGCCTGCCCTCGATCAACACATTCCGCTTCGGCGTGGATAACGTTCTCCAAACTCGCGACGCCACCTATGGCTCGCGCGATCTCGTTCGCCTCAACGTCGCCGTCGATCAATACGCCTCCTCCGAAGCCGCCAGCACCTCGGGCGACACCCGCGGCGCAAGCGACGTCCACACCTTCCTCGCTCTCAGCCCCGCCAAGTGGCTCCGCTTCGATCTCTACAACCGCACTGTCGCGCAGACCGGCACCATCGAGGAGATGAACACCGGCCTAACCATCACCGACGCCAACATCTGGAGCGTCCGCGTCGGCACGCACTACCTGGCGGACAACATCAACGCCCGTAAGATCGAGGAATACACCCTCGATTACGGCCTCCGCCTGAACGAGATCTACTCCCTCGCCGCCCGCATTCGCTACGATTCCCGCGACGGCCGCTTCACTGAGCAAACCTACGCCTTCCGCCAGCGCTTCAACCGCACCTGGACCGTCAGCTACGAACTCTCCCTCTACGACGGCCCGCGCCGCGAGAGCGATATCGGCTTCGGCGTCAGCCTCGAAAACGAAGGTTTTTAAAATCCCGGTAGATGCGACGCGCCCCTTCCCGCGTCACGCCGCCGTTCCGATGAGCCCGAGCCACGCGCACAACCAGCTTCGCATCGTGCGCGGACTCTGGGCTCGCCTCCACCCGCTCGACCGCGCCACGCCCGCGCGCCTTCAAACCCTGCTCGCCGACCGCCGCTTCGGCGGTCGCGACCGCCGCCTCTACCGCGAACTCCTCCTCACCGCGCTGCGCCACGCCCGCCTCCTCCCGCCGCCGGAAGCGATCAACGACGACGAATCCGCCGCGCTCTCCTGGGCCGCCACCCTCGCGCACGCCTGCGCCACCACGCGCGAGACCGAAGCCTTTCGCGCCACCTTCGCCAGCACCGCCGACTCCGCTGCGGCGCCCGCCGCCACCAATCCGCTCGCGCTCATGCCCGAGTGGTTCGCCGAGGAATGCGAGACCGGTCTCCCCCCCGCCGATACCGCCGCCGCCCTCCTCGCCCGCGCCCCGCTCTGGGTCCGCCTGCAAACCGACTCTCCCGCCGCCGTCCACGCCGAATGGCGCGCGCTCGGCTGGAGCGCCGAGCCCCACCCCGTCCTCGCCGACGCCTTCAAGCTCCCGCCCGAGACCAAGGTCACCGCCTGCCCGCTGTATCAAGCCGGCCACTACGAAATCCAGGACGCCGGTTCGCAGCGCATCCTCGCCGACGTCCTCGCCGCGCACCCCGCGCCCGGCCCGCGCTGGCTCGACGCCTGCGCCGGCGCCGGCGGCAAGACCTTGCAACTAGCCCGCCTCCTCGGCCCGTCCGCGCGCATCGACGCCACCGATCCCCGCGCCGCCGCCCTCGCCGAACTCCGCGCCCGCGCCACCCGCGCCGGCCTCGCGCCCCGCATCCACACCCTCGCCGCCGCGTCCGACACCGCCCGCGACTACGACGGCGTGCTCGTGGACGCCCCCTGCGCCGGCAGCGGCACCTGGCGACGCGCCCCGCACCTCATGGCCTGCACCACGCGCGCCGACCTCGCCGCCGCCGCCACGCTGCAACGCGCCATCCTCGCCGAAGCCTCCGCCCGCGTGCGCCCCGGCGGCCTGCTCGTTTATGCCACCTGCTCCATCGCCCACACCGAGAACCGCCTCGTCGCAAAAGCCTTCCTCGCCGCTCATGGCAACGAGTTCCAGTCCGCCTCCCCCACCCGCCCCATCGCGCCCGGGGTCGAGGATAACGACGGCTTCTACGTCGCCACCTTCCGGCGTAATAGTTGAGCCCCGCGCCGGGAAATCG
Source organism: Opitutaceae bacterium (assembly GCA_036770725.1). Classification (GTDB taxonomy): domain Bacteria; phylum Verrucomicrobiota; class Verrucomicrobiia; order Opitutales; family Opitutaceae; genus IMCC26134_A. The sequence continues at coordinate 7,423 of DAIPIP010000113.1, forward strand.
GATTTGACCGGGCGAGGCCGCGACCGCTTCGTTGACCTCTTCGCGCCTACCGCGCGGCCCCTTCCAAATTATGAGCTACAAACTCTTCATCCCCGGCCCCATCGCCGTCTCCGACAAGACCCTCCAAGCGATGGCCCAAGGCATGATCGGCCACCGCAGCCCCGACTTCGTCGCGCTCTATAACGCGATCCAGCCAGACCTGCAGGCCCTCTTTTACACCCAAGACCCGGTGTATCTCTCCACCAGCTCCGCCTGGGGCGTCATGGAAGGCGCTATCCGCAACGTCGTGAAAAAGAAGGTGCTCAACTGCATGAACGGCGCCTTCTCCGACAAATGGTATGACGTCTCCCTGCGCTGCGGAAAGCAGGCCACCGCCCTCAAGTTCGACTGGGGCCAGCCCGTCGATCCCGAGGCCGTCCGCCGCGAACTCGCCACCGGCGCCTACGACACCATCACCCTCATCCATAACGAAACCTCCTGCGGCTGCATGAGCGACCTGCCCGCGCTCATGGCCGTCATCCGCGAATTTCCCGAGGTCATCTCCATCGTCGATACCGTCAGCTCCTTCTCCGTCGTGCCGATCAAGAAGGACGAGCTCGGCATCGACGTGCTCATCACCGGCTCGCAAAAAGCCCTCGCCCTGCCCCCCGGCCTCGCCCTCCTGAGCGTCTCGAAAAAAGCCCTCGACCGCGCCGCCACCATGACCGACCGCGGCTACTATTTCGATTTCGTCGAGTTCCAGAAGAACCACGAAAACGGCATGACCCCCAGCACGCCGAGCATCGCCCTCATCTACGCCCTCAAGTCCAAGCTCGAAGACATCAAGGCCGAGGGCATCGAGAACCGCTACGCCCGCCACGCCCGCCTCAACACAACCGTGCGCGACCACGTGCTCGCCAAGGGTTTTTCCATGTTCCCGAAAGAGGGCTTCGGCTCGGTCGCGCTGAACTGCTTCGCCAACAATCTCGGCTACGATCTCTCCGCGTTGAACAAGATCCTGAAGTCGAAGCACGGCCTCGTGATCGACGGCGGCTACGGCAAGCTCAAGGGCAAGACCTTCCGCATCTCCAACATGGGCGATGAGACCGATGAGACCATCGCCTCCATGCTGGCCTCCTTCGACGCCGCCCTCGCCGAGACGCCCAAGCTCGCCGCCTAAAATCCCCCGCCTTCCCGCTTGACCCTTTCACGTGACGACCACATGGTCGTCACATGAAAGCCCGCCATCCTTCCGTTTATTTTCTCGGCGAAGAGCCCATGCGCGCCGCGCCCACCGCCGTGGTGGAGCGCGTGATGGCCGGTTTGCCCATCGCCGAGTTCGATCATTTGCGCGAGATGCTCGATCTCACGGTCGAGGAACTCGCGGAGCGCACGGGCGTCTCGCTCGCCACGCTCTCGCGCCGTCGCAAGGAAAAGGGCGGCGGCCGTCTCGATCCCGATCACAGCGACCGTCTGGTGCGCTACGCCCGCCTTTACTGGCAGGCGGTCGATCTCTTCGAGCGCGATGAACGCACCGCCCGCGAATGGCTGCGCCGCCCGGCCCGCGCCCTCGATGGCGCCACCCCGCTCGACTTCGCCCGCACCGAGGTCGGCGGGCGCGAGGTCGAGCACGTGATCGGCCGTCTCGCCCACGGCGTTTTCCAATAAACCGCCCGCCGCCCAACGCGCCCGCATGCCACTCGTCTGGCGTATCGTTCCCATGCTGCGTGCCGACACGCCTTTCGACGGCGAGGGCGCGCGCCTGCACGGCGGACGCTGGAACTCGGTCGGCGTGCCGGCGGTGTATTGCGCGTCGTCCATCGCGCTCGGCGTGTTGGAGATTTTGGTGCATCTCGACACCGGCCGCCCCGCCCCGGAGTTCGCCGCCATCCCGCTCCTGCTCGACAACCACCAAGTCGATCCCCTGCCGGCCGCCGCCACTCTGCCGCCCGGCTGGGCCGACGCCGCCGCGCCCGAATCCACCCGCCGCTTCGGCGACGCCTGGCTGCGGCGCGGCGAACGCCTCGCCCTCACTCTGCCGAGCGTGCTCGTGCCGCGCGAAACCAACTACCTCGTCAACCCGCTGCATCCCGATCTCGTCAACCAGCTACGTCGCACGATCGAACCACATGAACGCGTGCGCCTCGACCGCCGCATCCTGCCCTTGCCCGCCGGCAAAGTCACCTACCCGACGGGCAAACCCCGGAAGCCCGCGAGCCCGTAAATCTCTCGCCGCGCAATCCGGCGAAGATGGTTCGCACTCCTCCGCGTTTTCCCCTGCTCTACCTTCCCCGATGAGCGCCCCTTCGACCCTCGTTTTTCTCGCCCCCGTTTTCATCGCATTC